>NZ_JAWRXV010000046.1:0-82799 GCF_046534875.1 Paraburkholderia sp. SIMBA_054 | reverse complement strand
CAGAAGGACTACTCGATCCGCAGCCGCTTCCAGGGCAAGCCTGCCACCGTGATCGCCGTCTACCAGCAGCCGGGCGCCAACGCGCTCGATGTCTCGAAGCAGGTGCGCGCCACGCTCGCCGGGATGAAGAAGTCGTTCCCCGAGGGCATCGACTACGAAATCGCGATGGACACCACCGAGTTCACGCGCGCCTCGATCACGGACGTCGTGCACACCTTCTTCGAGGCCGTCGTGCTGGTGGTGATCGTCGTGTTCGTGTTCCTGCAGAGCCTGCGCGCCACGCTGATTCCCGTGCTGGCCGTGCCCGTGTCGATCGTCGGCACCTTCATGGGGATGGAAGCACTCGGCTTCTCGATCAACATGCTCACGCTGTTCGGCATGGTGCTCGCCATCGGTATCGTGGTCGACGATGCGATCGTCGTGATCGAGAACGTCGAGCGCAACATGACCGTGCACAAGCTCGATCCGAAGACGGCCGCCAAGCAGGCGATGGACGAAGTGGCGGGCCCCGTGGTCGCGATCGTGCTGGTGCTGTGCGCCGTGTTCGTGCCCGTCGCGTTTCTCGGCGGCATCAACGGGCAGATGTACAAGCAGTTCGCCATCACGATTGCGATTTCCGTGGTGATCTCGGGCATCGTCGCGCTGACGCTCTCGCCCGCGCTCGCGGCGCTGCTGCTCAAGCCAGGGCATCACGAGAAGAAGGGTTTCTTCCGCTGGTTCGACAACCAGTTCGCGCGCATGACGTCGGGTTACACGCGCGCCGTGCGCCTCATCATCAAGCGCTTCGTGATCGCGCTGCTGCTGTTTGTCGGCATGATCGCGCTGGCCGTCGTGATGATGCGCGACATCCCGACCGCGTTCCTGCCGCCCGAAGACCAGGGCTATCTGCTGGGCGCCGTGATCATGCCCGATGCCGCGTCGCTGGACCGCACGGGGCAGGTGTCGGACCGCGTGTCCGAGTACTTCATGAAGCAGCCGGCGGTGGGCAGTATCACGACGGTGGACGGCTTCAGCATTCTCGACAGCCAGAACAAGAACAACTCGTCGACGTTCTTTGTCGGCTTCAAGAGCTTCGAGGACCGGTATTCGTCGGCCAATATCCGCACGCAGAATGCGCGCGCCGTGCTCATCGATGCGTACAAGGCACTCTCGCAGATCCGCGAAGGCATCGTCGTGCCGCTCAATCCGCCGTCGATTCCGGGGCTGGGCACGACAGGCGGCACCGAGATGTGGATCCAGAGCAAGGGCGATGCGACGATCGCGCAGTTCGCGGCCGTCGTGGACGACTTCGTCGCGAAGGCCAGGCAGCGCCCCGAACTGACGGGCGTCACGTCGACCTTCAACGCGAACTCGCAGCAACTGCTGGTCGACGTGGACCGCGACAAGGCCGAGACGCTCGGCGTGCCCGTCCAGGACGTCTACAGCGCGATGCAGACGATGTTCGGCTCGCTGTACGTGTCGCAGTTCAACCGCTCGAGCCGGCTGTGGCAGGTGATTTTGCAGGCCGAGCCATCGTACCGGTTGAGCCCCGACGATCTGACGCAGATCTTCGTGCGCAGCTCGAACGGCAGCATGGTGCCGCTGAAATCCGTGGTGACCTCGCGCTACGTGACGGGGCCGGACCTGATCACGCGCTTCAACAACTTCCCGGCCGTGAAGATCACCGCGAACGCGGCGCCCGGCTACGCGTCGGGCCAGGTAATCACCGCGCTCGAAGAGGTGGGCGCGCAGATGCCGTCGGAGTACGGGGTGGCGTGGAGCGGCGAGGCGTTCGAGGCGAAGCAGTCGGGCGGCACCTCGGGGCTCGTGTTCGTGTTCGGTCTGGTCATGGTGTTCCTGATTCTCGCGGCACAGTATGAGAAATGGAGCCTGCCGTTCGGCGTGCTGATGGCGGTGCCGTTTGCCCTCTTTGGCGCGCTGGTGGCGATCCTGCTGCGCGGGCTGAACAACGACGTGTACTTCCAGATCGGTCTGACGATGCTGGTGGCGCTCGCGGCGAAGAACGCGATCCTGATCTTCGAGTTCGCGGTGCTCAACCGCGAGGCGGGCAAGTCGGTGTTCGACGCGACCATGACGGCGGCCGAGGAGCGGCTGCGGCCGATCGTGATGACGTCGCTGGCGTTCATCCTGGGCTGCGTGCCGCTCGCGATCGCGACGGGCGCGTCGGCCAACAGCCGGCATTCGATCGGCACGGGGGTGATCGGCGGGATGCTCGGGGCCACGGCGATTGCGGTGTTCTTTATTCCGATGTTCTTTTACGTGCTCGAGACGATGTCGGAGCGCTCGGAGAAGAAGGCGAAGAAGGCCGGGGATGTGCCGCCTTTTGCGCCGGGGTCGGGACCAGCGCCGGGCGAGCCAAAGGTGCCGCCGTCAGCGGGTGGACCCACAGTCGGCGGTGGCCCGGCGACCAACCCGTCCGCACCGCGCGAGGGTGACTGACATGCGCCGCGCCCTCGTTCTCTGCGTGCCGTGCGTCCTTGCACTGAGCGGTTGCCTGCTCGGGCCGAACTACTCGCGCCCGCCGCTCGACGTGCCCGCGACATACCGCTTCCCCGACAACTACGCGGCCGACATCGCCAACACCGAATGGTGGAAGCAGTTCGACGACCCGGTGCTCGATGAACTGATCACGACCGCGCTGGCGAACAACAACGACGTGAAGATCGCCGCCGCGCGCGTCGACCAGTTCCTCGGCCAGTTCGTGACGACGCGCGCAGCGCTGTTTCCGCAGGTCGGCGCGGGCTTCGATGCCGGGCGCCAGCGGATCTCGACGTCGTCCTCGCCGCTGTTCGCGAATGTGCAGAGCCCCGTGTTCAACACGTACACGGCGTCGCTCTCGGCATCGTGGGAAATCGACCTCTTCGGCCGCAACCGGCGTCTGACGGAATCGGCACGCGCGAGCCTGCTGTCGACGGAAGAAGCGAAGCGCGGCACGGTGCTGACGCTGGTGTCGTCGGTGGCGTCGTCGTATATCAACCTGCGCAGTCTCGACCGGCAGCTGGAGATTGCGAAGGCCACCACGGCGAGCCGTGCCGAATCCGTGCACGTGTTCGATCTGCGCTTCAAGGGCGGCGAGGTCTCGCAGATGGAGCTCGCGCAGAGCCAGTCGGAATACGAGGCATCGCGCGCCGTGATTCCGCAGATCGAGGCGCAGATCGCGCAGCAGGAAGACGCGCTCTCGGTGCTGCTCGGGCGCAATCCGGGCGATATCCTGCGCGGGCGCGCGCTGGCCGAACTTGCGGCGCCTGCCGTGCCGGCCGGGTTGCCGTCGGATCTGCTGGAGCGCCGCCCCGATCTGCGTCAGGCCGAGCAGGATCTCGTCGCGGCGAATGCGCAGATTGGCGCGGCGAAAGCGCTGTATTTCCCGCAGATTTCGCTGACAGGGCTGCTGGGTACGCAAAGCGGGCAGTTCTCGAAGCTCTTTACGGGGCCGTCGCGCGTGTGGTCGTTTGCGGGTTCGATCGCGCAACCGGTCTTCGAAGGCGGCGCGATCGTCGGACAGGTGAAGCAGGCCGAAGCGGTGCAGCAGCAGGCGCTGTACTCATACCGCAAGGCGATCCAGGTCGCGTTCCAGGAAGTCGACGACGCGCTGATCTCGTCGCAGAAGGTGCGTGAACAGTTCGATGTGCAGGTACGGCAGGTCCAGGCGCTGGCGACGTACGCGCATCTTGCGCGGCTGCGGTATGAAGGTGGCTACACCAGCTATATCGAAGTGCTCGATGCCGAGCGCAGTCTCTTCAACGCGCAACTGAACCAGACGCAGACCCAGGCGGGTGTGCTGGTGTCGTACGTGAACCTGTACAAGGCGATGGGCGGCGGCTGGGTCATCACGGCCGAAGGCCTGACCACCCAGGCAGCGCAGCATAGCGGCGATGCGGCCGCGCAGAGCGCGAAATGAGCGACTTCGCCCTCCCCTTCAAACGGCTCACGCGCAACATGAGGCGACCGTCATGAGCCGTCCGCCCGAGCTACCTGAGGCCGTCGCCGTGCCGCCCAAGCGCTGGCGCATTCAGTGGATCTGGCTTGTGCCCATCGTGGCCGTGCTGGTCGGCATCTGGCTGGCGGTGCAGGCGGTGCTGTCGCAAGGTCCGACGATCACGATCAGCTTCAGGACGGGCGAAGGACTCGAAGCGGGCAAGACCAAGATCAAGTTCAAGGACGTCGACATCGGCGTCGTGAAGAAAGTCGCGCTGTCAAAAGACTATAAAAACGTCATCGCGACCGCCGAACTCACACGCGACGCCACCGACATGCTCGTCGACGACACGCGCTTCTGGGTCGTGAGGCCGCGCATCGCGGGCGGCACCGTGTCGGGCATCGGCACGCTGCTGTCGGGCGCGTTCATCGGCATGGACATTGGCCACGCGAAACAGGAGCGGCGCGACTACTCAGGGCTCGAGGTTCCGCCCGTGTTCGCGAGCGACGTGCCGGGGCGCGAGTTCGTGCTGAAAGCGGCCGACCTGGGTTCGGTCGATGTCGGCACGCCTGTCTATTTCAGGCGCCTGCAGGTCGGACAGGTGACGTCGTTCGATCTCGACAAGGACGGCGGCGGCGTCACGCTGCACGTGTTCATCAACGCGCCGTACGACCGCTACGTGAACAGCGATTCACGCTTCTGGCAGGCGGGCGGCATCGACGTGACGCTCGGCACGGAAGGCGTGCAGATCAATACGCAGTCGGTGGTGTCGATCCTCGTCGGCGGCCTCGCGTTCGAGACGCCAACCGCGTCGCTTGACCGCCCCGAAGCGCCCGTGAAAGCGCTGTTCCCGCTCTTCGCCACGCGCGCCGATGCGATGAAGCAGCACGAGCGGCTCGTCGAGACCTACGTGTTCAACTTCCAGGGTTCGGTGCGTGGCCTCGTGGTGGGCGCGCCCGTCGATTTTCGCGGCATCACGGTCGGCGAGGTGTCGGCGATCTACACGCGCTTCGATCCCGCTACGAGGCAGATCAGCATTCCCGTCGAGGTCAAGTTCTATCCGGAGCGCTTCACGTCGCGTTATGCGTCGGAGCCGAGAGGCGGCCGTCTCGGGGACAACCCGAGAGCGCTGGCCGATTTCCTCGTCGAACGCGGTTTGCGCGGGCAACTCAAGACGGGCAGCCTGATCACGGGCCAACTGTATATCGCGCTCGACTTTTTCCCGAACGCGCCGAAAGCCTATGTCGACTGGAACCGCACGCCACCCGAACTGCCGACCACGCCGAGCGGCCTGCAATCGCTGCAGGAGTCGCTCAACCGGATCGTGGCGCGTCTCGACAGCTTGCCGCTCGAACAGATCGGCAAGAACGCGCAACAGACGCTCGCCAGCACCGCGCAGCTGATGCGCGATCTCAACATGCAAGTGGTGCCGCAGGCCAAGGGCGCACTGACGGCAGCGCAGGCGACGCTCGATTCCGCGAACACTGCGCTACAGCCCGATTCGGCATTGCAGCAGGACACGAGCGATGCGGTTCGCGAGCTGGCGCGCACGGCCGCGTCGTTCCGCGCGCTGTCGGACTATTTGCAGCGACATCCCGAAGCGCTGCTGCGCGGCAAAGCCGAGGACGCGAAATGAAGTCGCGCGAGAGCCGGTTGCTCTCGCGCGGCGAGTGCGTGCGCTACGCGATGCGTCGATAGCCTTTAGAACTTCTCCCGCACATAACGGACGGGCCGATCGGTCGGGCGATATCCTTCCGCCTTTTTCCGCTTTGGCAGCTTGACCTTCGGGCGCGGCATCGTCTTGTACGGAATGCTGTCGAGCAGATGCGTAATCAGGTTCAGACGCGCGCGTTTCTTGTCGTCGGAGCGCACCACGTGCCACGGCGTCTGGTCGGTATCGGTTGCCGCGAACATGTCGTCCCGCGCGCGCGAGTAGTCATACCAGCGGCTATATGACAACAGATCCATCGGCGACAGTTTCCAGATCTTGCGCTCGTCGGTAATGCGCGCTTCGAGACGGCGTGTCTGCTCTTCCTCGCTGACTTCGAGCCAGTACTTCAGGAGAATGATGCCCGACTGAATGATGGCGTGCTCGATCAGCGGGACGGCCTTGAAAAAATTCTGCACCTGCTCGTCCGTGCAGAATCCCATCACCCGTTCGACGCCCGCGCGGTTATACCAGCTTCTGTCGAACAGAATGATCTCGCCCGCAGCAGGCAGATGCGGAAGATAGCGCTGGATGTACATCTGCGATTTCTCGCGGTCCGTCGGCGCCGGCAGCGCGACGACGCGGAAGATGCGTGGGCTGACGCGTTCTGTGATTGCCTTGATCGTGCCGCCCTTGCCTGCCCCGTCGCGTCCCTCGAAGATCACGCAGACCTTCGCGCCCGTTTGCACGACCCATTCCTGCAGCTTCACCAGTTCGATATGAAGCGACTTGAGTTCTTTTTCATACTCTTTGTTCTTCATTTGTCCCGGCGCTTTGGTACGTTCACGCGCGCCCTTCGACTGTCCGCTGCGTACGCTGTCCTTTTCGTTCTTCAATTCAGGCATCGCTCGTCTCCTGTGACCGTCGTGTCGGTTCGGCTAGCGGCCCATGCCGCGCATGGACCGCGCCGGTTTCAGGACTCGTCCCGCGTGGGCACGACCTGGACCGTCAGCGTGCGGCTTTTCCAGAACATGTTATGAACGCGCGGCTGCAGACTCTGCAACACATGCGCGCCGATGTCATTGAACTCGAGCACGACAGCGGGACGTTCGCCCGTTCCTTCGACGCGCCGGATCGAATCGAACGGCGGAAACCCGTAGTGACACAGGAACGTTTTGATTTCCTCGTCGGTCGTGTTGTCTTCGATATTGGCAACCCAAAGCTCAGCCATAACGACGTTCTCCTCATCGAAAGTCAGCCCATCGAACAAAGCGCACAAGGTTGAAAAAGCCGGCGACAACTTCTGCGGGTCCTTCAAAAGCAGTTCGGTGCATGCGAACAGTTTATGACTTTCCACGCGCGTTGTCGGGTTTCCGCAAGCCTCTCAACGATACGAAATACACAACGCCGAAGCGGATCGCATTGAAAACTGCAACGGCACCCATCAAGGCGATGATGCCGGTTTCGCGCTTTCCGGCCTTTGCGCTTCGTCAGGGGCTTGCGCCCGCTCGTCCTCCTTCTTTGCCTCGCGCGCCTTTTGCTCGGCCTTGCGTTGCGCGTCCTGCATCGGCTTCAAGGCGGACGGCTGCGCGACGGCCTGCTGCAACGGCGCCAGAGAAACGGAAACGCATGCGGCTGCGGCCAATGAAACCACATAGCCCTTCATCATTTGATTCCTCCGCTTCGCCAAAGGCCGCGACATCCTTTCGATCTTAAAGAGCACGCATGGCGGCGTCGATCTGCAATCCACCCGGCGGCAGATCGGAGCGTCGAAAGCGAACCAGCGCGAAGGCGCGCATCTGCGGCGTGACGCCGGGAACACGAACGAAGTGAAACTCGATATCGCTGCCCCCTTTCGTCTCGCCTTCCTGAACCACGTTCATCATATCGATGCGGATATGCCGGTTTTTGATGTAGACGTAATCCGCCGGCTTGCCGAACACCTCGCAAATGCCTTCGAGTTCGTGTTCGATGATATCGGTCGGCACTCTGAGCGCGGCGAGGCTCTCGGCGTTCTGCGCGATCTGCGTCTGCACATGCGCGAGTTCGCTCGCTTCGACAGCGGCGCCGCCGCCCGCGACGGAAGCCAACCCCGCGCCGCCGCGATGCAGCAGCGCAACGCGCTCCTGCATCAGCTCGCGCCCGCGCGCGAGCCGCGTGGCGCGGGTGGCCGCCAGCATCGACAGTCCTTCGAGCGCCAGCTGATCGATCAGTCTGCGCCCGATTTCTTCGCGAAGCGACGTTTCCGTGCGCCCGCAGACCCTCACGCGGTAGTCGCTGAAACTCAGCGTGGTTTGCGCGACGTCGTGATGCAGCGTGTCGCCGTCCAGCGCGACGCCCAACACGTGCCGCTCGGTCAGCGCCATGCCGAGCGTGCCATGCACATCGACGGCGTCGGGATTCGATTCGAAGAAAGCGCGCACCTCTTGCGAGCGGCCGAAGGTATCGGCGATATCGTCGGGGGTCGCGAAGAATGCGCGCAGGCTCGGATTGCCGGCCCACGCGTCGGCGTTCGCATCGAGCGTGGCGGGGAGCGAAGCCATCAGTTCGTCCGCATAGTCGAGCGTGACGGCAATGGGTTCTTTGAGCCGATGCCGATAACGGCTCGCGACGGCGATCCGCGGATGAATGGCGAGAATGCGCCCGATCGCCTCGTCGATGCGCGCGGCAGCCATCGGCGGCACGGATGAGGAATCGCGATGAAACAGCCGGCTCAGCAAGCCCATTGCCGCTATCTCCGGGAAATGAGGCACAGGTCAAACATCGTTGATCGCGAATCAGCATACCGCATGAAAAATCCGCTGCGTGAGCGCGTCGCGCCTGACGCGGCGAACGGACGCGGGGACGCAGCGCCGTAATGCGACCGCCAGCCGTGCGCAATCCGCCTGAAAACATCGAGGCGAGCGAACAGCGGCGCCAGTTCCTCCACCTCGACCCTGCTCTCCTCCGACAAAAGCAAATGCGCCCGGACCAAGTCTGCACGCGGGTTTGCGATAGGCCGATTCAATTTGCATCACGTACGCCGCCGTCCTGTAATCAGATGCACGGCAATGCCATCTGTCGACATCAATCCTTCACAGTCGACAGCGAACGGCTGGACCGGCCATCACCCGACAATCCGAACACCAACGACCGTGAGGCTATCGTGAGAACCATCCCAACGTGGATTGCCCTGCTTGCCACCTTCGTGACGATCAACGCTCACGCCGCCGATATCACGGGCGCGGGCAGCACCTTCGCCGCGCCGATCTACACGGCATGGGCGGACGGCTACAAGAAATCCGGCGGCGGCAGCGTTCATTATCGAGGCGTGGGATCGACGGAAGGCGTCAAGCAGATACTCGCGAAGCAGGTGGACTTCGCCGGCTCCGATGCGCCGCTGACCGAGAGCGAACTGAGCAGGAGCGGTCTCGTCCAGTTTCCGACCGTGATAGGCGGCGTCGTGCCCGTCGTCAATATTCCGGGCATCAAGCCCGGTGAATTGACGCTGTCGGGCCAGGTGCTCGGCGACATCTATCTCGGCAAGATCACGAACTGGAACGACCCGGCCATCGTCGCGCTGAATCCGAAAACGACGCTGCCCGATCTCGCCATCGCCGTGATTCGCCGCGCCGACGGCTCCGGCACGACGCTCATCTGGACGCACTATCTGTCGCAGGTCAGCCCCGAATGGAAGGCAAAGGTCGGCGAAGGCACGTCCGTTCGCTGGCCGCGCGGCATTGGCGGCAAGGGCAACGAAGGCATCGCCACTTATGTGCGCTATCTGCCCGGCTCGATCGGCTATGTCGCGTGGGACTTCACGAAGCAGAACCATATTGCGTACACGGCGATGAAAAACGCGTCGGGCGCGGCGGTACAGCCAGGACCCGAGGCGTTCAACGCGGCCGCGCTCGGCGCGGACTGGTCGACGTCGCTCGTCAGCATTCTCACGAACGAGCCGGGCAAGGACGCATGGCCCGTGATGGGCGCGACCTTCGCACTGATACCCGTGACGCAGGACAAGCCCGATCACACGAAGGAAGCACTCAACTTTTTCGAATGGGCGTTTGCGAATGGACATCGCACGGCGCAGGAACTCGACTACATTCCGTTGCCCGCGCCCGTCATCGAGGAAATCCGCACGCAGTTGCATACGCGCGTAAAGGATGCGTTGGGCAAGCCTGTCGCTGCTCAGTAGTGAGCGTGGGCGCGAAAGCATGATGCGCAACGCGTCGATCGAATGCACGCAGCATGGCTTTTTATGCCGCGAGGCTAAGCCGAATCTCGTCGCGCAATCTTCATAAAAAAGCGCTTGCTGCACTGCGCAACGTCGTCTATACCAATAGAGCTTCGATCTTGAAGTACCGCATCAAGCGGTCGATAAGCGACTTCTGCGTGTCACACATCTGACCGGTTGCGATGGGCATCATCGCGGCTGCGCTATTCGTACGGGGGACTATTCAATGGCGAACGATATCGTTCAACTGCGCAATTACAACGTCAAGAAAGGCGAAAGCTCCATTTCCGGTCTGTCTTCAGGCGCATTCATGACGGTGCAACTGCACCTCGCGCATTCCGCGAGCTTTGCGGGTGTCGGCGTGATTGCGGGCGGACCGTTTCGCTGCTCCGAGTCATTTCGCGGCGCAGCGCCGCTGGCCGAGGACGCCAATGTTCAAAGCGCCGAATACATCTGCATGAGCCCGCTCACGCCGCAGACGGGACCGAGCGCGCCGCGCCTTGCGCAACTCGCGCACGACACCGCGCAGGCGGGTGCAATCGATCCGCTGTCGAATCTCAAAGGCGACCGCGTCTATCTGTTCACGGGGTCGCGCGATACCGTCGTGTATTCCGAGGTCGTGAAGTGCACGCATCGTTTCTACGAGTTGCTCGGCGTCGCGTCCGACGACATCCTGTTCGACGACACGGTGCCCGCCGGCCATTCGATCGTCACCGACAATCCAGAAGACTCGTTACTCGATACCAACCAGCCGCCCTATATCAACCAGGGCGGTTTCATGCAGTCGCATCGAATCCTGCATCACATCTACGACGGCCTGAAGGCGCCCGCGCCACAAACGAGCGGCCGTCTGCTGCGCTTCGATCAAACCGAGTTCTTCGGCGGCGAAGCGCGCGCGAGCATGGGCGAGTTCGGCTATGCGTACGTGCCGCGCTCCGTCGAAGAAGGCGCGCCGGCACGCGTGCACGTCGTGCTGCACGGCTGCAAGCAGGGTTACAGCTACGTGAACTACGTATTCGGACGCGCCGACGTGACGAACCAGGCGCCCTACGGCAACCGCTACATCATGACGACGGGCTACAACGAACTCGCCGACAGCAACGACATCATCGCGCTGTATCCGCAGGCGACGGGCGCCGACGGCGGTGGACTGCAAAACCCGGACGGCTGCTGGGATTGGTGGGGCTATACGAGCGACGACCCCGAACAGCCCGACTACTATTCGCGCAATGCAATCCAGATCAAGGCGCTGCACAGCATGCTGAGCCGGCTTGGCGGCTGACCCTTCCTCTTACCTGACGAGCCTGCCATGAACGAAATGACCCTCATGCCCGCGCCTGCGGAGCAAACGGCTGCATCGAGAGCCACGGCTGTCGCAACGGGTGCCGTGACCGCCGCGGAAGCGGTGCAGAAAACCGCGCCGGCCGCACGCGCCGCCGCCGTCCAGGACACGCTGAAGATGCCCGTGCTGTTGAGCGGGTGGGCCGCCCGTTCGGCGACCAACAGCATCGACACCGCGCGGCTGCTCGCCTTCGGCATGGACCTGCACACCTGGGGCGAACTGGTCCAGATGCAGCAAGCCGTCGTCGAGCGTCTGACGCTGCAACAGCAAGCCTGGATGCAAGGCTGGGCCGCATGGAACCGCGAGCGCGCCGAGATTCGCGGCGCCAACACGGTGACGAAACTGGTCGAGCAGGAGTTCAACCTGGTCGCGCAGATCGGGCAACTGCTGATCGATCAGACCACGAACCTGATCGCGCTTCAGGAAAACATCGAGGTGTCGTACGCGTACTGGCTCAATCAGAAGCTAGGCGCGCTGTCTTCGACACCCGGCGTCCAGACGCCCGTCGCCGCTGTCGCACGCACGTAATCGCCGAACTCGCGAGGGCGCCGCCCGAGCGCGCGAAGCACGCCGTCCTGCACGGAAGCGTTGCGCCCGTCGAGCACTTCCGTGAACAGATAGCGGATCAGGCCGATCATGTCGGGCGGCAGTTGCGCAGCTTCGAGCGCGGCGACGTATTCGGGCATCGTCACGCGCGTGAAGCGGATCGGCCGTCTTGTGGCGCTGGCGATCTCTGCGACGGCATCGGCGAAGGTCCACAGGCGCGAGCCCGTCAACTCGTAGAGCTGGCCCGCGTGGCCGTCGTCGGAGAGCGCGGCGACGGCTACGTCGGCGATATCGTCGGCATCGACAAACGGCTCGCCGATGTCGCCGACGGGCAGCACCAGTTCGCCCGCGAGTACCGGCTCCAGAAAGTGCGCTTCGCTGAAGTTCTGCGCGAACCAGCTTGCGCGCAGCAACGTCCATTCGACGCCCGACTCGCGCACGATCTCTTCGCAGCGTTGCGCTTCCGTCTCGCCGCGTCCCGACAGCAGCACGAGGCGGCGTACGCCGCTTTGCACGGCGAGATGGGTGAACGCCTGGATATCGTCGGCGGCGCCGTCGACGGCAAGGTCCGGAAAGTAGCTGATGTAGACGGCCTTCACGCCTTTCAGCGACGGCGCCCAGGTCGCCCGATCCATCCAGTCGAAAGGCGGCGTGCCCGAGCGCGAGCCGTGCCGTACGTTGGCGCCGCGCGCCGTGAGCCGTTCCGCCACGCGGCGGCCTGTCTTGCCCGTGCTGCCCAGCACGAGAATCGCGTCTGCTTTCATGGATCACCTCCGTCTGAAGGCCGCAGCGTGCGGCGACCGTGAATCCAGAATAGCGACGCGCTTCTGGACGGACAATGATCCGATATCCGCCATTCTTGATCATTCGTCCAGACGCTTGGACGGACATCCTCTGCCGCCTACACTGCCTGCATGAACGAACTGCCCGAATCCGGTGATCCGCTCGGCGAAGCGCTGCACTTTCTGCGCATGAGCGGCACCTTCTATTGCCGCTCGGAGTTCACGGCGCCCTGGGCGCTCGAACTGCCGCCGTTCGAGCGCTCGATGATGTTCCATGTGGTGACGTCGGGCGAATGTCTGCTCGAAGTGGGCGGCGCCGAGCGTTGCGTGCTGCGCCCCGGCGATCTCGCGCTCGTGCCGCACGGCGCGGGGCATCGGTTGATGAGCGCAGCGGGCGTCCCTGCCGGCAAGCTGTTCGATCTGCCGCGCGAAGCCGTCAGCAACCGCTACGAAATTCTTCGTCATGGCGAAGGCGGCGCGCCGACCACGATGATCTGCGCGCTCGTGCGCTTCGATCACCCTGCCGCGCAACGGCTGATCGGCCTGCTGCCGGCGCTGATTCGCGTCGACACCTGGCAGTCGCCTGAAATGGAATGGATACAGAGCACGTTGCGTTTCATCGCAGCCGAAGCGCAGCAGCTGAACGCGGGCGGCGAAACGGTCATCACCCGGCTCGCCGACATCCTCGTGATTCAGGCCGTGCGCGCGTGGATCGCGCATGCGCCCGCCGCGCAGACGGGCTGGCTCGGCGCGTTGCGCGACCGGCAGATCGGCCGCGCGATCGCCATGATTCATCGCGATCCGTCGAGCAACTGGACGGTGGCGGCACTGGCCGACAGCGTCGGCATGTCGCGCTCGGCGTTTTCCGCGCGCTTCACGCAACTGGTCGGCGAACCCGCGATGCGCTATGCGGTGCGCTGGAAAATGCAGGCAGCGCTCACGCAATTGCAGGAAACGGACGCGTCGCTGCTGGAGCTTGCGCTGCGTCTCGGCTACGACTCCGATGCCGCGTTCAGCCGCGCGTTCAAGCGCATCGTCGGCGTGACGCCGGGCGCGGCGCGGCGACATGCGCGCATGCAGATCGACAACGCAGCGTTGCCGTCAATCGGCTGACACGCTCACGACTGCTTCAACGTCGTCGGACTCATCTTCGCCAGATCGATTTTGCTGGTGCCGTGTGGTGGCGTGGTTTTGTCGGCGGACTTCGTCACGTTCGCGCCCAGCCCCGTACCGTCCGATTTGCGCCGCGCCGCATGCCGCTCGATGATGCGTTGAAGCAGGCAGAACGCGCACAGCAGCGCGCCGATCACGATGCGTGTCCACCACGAACTGAGCGTGCCGTCGAAGGTAATCAGCGTCTGGATCGTGCCCAGAATACCGACGCCGAACACCGAGCCGATCACGTAGCCGACGCCGCCCGTCAACAGCGTTCCGCCGATCACGGTCGCGGCAATCGCATCGAGTTCCATGCCCTGCGCCTGCAAGCCGTAACCCGACAGCACGTACAGCGTGAACACGAAGCCGCCGAGCGCCGAGCAAAAGCCGCTCAACGCATACACGCCGATGCGCGTGCGCGCGACGGGCAAGCCCATCAGCAGCGCCGAACGTTCGTTGCCGCCGAGCGCATATACGTTGCGTCCAAGGCGCGTGAAGTGCGCGACGAAGATCGCCACGGCCAGCGTCAGCAACGCGATCAATGCGCCCGAGGTCAGCGAGCCGCCGCCGATGGGCACGCTGAAGCCCGCAATCGCGTGGAAGGTCGACTCGTTGATCGTGATCGATTGCGTGGTGATCAGAAAGCACGCGCCGCGCGCGAGGAACATGCCCGCCAGCGTGACGATGAACGGCTGCAAACGGAAGAAGTGGATCAGCGCGCCCATCGCCGCGCCGTACAGCGCGCCGAACGCGAGCACCAGCGGCGCAATGACCCACACGGGCCAGTGCAGGCGCTCCGCGCAGATCGCGCACAGAATCGTCGTCAGCGCGACGACCGAGCCGACGGACAGATCGATGCCGCCCGACACGATCACGAACGTCATGCCGATCGCGACGATCAGCAGAAACGCGTTGTCGACGAGCAGCCCGAGCAACACCTGCAACGAGAAAAAGCCCGTGTACATCACCGAGCCGAAGCCGAACAGCACGGCAAACAGCACGACGGTGACGACGATGGGCAGCGTGCGCGGATCGAGCAGACGGCCGAGCATGTTGTTCATTGGGGCGTCCCAGTAAGCGGTTTCGTCTTCATGAATGCGAATGCGCGCAGCAACTGGCGCACGAGCATCGCGCGCGCGACGCTCGACTGGATCACGCTGACAAACAGCACGACGATGGCCTTCACGACGAGCGTCGCTTCAGGCGGCACGCCGATCGAGTACGTGGTGTACGTGAGCGTCTGGATGATGAGCGCGCCGAGCACGGTGCCTGCGAGGCTGAACCGTCCGCCGAGCAGCGACGTGCCGCCGAGCGTCACGGCGAGAATCGCATCGAGTTCGAGCAGCAGACCCGCGTTGTTGCCGTCCGCACTGCGCACGTTCGAACTGGCGAGAATGCCGGCGATGGCCGCCGTCAAGCCCGAAAACACATACACGCTGAACACGATCGCGCCCGAGCGCAGACCGACCAGCCGCGTCGCGACGGGATTGACGCCGATCGCGCGGATGAAGAGGCCGAGCGCCGTGCGATTGACCAGCAGCGCCGTCGCGGCCGTCACGCCGAGCGCGATCCACACCGAGCAAGGTACGGTCGCCAGATAGCCGCCGCCGAACACCAGATAGCCCGGCGCACCGATAGGGATGATCTGCCCGCCCGTCAGCAGCTGCGCGACGCCGCGCCCCGCCACCATCAGGATCAGCGTCGCGATGATCGGCTGCATGCCGACGAACGCGACCAGCATGCCGTTCCAGATGCCCGCCAGCACGCCCACGGCGAGCGCCGCGCCGAGCGCGGTGCCGACGCGCGTCGGATCGTCGGCGAGTACGACGGCGGCCGCCGCGCCCGCAATCGCGACGATCGCGCCGACGGAAATGTCGATGCCGCGCGTCGCGATCACGAGCGTCATGCCGAGCGACACGATCACGAGCGGCGCGGCGCGATTGAGAATGTCGATGGGCGCGCCGAACAGATGTCCGTCGAGCAGCGCAATCGACAGGAAGTTCGCGCGGTGCGCGACGTCGATCGCGAACAGCGCGATCAGCGTCAACGCGGGCCACACCAGCTGATGCCTTAGCACCGCCTGAAGCTGCTTCATTCGCTTCCCCCTGCGATCAGCCGGTAGACCTGATCTTCCGATACGGCACTGCCCGTCACGTCGGCGATCTTGCGCCGGTCGCGCAGCACCGCGATGCGATGGCTCACGCGCACCACCTCGCCCACTTCGGACGAAATGAACAGGATCGCGAGACCTTTTGCGCACAGTGCGAGCACGCGGTCCATGATTTCGAACTTCGCTGCGACGTCGATGCCGCGTGTGGGTTCGTCGAGAATCAGCATCTTCGGTTCGGTGGCGAGCCAGCGCGCGAGCACCACCTTTTGCTGATTGCCGCCCGACAGCAGGCCGATCGGCTGCTCGGCGTCGTGCGCCTTGATGCCGAGCCGCTCGATATACGTGTCGGCGATTTCGCGCTGCTTCTTGCGGCCGATCATGCGCAGCCACCCGCGCTGCGCCTGTAGCGCGAGGATGATGTTCTCGCGGATCGACAGCGCGGCGACGATGCCCTCCTTCTTGCGGTCTTCCGGGCAATAGCCGATGCCGTGCCGCACCGCATCGTGCGGCGAGCTGAGCTTCACGTTCTTGCCGTCGACGCTGATCGTGCCCGCGTCCGCCTTGTCGACGCCGAACACCAACCGCGCCGTTTCGGTCCGGCCCGAACCGAGCAATCCCGCGAGCCCGAGTATTTGCCCAGGCTGCACATCGAGATCGATGGGATTCATCACGCCGCGCCGCGCGACGCCTTGCATCGACAGAAACGGCGCCGCGCCCGCGCGCTGCTGCGGCGTATCGGGCGCACCGCCTTTCAGGCGTTCCGTCATCCGGTTATGGCCGACCATCTTCGCGACGAGCTGTTCGACTGGCAGATCTTTCGCGAGATATTCGCCCTCGCGCTCGCCGTTGCGCATCACGGTGATGCGGTCGGAAATCGCATACGTCTGTTCGAGAAAGTGCGTGACGAACAGGATCGCGATGCCCGCCTGCCGGATATTGCGCAGCACGTCGAAGAGCCGCGCGACTTCGCCGTCGTCGAGACTCGAGGTCGGTTCGTCGAGAATCAGCACGCGCGCCTTGACCGACATCGCGCGCGCAATCGCGACCATCTGCTGCACGGCGATCGGATATGCATCGAGCGACTTCGTGACGTCGAGCGACACGTTCAGTTCGGCAAGCGCCTCCTCGGCGCGCAGGTGGATCGCTTTCCAGTCGATCGCGCCGCGCCGCTTCGGTTGCCGGCCCGCAAAGATGTTCTCCGCCACGGAGAGATTCGGGCAGAGATTGATTTCCTGATACAGCGTCTGGATGCCCGCGGCTTCGGCTTCGAGCGGCGTCGCGAAACGCACGGTTTCGCCCGCGAGGCGGATTTCGCCCGCGTCCTGCTCGTGCACGCCTGTGAGCACATTGATGAGCGTGGATTTGCCCGCGCCGTTCTGGCCCATCAACGAATGGATTTCTCCGGGGAACAGCCGGAAGTCGACGCCCGACAACGCCTTCACGCCGGGAAACGTCTTGCTGATGCCGATGGTTTCGAAAAGCGGTTGTGCGGCCATATGAATGTCGCAAGCAGCGTGAGGCGGTGACGTTTCATGAAAATCCGGCGCGCCTGGATGCAAAGCGCGCCGGACGTACGCAGCGACTCAGCCGCTCAATACTTACGCTGCGGCAGAATCTGCGCGGCGACGTTCATCGGGAACACGGTCTCGTCGGTCACGATGCGCTTGGGCAACTGCTTGCCCGCGACCACGTCCTTCACGGCCGTCATCAGTTGCGGCCCGAGCAGCGGGCTGCATTCGACGTCGACATTGATCTTGCCCGCGATCATCGCTTCGAAGCCGCCCTTGGTCGCGTCGAACGACACCACGCTCACGTCCTTGCCGGGCTTGATGCCTGCTTCTTCCATCGCCTGGATTGCGCCGAGCGCCATGTCGTCGTTATGCGCGTAGACCACGTTGATCTGCTTGCCGTAGGTCTTGGCGAACGCTTCCATCACCTGCTTGCCGCCAGCGAGCGTGAAGTCGCCGCTTTGCGACGCGATGATCTTGAACTTCGGATCGTTCTTGATCACTTCGATCAGGCCCGCGTGCCGGTCGTTCGCGGGCGCCGAGCCGACCGTGCCTTGCAGTTCGGCGATGTTGATCGGGCCTTTATCGTCCTTGTAACGCTCTTCGAGCCATTTACCCGCGCGGCGGCCTTCTTCGAGGAAGTCCGAGCCGATCATCGTCACGTATAGCGACTTGTCTTTCACGTCGATCGAACGGTCGGTGAGAATGACGGGGATTTTCGCGTTCTTCGCTTCCGTTAGTACAGGTTCCCAACCGGACTCGACCACGGGCGAGAACGCGATCACGTCCACTTTCTGCGCGATGAACGAGCGGATTGCCTTGATCTGGTTCTCCTGCTTCTGCTGCGCATCGGAAAACTTCAGGTTGATGCCGGCGTCCTTTGCCGACGTTTTCACGGACACGGTATTCGCAGTGCGCCATGCGCTTTCGGCGCCGACCTGCGAAAAACCCAAGGTGATCTGCTTGTCCCCGGCGAAGCTGTTGACGCTCGCTGCAACGGTGAGCGCCGCTCCAACAAGCATGCCGGCGATCAGACGCGTGGCGACTTTCATGTGTTGTCTCCGATGTGGTTGTTTTCCAGGCGCTGCTTTTTCGTATGCGCGACGACAGCCATGACGCGCGACGAACGCTTTGCGCCAACTCTTGCTGCAAACCTGCAACTGACAGTCAATCTGGAAATCGCGGTCCGGACGGCTTCCGGCACGGATGCGCGCTCGTGGCGAACATCCTGCGCGCCGCGCATGCCCCGGAGCATCGGCGGGGTCGCATTTCGCGCGTCTGACTTTTCCTTATAGCCAAACTATATGTTTGGCGCCGCGCGCTTTCGATTAGCGTTTTCCCGACGTTCGTGTCGATAAACATCAGGCTGCTGGCGACGGCATCATCGCGCCGATCCCGTGCTGTCCCACGTTTTAGGCAGATACGAAAAAACGAATCGGGGTGTCGCGGGCAGATTGCTTACGCGGTGCGATGATGGGTCTCGATCGGATCGCTGGCGATTATAGTAATACTATAAAGCGTCCGATCGACGTTTGGATCGCGGCGCAGCCGCTCGGGCATCGTGTCGTCAGTCGTAGCCCGCGCGGCGCGCGCTCAGGATGCATGCAGGTCAGTCGAAGTCGAACATATCGAACAGTGACTTCTTCTTGCGGCGCGGATCGTAGTGCTTGCGCTGATCACCTTGGTAAGAATCGTTGCGCCGGCCCCACTGGTCATGATGGCCATCGCGGTCGCCGTGGCGCGCGTCGCGCTCGACCTGATTGCTTCTGTTATCCGGTTCGGGCGTGTCCTGCATCTGGCTCACCAGCTTGTCCAGCTCGCCGCGATCGAGCCATACGCCACGGCACGTCGGGCAATAGTCGATCTCGATGTTCTGACGTTCGGTCATCAGTAGATCGGGGGTCTTGCAAACGGGGCACTTCATTGCGTTGCTCCTTTCGTAACGTTCATACCTTTGTGTGCTGCCGTTCGGGGCGGCGTTCAACCGCCCCGATACTTCTGTCAGTCCGCTTCGGCCCGCTTCAGTCCGCTTCGGTCAGTTCGAGAAAGCCGAACCGTTCGTCTGCGTCTTTTCAGACCTTGTTTCGGAGCCGGCTTCACGCTCCGCTTCCAGAACTGCGGCCTTGTGCTCGCGCTTGTCCTTTCTGCGCCGCGCCATCATGTTCATGCCTTCGACGAAGCCTGCGAACGCCATGGCCGTGTAGATGTAGCCCTTCGGCACGTGCGAACCAAAACCTTCGGCAATCAGCGTCATCGCGATCACCAGCAGGAAGCTCAGCGCAAGCGTGATGATCGTCGGATTACGCTCGATGAACTTAGACAGCGGGCGAGCCGCGAACAACATCGCCGTGACAGCAGCGATCACTGCAATGAACATGATGGGCAGGTGATCCGTCATGCCGACCGCGGTGATGATGCTGTCGACGGAAAACACGAGGTCGAGCAGCAGGATCTGGCCGATGGCAGCCGTCACCGTCAGGCCGCCGACGCCCATCGCAGGATTCGTGTGCGCCTCGGCGTCGCGGCTCACGTGATGGTGCATTTCACGCGTGGCCTTCCACACAAGGAAAAGACCGCCCGCGAGCAGGATCAGGTCGCGCCACGAAAACGCGTGATCGAACACGGAAAACACCGGCTGAGTGAGCTGCGCGATCCACGCGACGGTGCCCAGCAGGCCAAGCCGCATCACCAGCGCCAGCATGATGCCGATGCGCTGCGTGCGCGCGCGTTGCGCTTCGGGGAGCTTGTTGCTCAGAATCGAAATGAAGATCAGGTTGTCGATGCCAAGCACGATCTCCATCACGACGAGCGTCACGAGTGCAGCCCATGCAGCGGGATCGGCGGCCAGGGTCAGTAAGGATTCCATTTGCGAGCGTCGTTGTCCGGTTGAGATAAAAACGGCTGATTACTGGGTCACAGCCTGTGGAAAGCATGATCGCCTGGCTTCGTGATCGTAAAAACCAGTGATAAGCTGATCATTGGTTCGGTTTTTCCGAAGTGAGGCCACGCATGCTCAATTACCGGCACTTGCACTATTTCTGGGTCGTCGTGAAGGAAGGCGGGTTCGCGCGGGCCGCCGAACGGCTCGACATGGCCGTGCAAACCATCAGCGCGCAGGTGCGCGAACTGGAGAAATCGCTCGGACATCAACTGCTGAAGCCCGCGGGACGCGGCGTCACGATGACGGAAGCGGGACAGGCCGCGTACGCGCGAGCGGAGGAAATCTTCCAGATCGGACGCGCGTTGCACGACGAAGTGCGCGAAGCGGCCAGCGGGACGGTCGCGCGCTTTGCGGTCGGCTTGACGGATGGCATTTCGAAGCTGGCCGTCCATGCCATTCTTGCTGGTGTGCTGGACACGCCTTCGCTGCGGCTGCTGTGTCACGAAGGCGAAGCGGAAGATCTGCTGGCGGAACTGGCGCATCACCATCTGGATCTCGTGCTGTCCAGCCAGCCCGCGCCACACAACTCGAACCTGCGTCTATCCAGCGAGCGTCTGATCGCCTCGCCGATCGACTGGTACGGGCCGGCCGCCGTGGTGCGCAAGACGCATGTCGATCATTTCCCGCAATGCCTCGCGTCGCTGCCGGTGCTGCTGCCGACGGGGCACTCGTCGCTGCGCTCGCGCCTCGACCGCTGGTTCGAAGCTGAAGGCATCCGGCCACGCGTCGCGGGCGAGTTCGAGGACAGCGCGTTGATGGCGCTGTTCGCGTCGCGCGGCATGGGCGTGTTTCCGCTCGCGGCGTTTGGCGCCGAGCGCAACGATCCCATGCATCGCGGCTTGCGCTGGCTCGGCCGCTCGCCGGAAGTGAAGGAGGAAATACACGCAATCGTGTCGCGGCGCGGGCGGCATCATCCTTTGACGCAAAAAGTGTTGAGCGCGGCGCATCCGTGACCGCGTTCACCCCCACGAAAGAAGCTTCGGTTTTTCCGAAGCTGACGTTCCGTTATTTCTGCTTTTTCCTCGACGCCTCCTCACCGTACTCTTGAGCCGTACCCACGAAGGAGGTGTCTCATGCAAGTCCTGTTCAAGTCCCGCGACCGTGAAGCCGTCCGTCTGCGCAGCTTCGCGCGCCAACGCATCCGGTTCGTGTTTCGCCGCATGGACTGGCTGATTTCGAAGGCGACCGTCAGCATGTCGGACATCAACGGCCCGCGCGGCGGACTCGATAAACGCTGCCAGGTGCAGGTGCAGACGCCCGATGCGACGCCTGTCGTCGTGACTTCGATTGCAAGAGACTGGCGCGGCGCGCTCGACCTCGCGCTGGCCCGCGCGGCGCGTTCGATCATACGCAGGCAGCAGGCGCGCATCGCGACGCGGCGCGTCAGTCAGCGCGAACCCGCGTGGACTACGCAACCTGATGCCGTGTAAGCCGTGCGGTATGTAGCGGCGCACGCGACGGCGCCCGATACGGCGCCGTCCGCTATGCCTTCATCGACCGATCGAGCAGTTCGAGGCCGTCGATCGCGCCTCGTGCAAGCCCAATCCCGTGATGCGACGCGATGCCGAAATCGCGTGGATTGATGCGGATCACGCGCGGCCCGTTTTGCTCGCTGAAATAACGCACAGTCGGTATCGCCTTGCCCGCGCCGATTTCGATCACGACGAGGCGCTCGACCTTCGATAACCACGCCTGTAGCCGCGCCTCCTGCTGCTCGGTGCGCAACGCGATCCAGTCGTAGTCGCCGAACATCAGAATGTTGGGCCGCGCCACGGCGCCGCACTTCGGGCAGCGCGGCAGGTCGCTCACGAGTTCGCAAGTCGATTCGTCGACCACGGGCCGCACGTCGGCAGCCGGCCACAGCTCGTCGTGGCAGACTTCCGAGCATTGCAGCACGTGAATGGAGCCGTGGCACTCGGCAATGGCTGCAGCGTCGAAACCCGCCGCCTGAAACTGCCCGTCGACGTTGCTGGTGAACACGGCAAGTCCGCGCGGCAGCGCCTCTGCCCAACGAAGCAGAATATCGAAACCCCGATGCGGCACCGTGCGCCGATACAGATCGAGCCGGTGTCCATAGAAGCCCCAGCAAAGCCGCGGATGCAGCGCCATCACGCGCGGATTGGCCATGTCCTGAAAGGTCAACCGATGCTGCTTCAACGCGGGATACGCGCGCCAGAAACCCTCTGCGCCGCGATAATCGGGCAGGCCTGAATCGACGCCCATCCCCGCCCCGGCCGTCACCAGCATGCCATCGGCCTCGCGCAGCCACGACACGGCGTGCCTGATTCGTTCGTTCTCGTCCATCGCGCCACTCTAGCAATTCGCCCGACGATCGTCTTGTGAGCGATGCGGCGCTATCGGACAGTAGCGTCCCAGTGGCGCATTCATGCACCCACGTTTTGGCCGTTCCCTTCCGTTTTGCCGACCGCAATCGAACCGGAGACGTGCGGCGGTCTGATCCGGCTCACGCCCGTCAATCTGATCGCGCGCTCCCAAACGCTCGGCCCGAACTGAACGGCGCGCGCCTGGCAGGCGCGTTGCAGAGGTTGCGTGTTGCATCTATTCTTTCGGCACGCACATGTTCCTGGCCAGGCGCTCGCGCCGAAAGCCGCGCTCAAGGAGACCGTCCGATGTCCGCATCCGCCGCTGTATTCGCAATTCTCGTCGCGTTGCTGCTGGGCGCGATGATTCCCGGCCCGAGTTTCGTTCTCGTCGCGCGAAATTCGATCAGCCTGTCTCGCGGCGATGGATTGTCGACCGCGCTGGGCATGGGCATCGGCGGGATTTTCTTTGGCGGCCTTGCGCTCGCCGGTCTTTATACGCTGCTGGTCGCCGTCGAATGGCTGTATATCGGATTGAAAGTGGCGGGCGGTTTGTATCTGGTCTACATCGCGTGGAAAATTTGGCGCGGCGCGGCTCGCCCAATTGCGATGGACAACGCCGGCGTAGCACACAGCCGTAGCGCGAAGAAGTCGTTCTGGATTGGATTGACGACGCAGCTCAGCAATCCGAAGACGGCGATCTGGTACGGCAGTATCTTTGCCGCACTGTTGCCGCAGCACCCGCCCGTCTGGTGCTATGTGGTGCTGCCGCCGCTGGTGTTCGCGGTGGAGTTCGGCTGGTACACGGTCGTCGCGCTGTGCTTTTCGAGCCGGGGCCCGCGCGAGGTTTATCTGCGCGCGAAAACGTGGATTGACCGGATCGCAGCGGGCGCCATTGCGGCGCTTGGACTGCGGCTGATCTTCGCGGCACGAAAAGCCGGTATCTGACTGGCGACAGCGTCATCAACCGCCGCTCGCGATAACGTGACGCGGCGACGCGTTGATGAACAAAGGGGAGTTCAAACTGAACTCCCCTTTTTTATGCGAAATGCTTAGCGGCGATACGCTTCAGCGAGAACCGCGCAGTGCTGCAGGTGCAAGTCGACAGCGCGGATAGCGAGTTCGCGCAGACGCGAAAGCCAGCTCGTGGACGGGACAGCGGCGGTCGTAGCTTGTTGCATGGCGGACTCCTTGTGCGGGTAACACCCTAGGTAATAACCCTAGTATATCCCTGCGCATGTCGCGCTGCAACAAAATCAATAACTTTTCCGAGATGTTGCGTTGCAGCCGCCTGCGGCCGAGGGCCGAACGAACCCGTTCGGCGTCAGTTCCCTTTCGCGTGAGTCGATTGGTTAGCTCACTAATCAATCTCATCAGATTATCTACAACACAAATCATCAGAATATCGACATATCTGACTTGCCAGCCATCAAATGCATGACATCCGTATTTCGTTTTCGCGTCATCGATATGTCGCTCACAAAAATAGCTTATGTCGATTTTCACAATGATTGACGGTTTATCGTCCGTGCCTGACAGCCCGCTTCACTGTTGCGTGCAGACCAACGGTGTATTGGAGAAATTAATGTGATCCCGAAAAAACTTTTGCTCTAAGATTCGCGGTGCTCCAACAACGCCCAATGCCTAAGAGGAAGTTCATGGACATCAAATCGATCCGGCAATCCGCATTTGCGATGCCCGTTCACAATCCCGCCTACCCTCGCCCGCCGTTCCGCTTTCTCAATCGTGAGTACTTCATCATTTCGTACGAAACCGATATGGATGCGCTGCGCGCCGTGGTGCCGGAGCCGCTGAAGCCGGAAAACGCGCTGGTCCATTACGAGTTCATTCGCATGCCTGATTCGTCGGGCTTCGGCGACTACACGGAAAGTGGCCAGGTGATTTCGGTGCGCGACACGGAAGGGCGTCTCGCGAACTACACGCACTCGATGTACCTCGACGACGAAGGCCCGATTGCCGGTGGCCGCGAAATCTGGGGCTTCCCGAAGAAGCTCGCGCGCCCCAAATTGGGCGTCGACGGCAACGACACGCTGCTCGGCACGCTCGATTACGGCACGCAACGCATTGCGACGGGCACGATGGGCTACAAGCATCGCATGATCGATATCGAAGCCGAACGCGCCAAGCTCGCCGACACGCCCAACTATCTGCTGAAGGTGATTCCGCATGTCGACGGCACGGCGCGCATCTGCGAACTCGTGCGCTTCTATCTGCGCGACGTGACTGTGCTGGGCGCATGGACCGGCCCGGCCGCGCTCGAACTGCATCCGCATGCACTCGCGCCGATTGCCGATCTGCCCGTGAAGCGCGTGGTCGGCGCGCGACATGTGATCGCCAACCTCACGCTGGATATCGGCGAAGTCGCATTCGACTACCTCGCGCCTGCGCAAGCTGAAACGCAGACCGCAAAGAAGTCGAATGACGACGCGCTCGAACTCGCGGTTTAACGCTCTCCACATTTTTCAAGGGAACACACAATGTCACTGCAAAACAAAGTCGCGCTCGTGACGGGTGCAGCAAGCGGTATCGGCGAACAATGCGCTCGCAAGCTCGCGAGCCTCGGCGCTGCCGTCGTGATTGCGGATCTGAATCTGGAGAATGCGCAGAAGGTCGCGTCGAGCATCGTCGAAGGCGGCGGCAAGGCGATCGCCGTATCGATGGACGTGACGAATGAAGAAGCTGTCAACGCGGGTATCGAGCGCGCGGTGAAGGAACTCGGCAGCATCGATGTGCTCGTGTCGAACGCGGGCATTCAGATCGTTGCGCCGATCGAGGAATACGCCTTCTCCGACTGGAAGAAGATGCTCGCCATCCATCTGGACGGCGCGTTCCTCACGACCAAGGCCGCCATCAAGCACATGTACGACAGCAAGCGCGGCGGCTCGATCGTCTATATGGGCTCGGTGCATTCGCATGAAGCATCGAAGCTGAAGTCGGCCTATGTCACCGCGAAGCACGGTCTGCTCGGCCTGGCGCGCGTGGTCGCGAAGGAAGGCGGTCCGCGCGGCGTGCGTGCGAATGTCGTGTGCCCGGGCTTCGTGCGCACGCCGCTCGTCGACAAGCAGATTCCCGAGCAGGCCAAGGCGCTCGGCATCAGCGAAGAGGAAGTCGTGAAGAACGTGATGCTGAAGGAAACGGTCGACGGCGAATTCACGACGGTCGAAGACGTCGCGAATACAGTCGCTTTCCTCGCGGGCTTCGAATCGTCGGCACTGACGGGACAATCTGTGATCGTCAGCCACGGCTGGTCGATGAAATAAGGAGAACGTATGCGCAGCGACACAAAGAACATCATCCCGCAGCCGGAACCGTTTGTGTTGCCGCGCTACGACGAAATCGCGCTCGTGCTGCAAGGCGGCGGTGCGCTCGGCTCCTATCAGGCGGGTGTCATCGAAGGACTCGCCGAGGCGAAGGTCGAGCCGCACTGGATCGCAGGCGTGTCGATCGGCGCGCTCAACACGGCGATCATCGCGGGCAATGCGCCGGAAAATCGCGTGGCGGCATTGCGCGGCTTCTGGAATGCGATCTGTCATCCGCTCGACTGGGTTGGCAGCGTGAGCGCGTGGGCACTGCCCGGCCTGGGCATGCATGACCTGTCGCGCAAGTGGGCGAGCATGTGGGCAGCCGGCCGCGCGCTGACGGAAGGCCAACCCGGCTTTTTCGCGCCGCGTTTTCCGTTGCCCATGGCGGGCCTCGGCAAGCTGGACCCGAGCCGCGTGAGCTATTACGACACGGCCGCCCTGCGCGCAACGCTGCTGCAATACGCGGATTTCGACCGCATCAACGATGGCGCCATCCGCGTGTCCGTGGGCGCTGTGAATGTGAGCACGGGTAATCTGACGTACTTCGACAACCGCAAGATGCGCCTTGAGCCGGAGCATTTCATGGCGTCGGGTGCGTTGCCGCCGGGTTTCCCAGCTGTCGAGATCGACGGCGAATACTACTGGGACGGCGGACTCGTTTCGAATACGCCGCTCACGGAAGTGCTGCGCGATTCGGATCACAAGGACACGCTGGTCTTTCAGGTCGACTTGTGGAGCGCGCGTGGCAATGCGCCGGGCGACTTCCCCGACATTTCCGAGCGAGCCAAGGACATCCAGTATTCGAGCCGCACGCGCGCGATCACGAACATGCTCGCCGAGCGGCAAAAGCACGCGCGCTTCATCAAGGAGCTGCTCGAACATGTGCCGACGTCGGTGCTGAAGGCGGACCCGCTGTTCAGTCTCGCCCAGCAGGCAGCGGACGGCAGCGCGATCAACGTCGTGCATCTGATCTACAAGAACAAGCCGTACGAAGGCCATTACAAGGACTACGAGTTCAGCGTGGACACGATGCTCGAACATTGGCAAAGCGGCCTCGACGATATCCGCGACTCGTTCTCGCATCGCGACTGGTTCGACGTGCCGAGCCGCGAACTGGGTTTCGTCACGCACGACGTGCACCGCCCCGCTGGGTCCGTGCCCGAGTCCGACAAGCAGCCGGTCGAAACCGAACTCGGCAAGCGACGCAAGGCAGCGGCTTGAGCGCTGCTGCTGCGACCCGGCGTGCGTCATGAATTGCGGCTCTGCGACACACATCGCAGAGCCGCAATGCCATTGAGCCGTTCAAATGCTGCGCAGAATTTACATGCCGCCGGGGAATCCTAGCGCGGTCGCTTTCGCGCGCAAGTCGGCAAAGCGTCCGCCGGGCGCGATCGCCACTGCCACCTGAGAGTCCGAGGTGGACGGAACCTGCTGGCTGTGATCGACGCCGCCAAGCCCCGGAATGATCCCCGCTGTCGAGCACGCGACACCGAACGTGCCTTGCGTCACAGCAATCGCGGGCGCGTCGGTTCGCGCGGCGTCGGTGAAGTCGAGCGCATACGCCATGTTGAAGGTACTCGTGTCACTCGCACGCACGCCCAGCGGATCGAGGCCGAAGCGCCACGCAATCAGTTGATGAATCGAACTGGGATCGAACGGATAGCGCGACACCATGTTCGCGCGCACGCGCGGGCCGAACAGCATGCACGGCACGCGAAATCCGAGCCGGCCGTCGTTGCCGACGCCTTGCTCCGCAGTCGATACAGGCTTGATGGGCGGCACTGCGTGCTCCATGAAGCCGCCCCATTCGTCATACACGAGAATCATCAGCGTTGTGCTCCAGTTCGGACCGGTGCGCAGCGCGTCGTATATCTGGCCGAGCAGCACCTGGCCGTTGCGCACGTCGGCATGCGGGTGATCGTCGTTCGACGTGCCTTGCACCTCGCCCGCGAAACTCGGATCGACCATGCAGAACGACGGCAGATTGCCGGAGGCCGCATCCGAAAGAAATTCCGCGAACAGCTTCGAGCGACCGACATAGCGTGAGCCATACAGCGCAGTGAACGGAACGTCGTGGAAGTAATACGTCGATGAGACGCTCTTTGCGTCGAGCCGGTCCCAGATGGTCGGCAGCGACGACGTATCGACGCTGTCGTCGAGGCGGTCGGTCTCGCCGCTATGCAGATAGAGGCGGTTCGGAAACGTGGCCGACAGAATGCCGCTCATGTAGTAGTCGCAGACCGTGTACTGCGTGACGGCGCCGCGGTAGAAGTCGAGATCGCTTGCACCGAAATAGCCGATGGGCAGCAGGTCGCCGCGCAAGAGGCTCGTGCCCGGCGTGAGCAGAAAGCCGTTCATCGCGCCGTTGGCAAGATGCGTGCGCCCTGCGCTGTACAGATGGTTCGGATCGGAGAAACTGCACGCCTGGAACCCGTACGCGGCATTCGACGTCAACGCGAACGACGATTGCGTCTGACCGAATGCGTCAGTGAACTGGCGGGCCTGCTGATGCTCCGCGTTCGGCACCCAGCCCAATATATGATCGAACGAACGGTTCTCCATCGTGACGAGCACAATGTGATCGATGCCCGACGTGGCGGGAGCCGGCAGCGCTGGCCGTGGAAGACTGGCACGATCGGGCGGAATGCCATTCGTCGAACCCGTGCTGCCCGACGATCCGCCGCCACCTCCCCCGCCACAAGCCGACAACGCGACACTGCCCGCGAGCGCCGCCAGGATCTTGCGGCGCGTGGCATCGGGCGCATTTGAAGTGTGTGAATCGCTGCTCATGGCCTCACCTCCGTTGTTGTAAATATCGGTCGGGTCGCCGTTGCCTGATCGCGCGGCGAGATCAGCCTTTGTCAGCACTTCATGTACCCGTACGTGACGGAATGCTTGCGCTGCGGCGCAGCGCGCATTGCATGCTGGGGTAAGCGCTTATCGTTCATCCCTGAGCGCTGTCACGCGTCGACGCGATGCGCGGCCAGCTTGCGAACCATTTTCAGGCGAGCTGCCCGTGGGTCCACCTATATACAGTTTTTAGACTGTATTTTTTATTTACAGTTTATAGACTGTATATTGCCAATACAGGCTTTGGTCTGTATTCTGTATCGACGGGGCAGCGCGTGCGGCGCCCGCGCCGTGCCGAAGTTCTACCCGCATCAATCCGTCTCCTCGAGGCCAGCCGTGGACTATTCCGTCAAGACGCTCAGCCAGTTGCGCCCCGTTCTGCGCGGCTTTCGCAAAGCAGCAGGACTCACGCAGGCCATGATCGCCGAGCGGCTCGGCATCACGCAGCAAAGCTATGCGCAGTTCGAGGCAGACCCGGCCGCCGCCGGGGTCGAGCGGCTCTTCAAGGTTTTGCGGCTGCTGAACGCCGGAATCACGCTCAGCCAGGACGAGCCTTCGCCCGCAAACGCGGCGCCCGTGGCAAAGATGGCGTCGTCGAACCGCCTCGCCGCACCGGGCCGCAACGCGCCGAAGACAGCGCCGCGCAAGCGCGCCGCGAAACCTGCAACCGAGCGCGACGCGCCCGCTCTCAAAGCGGAAAAACGCGCGCCAACAGGCGCGGCCGCGCAAGGCACCCGACAAGCGCCGCGCAAGCCCGCTGCCACGCCGGATGGGCGTGCTTCGGCACGAGCCCCCGGCACGGCAAGCACGCCGAAGAAACGGGAGCAGTGGTAAGCATGGGACGCCGTTCACAGACTCAACGCCTCGACCTGTGGATGAACGGCCTCGCCGTCGGCTACTGGGAAAAGTCCAGCGGCAGTGAGCGTCTTGTCTACTTCGACGACTGGATCGCCGACGAACAGGGCCGTCCGCTGTCGCTGTCCCTGCCGTTCACGCCTGGCAATCAGCCGTATCGCGGTGCCGTCGTGTCGGCGTTCTTCGACAACCTGCTGCCCGACAGCGAACCCATCCGGCGCCGAATGGCGCAGCGCTACAGGACGGGCAGCACGGCACCGTTCGATCTGCTCGCCGCGCTCGGCCGCGATTGCGTCGGCGCGATCCAGATGCTGCCGCCGGGTGAAACGCCGGCCCACCTCTACCGCATCGCCGGCGACCCGCTGACGGGCTATGACATCGCGCGGCTGCTGCGCGACACGACCTCGGCGGCGCCGCTCGGCCAGCGCGACGAGGCAGCCGACTTGCGCCTCTCCATCGCCGGTGCGCAGGAAAAGACGGCGCTGCTGCGTCACAAAGGCCGCTGGGTGCTGCCCGCGGGCAGCACGCCGACCACGCATATCCTGAAGCTGCCGTTGGGACTGGTCGGCAATATGCGGGCCGACATGCGCACGTCGGTGGAAAACGAATGGCTGTGCTCGAAGATCGTCGCCGCCTACGGTCTGCCCATCGCCGCGTGCGAGATCGCGCAGTTCGGCGATCAGAAAACGCTCGTCGTCGAGCGCTTCGACCGCAGGTTGTCGAGCGACGCAACGTGGATCGTGCGTCTGCCGCAGGAGGACATGTGTCAGGCGACAGGCACGCCGCCCATTGCGAAGTATCAGGCCGACGGCGGGCCGGGCATCGACGCCGTGATGCACATCCTCGCCGGCTCGGACGATGCCGCCGAAGACAGCGCGCGCTTCTTCACGACGCAGTTGATCTTCTGGCTGCTCGCCGCCACCGACGGCCACGCGAAGAACTTCAGCATCACACATCTGCCGGGCAACCGATATCGCGCGACGCCGCTCTACGACGTGCTGTCCGCGCATCCCATCATCGGGCGCGGCGCGAACCGTATTCCGATGCAGAAGGCGAAGCTGGCAATGGCCGTGCGCGGCACGAGTAATCATTATCTGATTGGTCAGATACTACGGCGGCATTGGATCGCGCAAGGTCAGCAGGTCGGCTTGTCGCCGGATGATGTCGACGAAATGATCGCCTCGGTCACGCACGCCACGCAGCGCGTAATCGATACCGTCGCCGCGCAACTTCCCTCGAGCTTTCCGGAAGATCTGGCGTCGGCGATCTTCGACGGCATGTTGAAACACAGCAAAAAACTCGCCGCCGCCTGATCCAGAAGCGGCGCGCGCACATCCACATCAACGCGCGCCGCCCGAGCGCAATCCATCAGCCGATCACCGGCCCGATCTTGTCGAGCGTCAACGAAGGCAGGAACGCCTTGTCCTGATACACCTTCGCAAGCGCTTGCTCGCTGATCTCCCGCGCGCCGGCCGGCAACGACGTATCGGCGGCGGCATACGCGGCTTCCCACATCGCGGCGAGATAGCGCGCGCCTGCGCCCATCAGTTCCGCCGTGTCGGCGCCGAACGCATCCCAGAGACCATCGACGACACGCGCCGAACTGCCGCCGCCCAGCCGGATGTACTCGTCAATCAGCGTGGATGGCGGAAGAATCGTCGCCGCCTCGGCCATCAGCGTGACGGTTGCGAACGCGGCATCGCGGCCGTTGTCGATCTTTGGAATCTCGCCTTCGAACGCTTTCGCCTGCGGCCCGATCTGCGGCAAAAGCTCGTCCGAATGGCGATCGACCATCTTGTCTTCGAAGGCCGCGTGCACGCCCTTGCCCGGCCACCTCTTCGACGTCGCGCCGGGCGCGTCCTTGTAGCCGTCCGAGTGATACGACCCATGCAAAGGCTGGCACGCGTCGCCGACGTAATGCGCAAGCACGCCCGCCGCGCAAAGGAACTTCGTGTCGTTACGCGCCTTCAACTGCCTCACCATCTCGTCGAAAATCTGCCACACGCGAAACGGCAACAGACCTTCGTAGCGCGCATCGTTTTCGCCTTCATCCGCATACCACTTCGACCACACCGCGACGCTCATGTTGGCAATATTGCCGAGCGGCACGTCGCGCAGCGTCTTGCCGTCGCCGTCGGGCTGATCGATGTCCGCGTAGTGATTAGGATGCTCGGGGCCCGCGTTCTGCGCGTAGTCGCGTCCGCCCGGCACGCGGCTGGGCATCTTCTTCCATACGAGGTCGGGCACATCGGCGAGTTCGACGAAATCGCCGCGCGCAAGCTTCTCGCGAATCTGCTCCGGCGTGAGTTCGTCCGGACGAAAGCTGATCCGCTCGACATTCGCGTCGAGAAAATCGTGCAGCGGGCCCGGCTTCACCGACTGGATTGCCGCCGTCGCGATGCTGTAATGGCCCGTTTGTCCCCAGTACGGATTCGCGCCGACGTTGTGCGCGCGCACGAGGTCCACGTCGAGCAGCTGGCACGCCGTGCTCAGGCCTGTCGCGAGCGCATAGTTCAGACGCTCGCCATCGTCGCTTGCAAGCGACTGCCCGCCCCATTCGATCGCGAGCGGAGTGAGACGGCGCTCGCCGTCGCCGGTTGTGTTCGCAGGCGAGGTCAAATACCACAACGTCCCCGAGTCGCCGGGCTGCGTCTGCGGGCTGCCGTTCGCGGGCGCGATCAGAAACTGCGAAACATAGTCGTAGCCCGCAAGCGACTTGTGCCGGTAGAACAGCGCCTTGATCGTGCCGTCGAGCGCGCCCGATGCGCTGCCGAATGCCGTCAAGGGCTGATCGATCAGTTGCAGGCTCAGACTCAGCTCGTTGATATCCGCGACATTGCCGATGCTGCCTTCGATGCCGAACGGTTGACTCGACCAGTCATTCGCGTCGTGCACTTCGATTAGCCCGATATCGAGCGTGAGGAAGCTGCGACTGCCCGCAAACTCGGGAAATACCACGGTGAAGGGTTCGCGCGTCAGCTGCCGGTCCGACGCAATGCCGACTTCGGCTACCGCGCCGCGCAACAGCGCCTTCACGGGCGAGCCGGGCTCGCCGCATACATGACGATTGGTGAGTGCGTATGTCGTGTGGCCGTCCGTGACGAGACAGCCGACGCTCGCCGTGCGCTCGATGCCCTGTGCATCCGCGATCAACGGACAGCCGCCGCCGATATACGTCGACGGCCAGCGTGCATCCGCCGGCGCGCTGGCGGCTGGCACCGTCGGCTCGACGGCGACCACGCAGACGGGCACCGCGCGGCCGTCGGGCATGTACAGCGTGCGCGGCACCATATGATCGGGGTCGACCTTGCCATGCCCGAACTCGGTCGCGTCGACCCAATCGCGCACCAGCACGATTACGGCAGGCCACGAATACGGACGCACTTCGGAGTTGTCGAACGTGCGTACGCCCTTCGCTTTCACGCGCGTCTCTGCGTCACCATTCGCGCCGCGCTGCTGATCCGGCCACGGTTCGTCGTTTCGAATCAGATACAAACCAACGGCCGTACCGACGACATTCGGCTTGTTCGACAGATGCCAGTGATACAGATCGCGCGCTTCGAGCAGATCCTTCAACGACAGGCTCTGAAAATTGTGCTGCGTGGACAGTGGATTCATCGATTCACCTCGACGCTCGCCGGTCGTATCGGCCGGCCGTTGCAGGCACGCCGCCGTGCCGCACGGTGCAACGCATGCTGCGTGCATGACATGCGGCGGCGGCGCGTGGTCGCGTACAAGGTTCTCCGATGGATATGACAGCGTTGGGTCATTTTTGGTGAGTGCTGTCATCAAGATGTCACGTCCGATACTCAACATCGGCGGACAATACGGGCGAATGGCGGCTGAGAGCGCCATCGCATCGCGCGGCATGGGACGTGCTAGCCCTGCTTTCGCGTCCCTACATGGAAGAGACACTGTGAAGCAACGTGCGACTGTCGTGTGCCTGATGGGCACGCGCATTCTGCTGGTCGGCAAGGCCAACTCGCGCTGGTCGTTGCCAGGCGGCAAACCCGACGCCGGCGAGACGTTCGAAGCCGCCGCCGTGCGCGAACTGATGGAAGAAACGCGCCTTGAGGCGAAGGGTATGCAATACCTGTTTGAGTTCGCGGGCGCGCGCACCTGTCATCACGTGTTCGCCGCGCATGTCGACGAACGTCAAACCCCCGTGCCGAGCAACGAGATCATGCGTTGCACGTGGGCCAAGGTCACCGATATTTCCGATCTGGATACCAGCGTCTCGACGCGCGGCATCGTCGATGTGCTCGCGTTGAACCGCAACTACGATCCGCGCGTGCAGAGCCGCTATCAGCGCGCCGATGCGTTCGTGCAGAATCTGCGCGAGGCATTGCAGGACGTGCGGCTGCGAGGATGGACGCCGGCGCTGTGGTAAGTCCGCCTGGAATGCGCCTTTTGTAATTTATTTCGGCTTCCGTATTAATTACACGCGGGCATATCAAAACAAAACCGCCGGCCTGACACAGACCGGCGGTTTCATCGATTCAACCTCTTCTTACGCGGATAGCGTCGACTGACGTCGCGCCCCGCGCGCCCGGCGTGAGCGCGCGACGATCTTCGCGATCGTCACGCGGCCCAACGACCGACGTGTGTTCGATGCGAGATTCGCGAGCCGCTTGTCGCTCACGCGATGACGCGCCCACACGAACGCCGCAATCCAGCCAATCACGGTCCAGCCGAACAGCACGTTGAAGATCGTCAGCGCGAATGCATCTTCACGCTCGCGCGCATCGGCGACGATGGCGGGCAGAAAATACACGACGACTGCCGCCAGCAACACCAGTCCTTCGAAGAATGCTCTCATGGGATCACCTCCTGCTTCTCTTCTGCGCGGCAAGCTTTGCCCGCCGCGCGCAGCGATCAACGACCCTTGAACACGTTGACGTCGTTAGCGGCTTGCGCCGGCTGACGGCTGCCCGATTCCGACGATGCGCCCGTCACACCGCCAACGGCCTCGTTTGCAGCCGTCGCCTGGTTGCGTTCGGCGGCGAAAGTCTGAGCGCTAACGCCGCGTTGCGAAGCGGGTGCGCCAACGGACGGACGATAAAACGGCGCCGGACCATAACCCGACGCAAATGCGGGAGCGGCGACAGCGGCGGAGACGGCGACCAGCAAGGCTGCGATAAGGCGGGTTTTCATGTCGTAACTCCAGAGAATATTGAATCAGGGAGGCGTCGCAACCGGATGGATTTGGCGCGGCGTCGATTGAGAGTGAGTTTAGTCGAGCTCTATCGAATTTCTATGCTCATAGATTGAAATCACAGTTCCCAAATTCTGAACAATGGATGGCACGTACGGTCGTGCGGGAGCCTTTGCCCATGCGGTGCTCAGGGTTGTTGTGTCCGGGAGTTGTCCCGTCGTTGTCCATTGCCCGGTGGAATTTGCGGCGCGATGCTAGGATCGGCTTCCGTTGAATCGCCGCCATCGCGGGCCATCCGATGACGGCGGCAAAGCAGGCAACCACCGATGAGCACAGCCAAATCCACAATTGATCAGCGGGTATTTTCCGAAGGCCATCTGTCGATCGGGCTGACGCTGCCCTTGTTGCGCGCGGGCCAGATCGTCGCGGACTTTCGCGAGCAGATTGAGCTCGCGGCGCTGGCCGACGCGCTCGGTTTTCGCGCGCTCTGGGTGCGCGACGTGCCGTTGAACAGCGCCGACTATCCCGATCCCGTCGGGCATCTCGATCCGTGGGTACTGCTCGGCGCGCTCGCCTCGCGTACAACGCAAATCGCGCTCGCGAGCGGCGCGATCGTGCTGACCTTGCGTCATCCGCTGCATATCGCGAAGGGCGCGGGCTCCGTGCAGACGCTGTCGAATGGCCGTTTCATACTCGGCCTCGGCTCAGGCGACAGGCCGCCCGAGTACGCCGCGTTCGGGCGCGATGCCGAAGAGCGGCGCGAACTGTATCGAACGCACTGGGAAACGGTGGCGGCTGCACTCGGCGACACGCCGCGCGTGATACCCGATCTGCGGCCGGAAAATGCACCCGAGTTCATGTTGCTGCCGCAGCCGCCGATGGCTGTGCCGATGCTCGCGGTCGGCTCGGGCGGACAGAGCGTCGACTGGATCGCACGGCATTCGATCGGCTGGATGACCTATCACCGCGAGCCCGAGACGCAGCGCGCACGGCACAGCATGTGGCGCGCGGCCGTCGAGCGTCTGCCGGCGCCTGCGTTCCGCGCGTTCGGTGTCGCGATGCGGCTCGATCTGAGCGACAACCCGCCCGAGCCGGCGACGCCGCTATCGCTGGGGTATCGCGCGGGACGGCATGCGTTGCTGGCTGTGCTGGACGAGATGCGCGCGAACGGCACGCATCATGTGACGCTGAATCTGACCTCCGACCGGCCTGTGCGCGACGTGATGGAGGAAGTGGCTGCGGATGTTTTGCCGAGGTTTCACGGGTGACGCCGGGGGCGATTTCGCCAACGTGAAGTTATTTTCCGGTTTGCTTTGAGGCCCAGGCCCTTGTCGTTCCGGCGGCGCTTGGTCTATCAGCAGTTTTCTTCACTGCAGTTTTCTTCACTGCAGTTTTCTTCACTGCAGTTTTCTTCACTGCAGTTTTCTTCACTGCAGTTTTCTTCGCATTGACCGCGCGCCCGTCGAGATCGAGCACAACCCACGTGGGCGCATGATCGCTCGCATGCGGCTCACCTCTCACCCAGCGGTCGACGCCCGCATCGCGCATCATCGCGGCGACAGGCTTGCTCAACAGCAGATGGTCGATGCGCAAGCCCGAATTGCGTTGCCAGTGTTGCCGGAAGTAATCCCAGAACGTGAAGATCTGTTCATCGGGAAAGCGCGTGCGCAACGCGTCCGTCCATCCCTGCTTCAGCAGCCGCGCGTAGCATTCGCGGCTTTCCGGTTGCAGCAGCGCGTCCTTGAGCCACGAGCGCGGGTTGTAGATATCGAAGTCGGTCGGCACGACGTTGTAGTCGCCCGCCAGCACGACGGGATGTCCGGAATCGAGCAGCTTCTTCGCGTAGACGATCAGCCGCTCGAACCACGCGAGCTTGTAGTCGAACTTCGGCCCCGGCTGCGGATTGCCGTTCGGCAGGTACAGACAGCCGATCAGCAAGCCATCGACGGCGGCCTCGATATAACGGCTATGCGTATCGTTGGGATCGCCGGGCAAACCGCGGCGGGTTTCGACAGGCTGGGCGTCCTTCGCGAGAATCGCGACGCCGTTCCACGACGTCTGTCCATGCCAGATCGCGCCATAGCCGGCGCGATTGATTTCAGCTTCGGGGAAGCCCGCGTCGGGCGCCTTCAGCTCCTGAAGGCACGCGACATCGGGCGCTTCCCGTTCCAGCCATGTGAGTAATGCTGGCAAACGCGAGCGAATGCCATTGATGTTGAACGTGGCGAGCTTCATGATCCACGCGCCGTTGCAAGTCGCATACCCGCGATAGAACGCTCACGCACTTCGCCCGCCCGAACCGCTCAGTTCTTCAGATCGTCCGGCACCTTGCCGCCGTTTTCGGCGAGCTTCGTCATGACCTGCTTGTGCAGCCAGATATTCATCGATGCAGAATCGTTCGTGTCGCCGCTGTAATCCAGTTCCTCCGCGAGTTGCTTGCGCGCGCCGAGGCTGCTGTCCAGCCCGAGCAGCTTCATCAGATCGACGATCGACGTGCGCCAGTTCAACTTCTCCGAATTCTGCTCGGCGAGCGTGCTGAGAATCGCTTCGACATCGACAGGCTCCGCCGGTGCGGCGGCGGGAGCCGAAGCGGGCGCGGCATCCGCCGCTGGCGCCGCGTCCGGCGCCGCTGCAGCCTGTACGGCCGGATGGCTCGACGGGAAGATCTTGCTGAGGATCGTGCTGAAAATGCTCATGGCTTGCCTCCGAAAAACGGTTGAACGCAATAGCGCGCACGGGCCATGTGGCCGTGAAGACCCGCCGCGTCCTGGCAACACGCGAACCGCTGGCGACATAGCCAACGAACGCACGTCCAGGCCGCATTGCACGTACCCGGACGCCCCCTATCCTCGCTGTAAAAAATGACAGGACGATGCCGCTTATTGTTACGCGAGGACGTAAAATCCGGCCGCCAAACTTGCGCAGGAATCAGACTTAGAACCGGCGACGGCTCACAACAAGGCAAAATACGGGTTTTGACGCGGACATATCGAGCGCGCGTCCGCCCGTTTGCGGCGGCTGCCACCGTCCGCCCCGCATTCCACGCCGCCGCGCGACAGCCGCGCGGCGCGACCGAATCCCCAAGAATCAGGAGCGATCTTTCATGACCGAACCGAACGTTTCGTTGCTGGGCAGGCTGTCGCTTGCCTTCGGAACATTTTTCAGCATTCTGGGCGATCGCGACTTCGCCGTCAGCGTGCTGCGCCTGCGCAGCGGTGCAGCGCCCACGCCGGCACCGGCTCCGGCCGCAGCACCCGTAGCTAAACCCACCCCGGCGCCTGCGCCCGTCGTCATCAAGGAAGCCACACCCGAGGCCGCGCTCCAGTTGCTCGGCCTGCTCCAGCGCGATGCACGCTTCATCGATTTCGTGGAGGAAGACATCGCGAAGTATTCGGACGCCGATATCGGCGCGGCGGCTCGCCTCGTCCATGACGGCTGCCGCGCGACGCTGCGCGAGCATTTCACGATTCAACCGGTGCGCGACGAAGCCGAAGGCAGCCGCGTGACGATCAACGAAGGTTTCGACGCGACGGCCATCCGCCTGACGGGCAACGTCGTCGGCAAGGCGCCGTTTTCGGGCAGCATCAGCCATCGCGGCTGGCGCGTCGCCGACGTGCGTCTGCCGAAGCTCACGCAAAGCCATGACGCTACCGTGCTCGCTCCTGCCGAGGTGGAACTATGAGTGATCCGCGCTATTCGATCGGTATCGATCTGGGCACCACGCACTGCGCGCTGTCGTACGTCGATCTCGCCGCCAGCGACGGCGAAAAGACCGAGCAGCAGGTGATGCCCGTCACGCAGCTGACCGCGCCCGGCGCGATCGAAGACCTCGATCTGCTGCCGTCGTTTCTCTATCTGCCGCACGAAAGCGAACTGACGCCCGGCGATCTCGCGTTGCCGTGGACGGGCGAACGCACCTTCGCCGTCGGCGAAATGGCGCGCAGCCGGGGCGCAGGCACGCCGATCCGCCTCGTGTCGAGCGCGAAAAGCTGGCTGTGTCATCCGGGCGTCGACCGCCGAGCGGCCATTCTGCCGAGCGACGCGCCGCCCGAAGTCACGCGCGTGTCGCCGCTCGAAAGCTCGGTGCGCTACCTGACGCATCTGCGCGAGGCCTGGAATCACGCGCATCCCGATGCCCCGTTCGACCAGCAGGAAATCACGGTGACGATTCCCGCGTCGTTCGATCCCGCCGCTCGCGAGCTGACGGCGGAAGCCGCCAGCGCCGCCGGCTACGGCCAGATGACGCTGCTCGAAGAACCGCAGGCCGCGCTCTATAGCTGGATCCAGAAGAGTACGGGCGGATGGCGCAAGCAGGTCAAGCTCGGCGACATCATTCTCGTCGTCGACGTCGGCGGCGGCACGACCGACCTGTCGCTGATCGCCGTGATCGAGCGCGAAGGCAATCTCGAACTGCATCGCGTCGCGGTCGGCGATCACATTCTGCTCGGCGGCGACAACATGGACCTCGCGCTCGCGCACGTGGTCGCGCGCAAGCTCGCGTCGCAAGGCACGCAGGCCGATCCGTGGCAACTGCGCGCCCTCACCTACGCATGCCGTAGCGCGAAGGAAACGCTGCTGTCCGATCCGTCGACGGATGCCGTGCCGCTCGTCGTGCCGAGCCGCGGCTCGAAGCTGATCGGCGGCTCGATCCGCACCGAGCTCACGCGCGACGAACTCACGCAGACGATCCTCGAAGGCTTTTTCCCGCAAGTCGAATCGTCGGCCCGGCCGGTGACCCGCACGCGCGCCGGCCTCACGCAGCTCGGTTTGCCGTACGCCCAGGACGCGGGCATCACGCGTCATCTCGCGGCGTTTCTCGGCCGCCAGGTCGCGGCGCTCGCGGAGCTGCAAGGCACGCAGAGCAACGGCCAGTTGCCGCTCGAAGCCAATGCGACGTTCCTGCATCCGACGGCCGTGCTGTTCAACGGCGGCGTGTTCAAGTCGCCGCTGCTGGTCGAGCGGATCATGACGACGCTCAACGGCTGGCTCGCAGCCGACGGCGCCGCGCCGGCGCGCCTGCTCGAAGGCGCGGACCTCGATCTCGCCGTCGCGCGCGGCGCGGCGTACTACGGCTACGTGAAGCGCGGCCGCGGCGTACGCATTCGCGGCGGCACGGCGCGGGCGTACTACGTCGCCATCGAATCGGCGATGCCCGCCGTGCCCGGCATGGAGCCGCCCATTTCCGCGCTGTGCGTGGCGCCCTTCGGCATGGAAGAAGGCACCGACGCGCCGCTGCCGGAACAGGAGTTCGGTCTGGTGGTCGGCGAGCCGGTGCATTTCCGGTTCTTCGGAAGTTCGGTGCGGCGTCTCGATCAGGTCGGCACGATGCTCGACTACTGGTCGCCGGAGGAATTGCAGGAACTCGAAGAGATCGAAGCGTCGCTGCCCGCTGAAGGCCGCACCGTCGGCGAAGTCGTGCCCGTCAAGCTGCACGCGCGCGTGACGGAAGCAGGCACGCTCGAACTCGAAGCGATTCCGCGCGGCACGAACGAGCGCTGGAAAGTCGAGTTCGACGTGCGCGGCGGCGCGCAAGGCTGACCGTCAAGGCTTCGATGAAGCAAAAGCAGAAGCAGGCAGCCGCGCGCTTCACGGTCGGCATCGACCTCGGCACGAGCAATACGGTCGTCGCGTACGTCGAAACAGGTTCCGACGATATCCGCGTGTTCGAGGTCGATCAGCTCGTCGCGCCCGGCGAAGTGGCCGCGCGGCCGCTGTTGCCGTCCGTGCGCTACCACCCGGCTGCGGGCGAGCTGAATCCGGGCGATCTGCAACTGCCGTGGCCGCAAGCCACTGAACAACCGGGCGGCACACAGCCGCCCGTCATCGGCCAGCTTGCGCGCGCGCTCGGCGCGCAGGTGCCGGGGCGCCTCGTCACAAGCGCGAAAAGCTGGCTGTCGCATGCATCGGTGGATCGGCTCGCGCCGATCCTGCCGTGGGGCGCGCCCGACGACGTCGCGAAAGTCTCGCCCGTCGCCGCGAGCGCGAGCTACCTCGCGCACGTGCGCGCCGCCTGGAACACGCGCTTTCCGGCCGCGCCGCTCGAACAGCAGAACGTCGTGCTTACGGTGCCCGCATCGTTCGACGAAGGCGCGCGCGCGTTGACGCTCGAAGCCGCGCGTCTCGCGAAGCTGCCCGCGCTACGGCTGCTCGAAGAACCGCAGGCCGCGTTCTATGACTGGCTGTTTCATCATCGGGTCAATCTTCGAGAAGAGTTAAACGACACGAAACTCGTGCTGATCTGCGACGTCGGCGGCGGCACGACCGATCTCACGCTCATCAAGGTTCACATCGACGCGAGCGGCGAGCCGCAGTTGACGCGCATCGGCGTCGGCAATCATTTGATGCTCGGCGGCGACAACATGGACCTCGCGCTCGCGCGGCTGGCCGAGACGCGTCTCACGCAGTCGCAGGACGGTCAGGCCCGGCTGTCGGCGGCAAGCCTGTCGCAACTGGTCGAGCGCTGCCGCGTCGCGAAGGAGCAATTGCTCGATGCGAACGCGCCCGAGTCGGTCGCGATCACGCTGCTCGGCTCGGGCTCGCGCCTGATCGGCGGCGCGCGCACCACGCATCTGACGCGCGACGAGATCGGGCGCGTCGTGGTCGACGGGTTCTTTCCGCAGGTGTCCGCCGACGAGATGCCGCGCCGCTCGCGCGCCGCGATCGTCGAGTTCGGCCTGCCGTATGCCAGCGACGCCGCCGTCACGCGACACGTCGCAGCGTTTCTGAAGCGGCTCGCCGCGCAATCGCGCGAGGCGCTCGGCGAGGCTGACGGGAACAGCGCAGGCGACACGCTACCCGTCCCCGACACGCTGCTGCTCAACGGCGGCGTGTTCCGCGCACACGCGCTGACGCAACGGCTCGCCGACACGCTCGGCACATGGCGCGGCAAACCGCTGCACGTGCTGCAGAACGATCATCCCGATGTCGCCGTCGCGCGCGGCGCCGTCGCCTATGGGCTCGCGCGCGCGGGCAACGCGCCGCGCATCGGCGGCGGCTCGGCGCGCAGCTATTTCCTCGTGCTCGAAGGCGATCAGGGCATCTGCCTGTTGCCGCGTGGCACGGAAGAAGCGCACGAGGTGCATCTCGACGACCGCGTGTTCGCGCTGCGGCTCGGGCAGCCGGTGCGTTTTCATTTGATGTCCACGGTCGCCGATACGCGCTTCGAGCCCGGCGAACTCACCGATCTTTCGCAAGGCGATTTCATCCGCCTGCCACCGATTGCAACCGTCGTGCAACGCCAGCAGGCATCCGATGCCGACGAGCGGCCCGTGAAGCTCACCACGTCGATCACCGAAGTCGGCACGCTCGAAGTGAACTGCATCGCGACCGACGACCCTTCGCAACGCTGGCTGCTGCAATTCGAACTGCGGCGCGACGAGGCCTCTGCGACGCCCCATGAAGACGGCGAAAGCGCACGCCACGCGTCGCTCGATCACGCGATCGAACTGATCGAGCGCGCGTTCGGCGCGCGTGCATCGAATGTCGGGCCCAACGAAGTCAAGCGGCTGCGCGCGCAACTCGAACACACGCTCGGCCCGCGCGAAAACTGGGACGTAGCGCTCTTGCGCGAACTGTTCGGCGCATTGTGGGACCGCGCGAAGCGCCGGCGCCGCTCGGCGGATCACGAGCGGCTATGGCTCAATCTCGCGGGCTATTGCCTGCGGCCAGGCTTCGGCTATCCACTCGACGAATGGCGCTTCGAGCAGCTGTGGTCGATTTTCGACGACGGCATCCAGTACATCCACGAAAGCCGCGTGTGGTCCGAATGGTGGACGCTATGGCGTCGGGCGGCAGGCGGGCTGAGCGAGGACGCGCAGTTGCAGTTGCTCGACGCGATGGACTTCCTGCAAGCCGCAAGCATCAAAAAGCAGAAGCTGCCGTTCGATCCTGCCAAGGTCGGCTATGCGGACATGATTCGTGTGCAGGCGTCGCTGGAGCGCATTTCGGTGGAGCGCAAGATCGCGCTTGCGCAGAATTTGCTCGAGCGGCTGCGCAAGCCTTCGGAGAATCATCAAACGTGGTGGGCGGTCGGGCGGATTGGTGCGCGGCTGCCGTTCTACGGCAGCGCGCATGGCGTCGTGCCGCCCGAGGTCGCGCTGCCCTGGCTCGAAGCCGTGCTTGCGCTGGACTGGAAAAAGGTCGAACCCGCCGCGTTCGCTGCCGTGCAGCTGTCGCGCATGACGGGCGACCGTTCGCGCGACCTGCCCGACGCAGCGCGCGAAACGGTGATACGGCGGCTCGAAACGCTCGGCGCGGCGCCCGCGTGGATCCAGATGGTCCGCGAGACCGTCGCGCTCGATGAAGCCGACACCGGCCGCGTATTCGGCGAATCGTTGCCGGCGGGGCTGAAGCTGATCGGCGGCGCGTAGCTCAAAGCGATTGCGCGCGAGCGGGTGCGCTCGCACGTGCCTGCTGATGGAGGTGAGCTTCTTCGCCTGCGGGCTCATCGCGGCGTGCATCGGCTGTTGCTGTGACGAGCACCGCGCGACGCGTGCAGCGCGCGACCACGTCGCTCATCCGCTCTTCCCAGAAACGCCATTTCGAGCCATGCCCCGCGCCGACGACGATCATGTCCGCATCGAGTTCATCGGCGAACCGCGCGATTCTGCGGCCCACGCTGCCGCCTCCGAGCTGCACCGTGACGGCCTGCGTATGAATGTCCCATGCGTCGAGTTCGAACACTGCATTGCAGCGGCGCTCGACCGTGCGCTCCAGTTCTTCGACCATCTGTATCGAGTCGAGGCAACCGTACTCGACACCCGCCATCGCCCACCAGGGCATCGTGTCGACGACATACACGGCCGTCAGCCGTGCGCCCGTGTGGCGCGCCTTGTCGATGGCGGACTTCAATACGCTGTTGTCCGGGTTCGTGCCGACTGCTACCAGAATGTGCCTGATCATTTCGTGTGCCTCCGTCGTTACGTTGCTTCCATGTCAAGCATGATGCGACGCGAGACTTAGCGATAAATGAGCGAGGCACGGCACGCTGCGGCAGATGCGCAGCACGATTGAACTGAGGATTCGGGAGAAAGCGGATGGCGCGGAGCGCGCCATCCGTGGCATGTGACGGGACAAATGCGATTGGACGAATGCGATCAGATGATCAGGCGGGAAATCTTCGAGCCTTCCAGCGATACACCCGCCATCAGCCCGGCGTTCGTGAGCACGAACGCTTCGACGGGACTCATCGCCGTCGACGTATCGACGTTGCCGTTCGCGCCGACGTTCACGAGCGCGACCGACGCATCGACGCCTGCTGACCAGCCCTGGCTGCGAGTGAACTCGCTGAGTGCGTCATCCGTCATGAACAGCATGACGATCGCCTTCGACTGCGCGCCGATCTGCAAGCCGAACGACGCCGCCGCGATGCTGTAATAGCCCGACGTCTGCCCGCCGACGCGCAGTGCGCCCTGCCCGTACTGCCCGCCGAACCAGAAGCCCGCCGAGATCACCGAAGGGAAGACGAGGATGCCGCGCGACTTGTCGGCGAGTTCACGCGAGCCGCCGATGGTGTTGAACAGACGCGTGAGTGTTCCGTTGACGTCGGCGTCGATCGACTGGCGCTTGCCCGCGTTGGCTTCAGGCGACGCATCCGACGACGGCCCCGTGGTCGTGCAGCCCGCGAGCGCCAATCCGCTCGTAGCGAGCGCGGCCGTGGTCATGGCGATGAATCGGCGGCGTTGTATTGTCATTGTTTCTCCCTTGCTTGATGCCGTTGATGAGTCCGTTAGCGGATGTGCTGCCATCATTGCGCTTCGTCGATCCTATCCGATGACAGCGAATGCCGCGTTCGAGTTCCTTACCGCCCGCACTTCAAGCATTGGCGATGCGCTCATGCATGGCGCGGCAATGGCGCACCAGTTCGGGCCGCGACAGCACAAACGCCTTCAGCGGCGTGTCGATCTCATAGAAATAAATGTTCGCGACAAAGCCGTAGATTGCAGCGTCGATGGTCGCCGGTTCGGGGCCGAACACGAAGCCGTCATCGCCGAGCAGATCAGCCACCACCCGCAAATCGCCGATACCTCGCGCGTACACCTGATCCGGCTCGTAACGGCCGATGCCCTGATAGTGATAGCGCTGCCGGTTGTACTCGCGGGCCGCTTCGAGATCGTTCGTGGTGACGTCGGCGTGCTCGCGCAGCACGGCATCGCGAAACGCCGGCCAATAACGATCGTCGCGCCAGCGCGAATAGCTCATCGGCCAGTAGAGATCGTCGAGTGTGCGGCGCACAAGGAAGTCGAGATTCGCCTGACCTTGCGATAGCGCGCTGTCGATCCGCAGATCGTACTTGTCCTTCAGATACGCGATGATCGCGTCGCTGTCGCCGATCGTTTCGCCCTCGTCCGACAGATACGGCAACTGGCCACGCGGCGCGCGCGCCGTATCGAGAATATGTTGGTGCTCGAAATCGAGTCCGCACAGCCGCATGAACGCGTAGACCTTCAGGCCGAACGCGTTGTTGTCGGCGACACCGAACAGATCAGGGTACGAATACAGCGTCAGCATGAATGAAACCTCCGGGCGAGTGTGGTACGTGGGTATCGATTCTGCGGGCATTCTTCATGGGCAAAGCGCGGCGCCACAGGCACGTCTTTATCACCATTGCGCGCCGCAATGCGTGCGACAACCCACATTCGGGCGCCCCGTTTTTTTATTCGGTTTTAATGCGAATCGCGCTACGCTAGGTTCGTTGTCAGTCTGGAGAAAAGGGCATGACGAAGACCCGAGCCATTCTGCGCGCCATTTTCGGCGTTCACCACCATCACGACGATACTGCGAGGCGCCGCGCGGCCCGTCGCAGCGTGATGATGCGCGTAACGCTCGACGCGCAACACGTTACGCCATTGCGCCGTGCGCTGACCCGCGATTGCGCGGGCCAGCCGTGGACCATCCGCATCGCGACGCTGCCGCATACCGAGCGCGTGCAGCTCTCGCTATATCTGCCGAAAGACGCAGTGAATGGCGCGATCCAGCAGGTGACGCGCATTGCGCCCGCCGCGCAGTTCGGTCATCTGTTCGAGATTCCCGACACGCCGACGGACGGCTGGCGCGATCTGCTGCGCGCAACCTCGTGGGCGCAGGCAGCGAGCGCGTTGCGCCCCGCCAAGCCGCCCGTCAAAACCAGCGACGACGACGTCGAGACGCTCGACCGTCTGCTGAGCCCCGGCAACGTGCTGCTCGACACGGACGCCGCCAATCGCGCGGCGCTCTTCGCGCAACTCGGCGCGTTTTGCGAAACACACTATGGTGTGCCCGCCGGCCAGGTGATCCACGGACTGAACACGCGTGAAGCGCTCGGTTCGACGGGGCTCGGACAAGGCGTCGCCGTGCCGCATAGCCAGATCGCGGGCTTGCTGACGGCGGTCGTGCTGTACGTGCGCCCGCGCGTGCCGCTCGACTTCGACGCGCCGGACGCGAAGCCCGTCAGTGACGTGATCGCGCTGCTCGTGCCCGAAGGCGCGAACACGATGCATCTGAATCTGCTCGCGGATGTCGCGCAGCGCTTTTGCGATCAGCATTTTCGCGAGCGCCTGCACGCGTGCGGCAGTGCAAGCGAAGTGTGCCGGTTGTTCAGCAGCGCCGCCGAGCCGGCCGACATACCTTCACTGATGCCTCATCCTGCTGCGCGTGGCGATGCGTCCAGCGCGCGTCTGCGGGCGTGACGCTCACCCCAATCACCTTGCCCGTTCATTCCCAGCGGACTTCGTCGCGGCCCTGCAACGCCGCGACGCGCAAGGTTTCCTGAGTGCGCCGGAACACACGCGGCGGCACACTCGGCGAGTCTTCCGCGAGCCGGTCAAGGATGTCGCGCACTTCACTCACGTAGCGGCCGTCGCGCGCGCCGGTGTCGCCTGCGTAGATCGCCTCCAGCCTGCGCCGCACGGCGCCATAGCGCGCGCCCGCCGAACGATGCTGTTCGGCACGCTCCGCATAGCGCAGAAACGTCTGCAACGCCGCTGACACGGCCGCCGCGATGCTCACCAGCCCGACGACGAGCCGCACCCATCGCGAGTCTGCCGACGCCACCAGCGACAAAAACACCGTCGTCCCGACCACGGCCGACACGACCGTCACGCCGATGCCGAACATCCGGTTACGCGCGGCAAGCAGATCGGCCATGTCGTAATGGCTTTTCTGCGACTCGCGCGCGCGGCGAATCCACTTCAACAGCAACTCGTCCTCGTTGACGGGCGGCCGGTATTCGGCGCGCCCGCTCAAAGCGGGATCGGGACGCGAGCCCACACCGGCGCCCGGCTCCGCATGCGTATCGACCATCGTCATGCCCTTGCCTTCCTTTGACGAAGAGAGGCCAGCATAGCATCGCGGCTTGCACGTACGCACGGTGCGAGTGCCCACCGCGAAAGTTGGTAGGATGATGGAATCCGCAGGGGTATCGATGGCAAAGCGTGATGTGGAGTCCTGGTATCGGCCGCCGGCGGAAGAAGCGTGTCCGTTGTGTGGCCGCGCGATTCCAGCCGATCAGCGCGACGAGCATCATCTGGTTCCGAAGGCCGAAGGCGGCCGCGAAACGGTCACGCTGCACCGGATCTGCCATCGGCAGTTGCATGCGCTCTTTTCGGAGCGCGAGCTGGCGACAACCTATGCATCCGTCGATCGCCTGCTCGAAAACGAACAAGTCAGCGCTTTCGTGAACTGGGTACGCACGAAGCCCGATGGGTTTCACGAGCGTACGCGCAGCAGCCGGCGCAAGCGCTGAAACGTACCGCGCGCATCGGGCGCGTGGTGCCCGTCGTGCCGATAACAACGGAACAAGTCATGCCTGTATACGACTACGAGTGCGCCGAATGCGGCACGTTTGAAGCATCGCGGCGCATCGCCGAACGCGACGAACCTGCCAGTTGTCCCCGCTGCGGCACGTCGGCGGAACGCGTGCGGGTTGGCGCGCCGGCGTTGCTCGGCAGCGCGTCGGGCGGTTCGTCGAGCGGCCCATCCGAAGGCGAAGGCGGATATGGCATGCGGCATCGCGGCTGCTCGTGCTGCCCTTGAGCGCGTGCGAACGGCGCGGCATGCCCTCGCGCAACGCTCGCGGCTTTCGGCACGCACGGAGCGCAGCTAATCTCTAGCCGCGTCATGCGGGCTGCGCCGATTGCCTCGCGCGAAACCACTTCCCCTGACCAACGACGCCCAAAGGTTGCGCCATGCCGCTTCGCCTGCCTCCGCTGAACTCGCTGCGTTTCTTCGAGGCGGCGGCGCGGCACGGCAGCTTCAAGCTTGCCGCCGCCGAACTGAACGTGACGCCGAGCGCCGTCAGCCACGGCATCGTCGCGCTCGAAGAAGCGCTTGGGGTCGCGCTGTTCGTGCGCGAGCCGCGCAAGCTGTCGCTGACGCCTGCGGGCGAGCAGTATTTCCCATACATCGCCGAGGCGTTTTCGCTGATCGCGCTTGGCACGCAGCGGCTGCCCGACAGCCGCACGCATCGCACGGTGACGGTGAGCTGCGCGCCGACGCTCGCGATGCGCTGGCTCGTGCCGCGCCTGTTCGAGTTTCGCGCGCAGTGGCCGAACATCGACGTTTCCGTCGATACCTCGCGCCGCCAGGTGGGCTTTCCCGTCGACGGCTTCGACTTCGGCATCCGTCTGAGCCGCGGTCCCGTGCCGGGCAGCGACTGGAGCCGACTGTTCGGCGAGCGGCTCGTGCCAGTTTGCAGCCCCGCCTATCGCGACACGTTGCGCGATACACATGGCAACATCGACTTGCGCCACGCCACGCTGATTCACGTCGACACCGCGAGCGAAGACTGGCAGGCGTGGCTGGACGGCGCGGGTGTCCACGATATCGACGCGTCGGGCGGCGTGCGTTTCGACACGATCCAGCTGGCGCTCGAAGCGGCCACGACGGGCATGGGCGTCGCGATCGGCAGACGGCCGCTGGTGAACCGCGAGCTGGACGCCGGCACGCTCGTCGAAGCCAGCACGCCGACCGTCGATGCGAAGACGGCGTACTGGCTGGTCAGCGCGGAAGGCACGGACTCGCGGCCCGATCTGCAGGCATTCAAGCGCTGGCTGCTTCACGAAGCGCACGCGTTCGATGACGCTGCTTCAACGGGCGAAGCCATGCACTTTACGACGGCAACCCGCTAGACATCCACGAGCAACCCGCTCCCCCTGCGAGTGAATTTTCTTCATCTGTCGCCGAAAACTTTTCGTTTGTCGCGCCTGCTGGCTGCTGCGAGGATGCCGCCAGGAGGAAACAAAACATGTCAACGGCCAAACCCGCTTACGCAGCGCCCCTTAAAAACCCGACGTTTTACGTGATCGTCGCCGCCGCGGTGATCATCAGCGCGGCCATGGGCATCCGGCAGACCTTCGGTCTCTTCATCGGGCCGTTTTCGTACGATCGCGGCCTGCCCGTCACGCTCGTGGCCTTTGCGATCGCGCTGCACAATCTCGTATGGGGCTTCGCGCAGCCGTTCGCAGGCGCCGCCGCCGACCGCTACGGCGCCGCACCCGTCGTCGCGTTCGGCGCTACTACCTTCGCCGCGGGTCTCGCGCTCGCGGCCGGTTCGCCGTCCGGTATCGCGCTGATTGCGGGGCTTGGGCTGCTGGTCGGCATCGGTGTGAGCTGCACGACGTTCGGCGTCGTGCTGACGGCCGTCGGGCGCGCCGCGACGCCCGAGCAGCGCAGCATGGCGATGGGCATCGCGAGCGCGGGCGGCTCGTTGGGACAGGTGCTGATGGTGCCGTTCGCGCAACTGGTACGCGAAACGTCGGGCATATCGACGTCGCTCTACGCGCTCGCCTTCCTGATGCTGGTCGCCGCGCCCTTCGGCATGTTGCTCGATCGTCGCAAGGACGTCGGCACGCCGCATGTGGTTGCATCACCCGCAGCGGCCACTGTCCCGCCGTTGCGCGAGACGCTCGCGCACGCCGTGCGCCATCGCGGCTACCGGCTGCTGACGCTCGGCTTCTTCACCTGCGGCTTCCAGCTTGCGTTCATCGCCACGCACCTGCCCGGCTATCTGACCTTGTGCCACATGCCGATGGGACTCGGCGCCACCGCGCTCGCACTGATCGGCCTGTTCAACATGGCGGGCAGCTGGGCGTGCGGCTGGCTTGGCGGGCGCTTCCGTCAGCAGCATGTGCTCGGCTGGCTGTATCTGATTCGCGGGGCGACGATTGCGGCGTTCTTCCTGCTGCCGAAGTCGACGGTTTCCGTCGTGCTGTTCGCCGCCGTGATGGGCCTGACGTGGCTCGGCACCGTGCCGCTCACCAGCGGCCTGATCGCCAAGGTGTTCGGCACGCGGCATCTCGGCACGCTGTTCGGCGTCGTGTTTCTCAGCCACCAGTTGGGTTCGTTCCTCGGCGCGTGGCTCGGAGGCTACGTGTTCGACGCGACGGGCTCGTACACGCTGATCTGGGCCGCGACGGCATTGGCGGGACTGTTCGCCGCGCTGCTGCATTTCCCGATCGACGACACCGTCCACGCACCCGTCGAACCGGCGCGTGCCTGAGTTTCGCAGAGGCTTTTCCAGAGGCCAGTGTTCAGTATTGGCCATTGACGCGGACGGCTCGTGCCGTCCGCTTTTTTGTCTTTCGCCATCCCGCTCTCATGCAATCGCGGCAGCTGCTACCTCGCGCTTGCGCGTCGCGTAGCAGCGCCTGACGAACATCGCCGCCTGCCGCAGCGCCTGATTCGCTTCCGGCAGGAACGGCGCGAAACATGGCAGTGCGTGCGGCATCGCATGCCATTGCGCGACCTGCACCGTCACGCCCACGCGATTCAGGCGCGCCGCGAGCGCGAGCGCATCTTCGTACATCGCTTCCGTGTCGCTGATCTGCAGATGGATGGGCGGCAAATCGTGCAGTTCTCCGCGCGTCGGCGACACATACGGGTCCCACGCGCTCGCGTCGCCGATATACATCTGCGCGGCATGCTGCATCGCCACGCGCGTCGTTGGCCCTGTGCCGCGCGCGGCGCGCCATGTCGTCGTCAGATCGGCCCACGGCGAGAACAGCACGGCGCCCGCAGGCAATGCCTCGCCCGCGTCGCGCAACGCGGCCAGCAACGCGAGCGCCAGCCCGCCGCCCGCCGAGTCGCCCGCGACGACGATCGAATTCGCCGCGATGCCGCGCGCGATCAACGTGCGGTACGCGTGCAACGCATCCTCTAGCGCGGCAGGAAACGGATGCTCGGGCGCGAGCCGGTAGTCGGGCGCGAACACGGGCGCGCCGCTATGCGCGGCGAGCGCAGTCGTCACCGCGCGATGGGTCGCCGACGATCCAAAGTAATAGCCGCCGCCGTGCAGGTACAGAATCGCGTTCGCGATGGGTCCGGGTCGGGTCGACGGTAAAGTCCACAGCCCGTCGAGATCGCCATCGCGCACCCTGCGCGAACGCGGATTGAGAAGCGCCGCGAGCCACGCGCCCGGCAACGAGAGCCGGTGCGAGCGCGCGCGCACCCGCGCGACATCGGGCGCGGCCGCGCAGCGCGCCCGAGCACGCTGCCCGACGAGCAGCGGCATGGCCATGAGAACGGCACGCGCCTGCCAGCTTGCGGCCATGCGAGCCGCGAGGCCTTCGATAGCCGGATGGTTCGACATGGCCGCGCCTCAGCGTTGCATCGAACCAAAACCGTCGCCCCAGCCGGCACAACGCGGATAGCGCACACGCGCGCCGATGCGGCACCGCGAAGGCTGCATACGGTAAGCGCGCGCGGCATAGACGGGCGCGCGCTGGTTCGCACACGCGGCGCCTTGCGGCGTGCAGTCGATATGCACCGCGATCCGCGTGCGGGTGCTGGGATCGTACATATCAAATGCGGCCGGTGTGTGGTTGAACGCATCGTTGCGCTCGACAACTACGTTAACTTCTGGAATGCCTTTCATCGCTCTCTCCTCGCCGCGCGTTTCAGCGTGATTGCTGTGCGGTTGAGGAGATTGTGTCGATGCAGAGTGAGGGGAGAATGAGGACGCGCGGCGCTCAGGTTTTCGGCGCTTCGCCGAGCATGACGGTCCAGCCGAGGCCGCGTACATTGCGGATCACCGACTGCCCGAACTTCTTGCGCACCGAGTGAATGAGCACGTCGACAGCATTGCTCTCGACTTCCTTGCCCCAGCCGTACAGCTTGTCCTCGAGCTGGTCGCGCGACAGGATCGTGCCGGGCCGTTCGAGAAACGCAAGCATCAGCGCGAACTCGCGCGCCGACAATACCGACGACACCCCGTTGCAGCACAGCGTGCGCTTATCGAGATCGAGGTTCAGCGCATCGTCGCCGAGACGCGACGACGCGTAGCCCGCCTTGCGCCGCAACACGGCGCGCATGCGCGCCATCAGCTCGGGCACGTCGAAGGGTTTGAGCACGTAGTCGTCGGCGCCGACGTCGAGGCCCTGCACGCGCGCTTCGAGATCGTCGCGCGCCGTGAGGATCAGCACCGGCACCGTGTTGCCCGCCGCGCGGGCCGACCTCAGCAGTTCGATGCCGCCCATGCCCGGCAAGCCGAGATCGAGCAGGACGACGGTATATTCGGCGGCAGCGATGGCCGCGCTGCCCGCATTGCCGTCGCGCACCCAGTCGACGCTGTAGTCAGCGTCCTGCAGCGCGCGCATCAGACTTTGGCCAATCTGCAGATCGTCTTCAACCAGTAGCACTCGCATGATGTCGTGTCCACAGCAACGAAGCGTTGTCGTTGGCCCCAGCGCAAGGACCGATCAGCCGCACGGCGTGCTGCGCACTGCGCGCCGGTTTGCGATTCCGGGCCGTGGCCGCCGGCGCGCCCCACTCCCGCGCACCAGCCAGATCGCATGATAACCGAGCCTGCACAGGCTAAACCGTTCGGTATCGACGACAAAAAAAGGCCGACTGCATACGCAGTCGGCCGAAGGATTCTGGCGTGCACCGATCGCCGTGCCAGAACCAGAGGGGCCTGCTCCAACAGTTCCCATCTTAGGCACGGAGAATTAGCAACGAATGAGCGGCTGACCGCGCCGCGAGCGGCACCGCGTTTGTGGCACCGCTTATTGCACCGCTTACGGCACCGAGGGAAAACCGATCGATGCGACGATCCCCGATTGCCCATCCGCACGGTTGCGCAGGCTCGCCTCGCCGCCGTACCGGTTCACGATAGCCTGCACGATCGACAAACCGAGCCCGCTGCCCTCGATCTGCACATTGGCCCGGAAAAACCGGTCGAACACGCGCGGCAGCAGCGCCTCGTCGATGCCCGGCCCGTTATCGATCACTTCGATCCACACCTTCCCGTCGCGCACCTGGATGCTGAGATCGACCTTGCCGCCATCGGGCGTGTAGCGGATCGCGTTGCTCACCAGGTTGCGCAGCGCGATGCCGATATCGGCGTCGTTCGCGCGCACAAAAGCGCTCGTCATCTCGTCGGCGCCGATGTCGATGCCGCGCTGCATCGCGATCGGCAGGACTTCGGCCACGGCGTCGACAACCACCTCCGACACGTCGACGCGCGTCAGCGTGTCCGGTTTCATCGCCGCATCGGCGCGCGCGAGCCGCAGCAGCTGCGCAATCATCCTGCCGCTGCGCCGGATGCCGCTTTGCAGTTCGCGGAAGCGCTCCTGGTTGCCGGGCGCGATATGCGGCTGCAGGTTGTCCGCCTGCAACTGCAATGCGGTGAGCGGCGTGCGCAGTTCGTGCGCCGCGTCGGCGATGAACTTGCGCTCGCTCTCGATGGACTGTTCGAGCCGCTCGATCATCTTGTTGATCGACAGGATGAACGGGCGTATCTCCGTCGGCACGCCCGAGGTCGACAGCTGCTCGAAATGCGCCATGTCGATGGCCTGTACCTGTCTGCCGAGCCGCGTCAGGCGCCTCAGCGCGCGCCGTACGACGAGCAGCACGGCGATCCACACCAGCGGCACGAGCACGATCATCGGCCACAGCGTATTCAGCGAGCGCGCTTCCGCGAGGTCCTGGCGCACCCGCGAACGCTGTGCGACCTGGACGACCATCGACGGCTCGCGCAGCGTGTAGATGCGCCAGCTCTCGCCGTTCACCATCGCATTCGTGAAGCCCGGCTCGGCCTCGCGCGGCAACGGGAGTGAGGGGTCGGTCGAGCGGTACGGCGTATCGATGCCGTCCTTCCAGACCGTGAGATAGACATCGCGCTCCGGCTGCGAGCCGCGTGCGGGCGTGGTGGGCAGCGCATCGGCGAGGCCGCTGTGATACAGGCGCGTGGCCACCTGTTCGAGACGCAGATCGAGCAGCGCGCTCATGCCGGCTTTGGCAAGCTGCCATGAGCTGATGCCCTGCACCACGCCGACGACGCTCACCAGCACACAGAGGGCGAGCACGAGTTGATTTCTGAGGGAGCGGATCTTGGGCATGGACATGGTCTGATGCGTGCCGTCCGGTAAGAGTTGTGCAAACGGGATTGAACGCCAGGGCTGACGTGCCGCGATGCATTGACGGTCGGCGGCGCTTCGTTGTTGGCGAGCCTGTCGGCGAGCCGATTCTACACCGCACTACACGCTCTTCTGGTTGTAGAGACAATGATGCGGGCGCGCAGATTTCTCTGCGCGCCCGCGGTTTAAATCGATCGGATTGCCGGGTTTGGCGGCCCTTCAATGTCCGACGTAAATCGACTTCATCCCGACATCGTATTGAGGATGGAAGGCCGCTCCGCCTTGCGATGCGCCGTCCGCGACGCCGCCATATCCGTCCGCGTGCTGTGCGTCGAGACGCGCCTGCGCAGCTTCGAGGTTTGCTGGATAGTGCGCCTTGTCGCCAATCGGGTTGAAGCCCGCGCTTTCCAGTTGTGTGAGTTGCGCCTCGACTTCGGCACGCGAGACAGGTGCCGTCGTTTGTGCAAACGAGGCGATGGGCAGTGCGAGCAACACAGCGACTGCAGCGGTCTGAATCAGCGTTTTCATGATGTTTCCCTCCGGGTTATTGGCTCGATGAGCCTTGCGATGAAGTTCATCGTAGAGATCGAAAATTAGAAATAAATGAGCGCCCGTTCCGGCGCGCTCCTCGCGTGCCTAGCGCCAGTAGCCATAGCCGTAATAGCCCCGGTATCCATAGTGCGGATGCCCCCAGTAGCCGACTACGACGGGCGGCGCGTACACAGGCGGAGGCGGCGCGTAATACACGGGCGGCGGCGCATACACAGGGTACGGCGCGACGGAGACGACGGGCATGACGGGGACGACAGGCGCAACCGGTCCAATCCCGACGCCGACGAACACGTGTGCCTGCGCGGCGCTCACCAGTCCCAAGCCGAGCAATGCGGCGACTGCAATGTGGCGAATCCCTTTCATGTTGTTCTCCTGGACATTCGATGGCGTATCAGTGATGCATCGGTTGATTCGCATTCTGTGCGCCGATAGTGAGCAAAGAATTAGCCTCCAGATCACGCTCGAAAATCGTTATGGCACACCGTGACATAACGGTTAATCGCATGCCCGGCGCACTCATTTCCCGCTAATTCATCGCGCCTACGATTCATCCCGTCGATGCAGCGCCATGGTCGAAAGCGACGAAACGGCAAGCAGCACAAAGCCCGCGCATCGCAGTCACGCAGCCGTGCGAATCCCATTTTCGCCAGCGCATTTCCTTATCGCACTACTGAAGGAGCACATCATGTTCAACCAGCTCACACACCGTCTTGGCACGCTGTTCACGTCCTCGCGCGACAGCGAACGCGAAGCGTGGCTCGCATCGTCGACCGATCTCGCCGATCTCGAACGCCGCCAGCGCATGCTCGACGACAGCAGCTATCCGTTTCACGTGAATTCGAACCTCGCGCCGCGCGACTGGATTGCGTGATGCACCCCGCAGCCAATCGAATCGAAGTAAAGGAGATCTGAAATGCGTCACTATCGAAGCGACAGTCCCGAGGCTGCGGCCCGCATCGTGGCCGCCTGCCTGCTGTCGGACGGACACGTCGGCGTCGACGAGCTCGAAGCACTGGAGCGTTACGGGATGGAAGCGCGGCTGAAGATGCACCGCGGACAACTGCTCGTCGTCATGCAGCAGATGTGCGAGGACCTGACGTCGACGGCCTATCTGAACTGGGGCGACACCTGCCGCCTCGACCCCGCCGTGATTTTCTGTCTCGCGCAGGACGTCAGGGACTGGCGGCTGCGCCGCGAAGTCATGGCGCTGTGCAACGAAGGCGCACACGCGGACGGACATCTGTCCGAAGGCGAAGCGGCGTTCATTCAACTGTTGCGCGCGGCGTGGCAGATGCCCGAAGCGTACGACGTGCACGACACGCGGAGTTTGCGCCGCAAACTGAAGCTCGTACCGATTCAGCCGGGCTGAACGCCCATCACTTTCTCTCAACCCACTGCGCTTTCCCGCCGACGCATCATGTGCCGAGGCGGGAAAGCGCTTCACGCATGGGTTCGACGGATACCCTGACGATGCCGTCGAGTGGTGTATCCCGCTGTATCCAATTCCAGCCGCTAGCCTGCGTGCCGCTCGCATAGCACGAAACCGCCTATCGATAGCGCAATCCGCCTGGACACCTTCGCACGAAATGTCAGTTCTCTTTGCGCGAGCGCGCTGCTTGAATGAACGTTCCCACTTACACGGAGACGTCAGATGTCGAATACGCAAGCGGGTTTCGCCCCATCGAACGCAGGCACGATCGTCACGCAAGCCGCGCACGCTGCACCTGAAACGCTCGATCTGCGCCGCGTCGCCGGCCGTATCGGCGCGGAGATTCGAGGTGTCAGGCTGTCCGGCTCGATCGACGCGCAGACCTTCGATGCGATCCACGCCGCGCTGCTGAAGCACAAGGTGGTGTTCTTTCGCGGCCAGCAGCATCTCGACGACACGGAGCAGGAAGCGTTCGCGCGGCGCTTCGGCGAGACCGTCGCGCATCCGACCGTGCCATCCGTCGATGGCAGCCATCATCTGCTCGAACTCAATTCGCAGCATGGCGGACGCGCGAACTCATGGCATACGGACGTCACGTTCGTCGACGCGTATCCGAAGATCTCGATCCTGCGGGCAGTCGTGATTCCGCCGTATGGCGGCGACACGGTCTGGGCCAACACGGCCGCCGCTTACGAAAACCTGCCCGAACCGCTGCGGCGTCTTGCCGACACGCTCTGGGCGCTGCATACGAACGCCTACGACTACGCGTCGTCGCACGTGAACGCCGACACCGAGCAGCTCAAGCGCTACCGCGAAGTGTTCACGTCGACGGTCTATGAAACCGAGCATCCCGTGGTGCGCGTGCACCCGGAAACGGGCGAACGCTCGCTCGTGCTAGGTCATTTCGTGCAGCGTCTGAAGGGACTGTCGGCGGGCGACTCGACGCATCTGCTGCAGACCTTCCACGATCACGTCACGCGGCTCGAGAACACGGTGCGCTGGAACTGGACGCAAGGCGATGTCGCGATCTGGGACAACCGCGCGACGCAGCACTACGCGATCAACGATTACGGCGACGCGCATCGCGTCGTGCGCCGCGCGACAGTGCACGGCGATGTGCCCGTGAGCATCGACGGGCGGCAGAGCGTGGTGCTGCGGGGTGCAGGCGCGACGCTGCAGTGAGCGGCGCGGCGCGCTTGCCGGCTGCCTGCAAAGGCTAGAAGTCGCCGCGGCCGATCGTCGTCGGCTGCACGGTGCCGCCCGGCAACGCATATAGCGTGATGCTCACGTTGGTCGCGTCGACGCTGTTGCCGGCGGCCTGTTCGTTGACTTCGAAACCTTGCGACTTGTACAGGCCGCCGTCGTCGAGATTCTGATAGCGGACGTCGTACGCGCCCGGTGCGACGCCGATCAGCGTGAAAGTCTGCCCAGCGGGAACGAAGAAATGGCGCACCGGCTGGTCGAATACCGACGCGTTATAGACGAGCTTGCCGAACACGTCGAATCGGTTGACGGAGTTGTCGACCGTCACCGAGGAATGCCCGCCCGCCGCGCCGACGGGCATGCCGTCGAGATACGACGCCGTCGACGGCCACGGCAGGCCGTTCGGCGCGAGCGTGGGCCTCACGAACAGCGCATGCGAGGCTGAAGCGCTGCTCGTGACGGACCCGTCGCTGGTCCACGGCGAGGTCGCGGCCTGCGCCGACGACATCGCCGCAAGCCCACGCCGTTTGCCATCCGACGGCGAGGCGTCGTCGGAGTCGGCTTGACTGCGCGTACCGTATGGCGAACCATAGGACGAGCCATGCGAAGACGTGTTGCGCGTGAACGGCCACGGCGTCGTCGATTCCGAAATCGCGACGTAGCCGAAGAATGCGCAGACGCCGATCGCCGTCCAGCTTCGCAGCGAAATCTTGCGCAGTGAAAAACCGGATGCCGCGCGCGGCTTTCGCTTCGTGGCGCGCGGATCGACATGCGCGTGCGACGTCCATGCGCTCGAATGGGTCTGCGAACGCGGCGGGACCTCGCGCCGGGTCTGGGTGGCGGCCGCCTGCCAGTTCGTCCGCTGGGACGCCGACGCCGACTGACGCGGCGGCGGTTGCGGCGCAGCCGCTTCGGCCGCTTCGCGTTCTTTACGCGCGAGCCATTCGTCGTGCTCCTTGCGTTGCACGGGGTCGCTCAGAACCGCATAAGACGCGTTGATGATCTTCATCACCCGCTCGGCATCGGGATCGTCGATCCGCCGGTCAGGATGATATTTCTGACTCAAAGTCTTGTAGGCCGCGCGGATCACCTCTTGAGGTGCGTCCCGCGAGACTTTCAGATTGTCGTAGTGGCTGTGAATCTTCACGCCCTTCCCCGATTGCCGTGCTGGTCTTTTGTGATGATTCTACGCGAGCGCCGACGCGCCGGCCGCTCGCGAACGCGGCCGGAAGCCGGCTTTTCTATCGCCGTTGTGGGCCAGGCCGCATTTCGCGCGGCGCCCGGCCGTATTGCGTTGCGGCATGCGCCGCGCCGTTCAGGCCGTTTTCTGGTCCTGCATCCGGACGTCCGCTTCTGCCGTCGTTTCGCGGCACGCTTGCTGCTCGTTCCAGATCTGGCTGTCCGGGAACCAGAACGCGCCTTCGCGCGGCGGCACGGCGAGTTTAACCGGTAGCGACAGATTGAACATTTTCGACCAGGCGGACAGATACGACGGCGTCTTCACCAGATACCCGCAACTCGCGAGCAGAAGACTCGCGACCAGCGCCTCGCGTCCGATCGCCAGTCCCGGATGACCGCTGAAGTGTACGGGTGTGCCGCCCGTTGCGAGCAGCTTCGCGGGCGCGACGCTGACGGGCACGGGAAAGTCCCATTTGACGAAGTAATCGAGGAACGCCTGCTCGTCGCTCGACACGAAAATGTTTGTCAGTTGCGGCTCTTCGGCGAGTGCCGTCTCGACGAGACGGCAGAACGCTTCCCACGCGATGGTATGCGCTTCGGCCTTCTTGTCGGTGCCGCGAAAATGCACGCCGAGCGTCGACGCGCCGATGCCGAGCCGCCTGCGGATCGCGTCCACTTCGTAGCGGATCGGCGCAGAGGGCTGGTAGTGCGAGCGGAACAGCGCGCTGGCGTGCCGCAGATCGAGCCTGGGCTCATACCGGCGACGAAACCCGAGCCCGCCGAGATCTCTCACGACCGAAGTGCGCACCCGCACGCTCGACGAGGGCAGCGGCACCGCGCCAATGGTGTCGAAGTATTCGGAGAACCAGTCGACCTTGCCTTCGGCGTCGCCGTAAATCCCGCCGCGCGCGGAAATGAGCGGCGTGAGGCGCTTTTCTTCGCAATACATCAGGATGAACAGCACCATCTGCATCACCGAAAAGAAGCCGGAGTGCGCGCGAATCTCGATCGCAAAGTAGCCGCGGTTCAAACGTTGTTGCGCGTGCAACGTGATGCGGCCCGGCGTGCTGATCGAATGTTTGAAGCCTTCGCTGCGTCGGATGTGTCTCGCGATGTCGATCAACTTGTTCAACATGCCACGTCCCTCTCATGCGCCGGGCAGCCCTTCCCGGCAAGCCGTCTGTGTTCGAAGAAATCAGGCACGTTGCGGCGTGGTGCGCGACGGGAGCGAGGCGTCCATCATGCAGGCAGGTCCTGCCGCGCCTCGTTCCTCATAGCTATCGGGCCGCTTGCCCGATGCAATATCAGCCAGCAAATAGACGTGTTGCGTCACGCGCCATCTTATCGGGCATGAACGCGATGGTCGAGCGTCGCAAAATAGACTGTGTGCGAAGTCATACACTCGGCGCTTCGCGCTGCTAATGGTATGAAGTTATCGGGCTGCGGGATGGCCTATATCGGTTGTCGTGAACACCGCGACGGCTTCGCGCAGCGAGCGCGCCTGCTCCGCCATCGACTGCGCGGCCGCCGACGCCTGCTCGACGAGCGCCGCGTTCTGCTGCGTGACTTCGTCCATCTGCGTGACGGCGAGATTGACCTGCTCGATGCCCGTGCTCTGTTCGTTCGACGCTGCCGAAATATCGGCGATGATGTTCGTCACCTGCTGCACGGAATCGACGATCTCGCCGATGATGCCGCCTGCGTCCCGCACCAGGTCCGCACCCGCCGCAACGCGCGTCGACGACTGCTCGATCAGCGCCTTGACTTCCTTCGCGGCCGTCGCGCTGCGCTGCGCGAGCGCGCGCACTTCGCCTGCGACGACGGCGAAGCCGCGTCCCTGTTCGCCCGCGCGCGCCGCTTCGACAGCCGCGTTCAGCGCGAGAATGTTCGTCTGGAACGCGATGCCTTCGATTACCGCGATGATCTCGCCGACCTTCGACGAGCTTTCCGAAATGCCCGCCATCGTGTCGACGACGCGCCGCATCACATCGCCGCCGTGCGTCGCCGTGCCCGATGCTTTCTCCGCCAGCGACGCCGCGTGGCTCGCATTGCCCGCGTTCTGCCGCACGGTGCCCGTCAGCTCTTCCATGCTTGCCGCCGTTTCTTCGAGCGACGCCGCCTGCTCCTCGGTGCGCGCCGACAGGCTCAGATTGCCCGCCGCGATTTCCGAACTGGCCGTCGCGACGCCGTCCGCGTTGCGGCGCACCTTGCTCACCACCTTCGCGAGGCTCGCCTGCATGTCGGCGAGCGCGTTCAGCAGTGCGCCGATTTCGTCGCTGCCGTGTTGCTCGATGCGAGTCGTCAGATTGCCCTGCGCGACGCCGCGCGCGACTTCCACGGCGCGCGTCAACGGCGACGTGATCGAACGGCTGAAGAGGAACGCGCCACACAAACCGGCTATGAACGCCACCAGCATCAGCACGAGGCTGATCGCGGCGGCGCGGCGCGCGTCGTCGGCGGCTTGTGCCGACATCGCCGCCGTGTTCGTCGCGATCTGCTGGACCGCCTCGCCGAGCAGGCGCGCGGGCTCACGGTCGACGCCGGCGACCGCCTTGTCGCCCGCCGTCGGCTCGAAGCCGGCCGCCTTGAACGCTTCGAGGCCCCTCCGATAGCCGCCGCCCATGTCGACGTGCGCGGCCGCGAACTGCTCGACGAGCGTGCGAGCACCCGCATCGTCGAGCGACGCGAGCAGTTCTTTTGTCTGCGAGTCGACGATCCGCTCCCGCGTCTCGAACGCGGCCCAGCCCTTGTCGAACTTTGCCGGGTCCTTGCCGCGCAGCAGGATGTCCTTCCACTCCTGCACCTGCAGCTTGAAATTGACGAGGATGTTCGCGGCCATCCGCTCGTTCGCGACATGCACGCGCACGAGGTCGTTGTATTCGTCGATCGAGCGGTGCATCGAATAGAGGCCATACATCGCGCCCGCGAACATCAGGAACAGCGCAGCGGCGAAAGCGAGAGGAAGCTTGAATGTGAGTTTCATGAACGATGAGGAGAGGACGCGCCGCCGTCGAGGGATGACGGTTGCTCCGCCTGTTACGGCCTGTTCATCGTCTTTTGAACCCCGCCCCAATATTTGGGAAGAAATTTCCGCTGATATCGTTTTCAGCGGGAAGCGACTGCCCGTTGCACCCGCGTGTCGAGTGCAGGCGGCACCGGAAAGCGGGCTGTGAGATCAACCTTTCATGTCGACCCAGATGCGGCCCCAGGCGGTCGCGTACCTGAGCGCCTGCTCGCCGTCGTAGAAGTAGTCGAGCGCGTTGAAGATGCGGGCCGGCAGACCCGGCTTTTCGATGATCAGATCGGCCGCGTGCAGGCCATCGTCGCGAATTGCGGCGCTGGCTTGCAGACGATAGCCACGGTGTGTGGTCAGCATGGGAATAGTCATGGGTGCGTCTCTGGCTTCAATCGGGATAGCTGGCGCTACGCGCGGCCGACGCCGTGCTTCACGCCCGTCCCGATTGCTCTCAGGCCAGGATTCGCATTATCGCGATGCCCCGTTACTGTTCAATGACGGCCGGCGTTCTCGCGCACTGGCCCGTTTTTATGCGTTTAATCTGATCAATCGGCGATCGGCTTGCCCGAAGCATCCTTGACCTTCGCCTTCCATTGCGTGCGGATTTGCGACACGACGCCATCCGGCAGCGGGATGTAGTCGAGTTCCTGCGCGGTCTGGGTGCCGTTCTTGAACGCCCAGTCGAAGAACTTGAGCGTTTCCTTGCCGCGATCCGGCTTGTCCTGCGACGCATGCAGGAGCACGAACGTCGCGCCGACCACAGGCCATGCATCCTTGCCCGGCTCGTTGGTGAGGATCTGATAGAACGACTTCGACCAGTCCGCGCCTGCTGCCGCCGCCTTGAAGCTGTCCGTCTTCGGCTCGACGACGGTGCCCGCCGCGTTCTTCAGCGACGTGTATGTCATCTTGTTCTGCTTCGCGTACGCCCATTCGACGTAGCCGATCGCGCCCGGCAGCCGCTGCACGAACGCCGCGACGCCGTCGTTGCCCTTGCCGCCCGTGCCTGTCGGCCAGTTGACGGTCGTGCCTTCGCCAACCTTGCTCTTCCACTCCGGGTTCACCTGCGCCAGATAGTGCGTCCAGATGAAGCTCGTGCCCGAGCCGTCCGCGCGGCGCACGACGGCGATGTCGGTATCGGGCAGCTTCACGCCGGGATTGAGCGCGGCGATGGCCGGGTCGTTCCACTTCTTGATCTTGCCGAGAAAGATGTCGCCGAGCACCGGGCCGGAGAGCACCAGCGCGCCCGGCTTGAGGCCCGGCAGATTGACGACGGGCACCACACCGCCGACCACGGTCGGAAACTGGAACAGGCCGTCTTTCGCGAGCTCGTCGTCCTTGAGCGGCGCGTCGGAGCCGGCGAAGTCGACTGTCTTGGCGAGCACCTGTTTGATGCCGCCCGACGAGCCGATGCCCTGGTAGTTGATACGGCCGCCGCCCGTCTTCTGGTACGCGTCGGCCCATTTGGTGTAGATCGGGGCCGCGAAGGTGCTGCCTGCGCCCGTGACGTCGGTTGCGTGCGCGAAGGAACAGGACAGCGCGCCGATCAGGCTGGCGGCTGCAAACAGAGCGATTTTCATGGTTTGCCTCCGTGTCGACAGGAGTTGGCGCTTTAGCGCCTTACTCCTGTCCCATGCCGTGTCGGCCGGAGTTGGCGCTTTAGCGCCTACACCGGCCCCACGGCGAGTCGACAGGCGTTAGCGCTTTAGTGCTTACGCATGTCCCATGCACGACAGTGCGGTCGACGGGCGTTAGCGCTTTAGCGCCTTACGCCAGTCTCATGCACGAAAGTGCAGTCGAGCAGAGTCCGCGCCTTGGCGCCTGACTCGGACCCACGCAAGTGAGTTGCTGAAAGCTTTGTATGGGGTGCGTTTCGAAATTAGTCGCGCTTCATGACAATGCGGTGACGGATGCAGCAGTCTTCAGAAAGCAGATTGCCCAGACAAATCCGCGCACGCTCGACGCCCGAGCTCGCCGCCCCTCCCGGCCGTCAACCGATTTCCCCCGCGAGACGTCCGAGTTGACGAAGCGCCGCGTCCATCCGTTCATCGAACGGCCCTGGACAACTGAGTCGGATGAACGATCGGAAGCGCTCCGAGTTCGAAAAGATCGAACCGGGCGCGATCCGGATACCGTGCGGCAACGCGGCTTCAAAAAGCGCATCCGACGACTTGCCGTCCGGCAATTCGACCCACAGCAGCAGCCCACCAGGTGGCAAGCTCAGCCGCGTGCCAACGGGAAAATATCGGCCAATCGCATCGGCGCTCGCCTCGCGCTGCACGCGCAGCTTCTCGCGCAACCGGCGCAGATGCCGGTCATACGCGCCCGAGCCGATGAACTCCGCCGCGACGAACTGCGCCAGCGACTCATTGTTCCGCGTTTGCGCGAATTTCAACAGCCGCACGCGCGCATGCCAGCGCCCCGACGACATCCAGCCGAGCCGCATGCCCGGCGCGAGCACCTTGTTCAACGACGCACAGTAGATCACGCCGCCGTCGCGGTCCCAGGCCTTCAGCGGCCGCGCGGGTTCCGTCGATTCGATTAGCTCGCGATAAGGCTCGTCCTCGATCAGCGCGATGCCACGGCGCGCGCACAACTGCACGAGTTCGGCCTTGCGCGCGTCCGGCATCACGCAACCGAGCGGATTCTGCAGGCTCGGCACGACGACGAGCGCCTTGATGTCCGGGCACGCGGTCAACGCGATGTCGAGCGCTTCGAGCGACAGACCCGTTGTCGGGCTGGTCGGTATTTCGAGCGCGCGCAGCCCGAGACTTTCGAGTATCTGCAACAGCCCAAAAAACGCCGGCGATTCGACGGCAATCGTATCGCCCGGTTGCGCGACCGCGCGCAACGCCAGGTTCACGGCTTCGACGCCGCCGCTGGTCACGAGCACATCGTCGGGCGAGGCCGTGACGCCCGTCGACAACGCACGCTTCGCGACGGCCTGTCTCAGCTCCGCCGCGCCGCCGTCTTCGCCGACTTCCGTCAGCAGCGTCGGCCGATGGCGCAGGATGCGCGAGGCGAGCGCCTGCAACCGCTCAGTCGGATAAAGCACGGCATCGCCCGTCGCGCCGCCGAGATTGAGCGCATCCGGAAACGCCTGGGCCCGCTCGATCACGCGCGAGATGCGTTCGTGCAAGCCGACGTAGCGCGCCGGCTCGGCAAGCGCTGGAATGTCCGGCTCAGCGACGGTCGCCAGTTTCGAGGCAGGTGCACGCCGCACGAAGTAACCCGCTCGCGGCCGCGCCTGCAGCCAGCCGCCGTCTTCGAGGCGACGAAACACCTGAATCGCCGTCGACAGGCTCACGTGGTGCTGGCTCATCAACGCGCGCACCGACGGCATCCGGTCGCCGGGCGCGAGCGTGCCCGACGCGATCACCCGGCGATAGTGCTCGGCGAGGCGTTCGTACAACGGCGCGCACGTGTCGGGTGGCGCGAGAAGGGGTTCGTCGTTCAGCAAGATCATCCTTCGGATCGTGCCTGCTACTTGGATAGATCGCCAGATACAGACCGTGGCAATTAAGACGGAAACAGAGTAACAAAAGAGGTCCCTGTATCGGTACAGATTCTAAACGTGTGAGTCTGTTGCGGTCCGATGACTCTCTTTACGCTTTCGACATGTGGTCCGTCGATTCTGATATCGCCGGGTCGATTTGTTGACTGCTTTCGGACTGAGTTCTCGATGAAACCCTTCGAATATCGATACGCCCCCGGCCGGGTTCACGCCGCCTGGTTCAAACGCGGAAGCGCGATCGTCGCGCTGGAAGGCACGCTGCAGGTGAGCTACCGCGATGCATCACTGGATTGGCTGCTTGGCGACGCACCCAAAGTGTCGGTCGTCCTTTGCGAAAGCGAGCGCCATGTGCTGCCGTATGAAGCGTTCGTCGAAGTCCTCGCAACCGGGCAGCGTGCCTCGATCGCGCAGATCGACGCGGGTCCGCGCGGGCGGTCGATGGTCGCGACGATCGGGCGCTGGCTCGTTTCGATTGGCCGCTTGAACGGTGGGCTGTTTCGGCGAAGCTGAAGCTGTGGCGTTGGGGATGCGCGCGTTGGTGTCGTAGCTCAAGCCGTGAATGGCAGTTCGGCTTGTATTGGCAGCGGCGGCGCCTGCTCGCTCGCCAGCGAGAGCCCGCTCACACGCACCCCAAGCAGCCGCAGCTTGCGTGTCAGCGCGACGCGTTTCAGGCACTCGGTCGCGGCGCGCCGGATCGCTGCCGCGTCCGACGTCGCGGCGGGAATGGTCAGATCGCGCGTGACAGTGGAGAAGTCGTCGAAGCGCAGCTTGATGCCAATCGTGTGTCCGACGTAGCCCTTGCGCTGCAGGTCTTCCGCGACACGCACGCACAGGCGCGTGAACGACTCCGACAGCGCGGGCCGGTCATGGCGCGGATGCAGGTCGCGTTCGAACGTCGTTTCGCGGCTCATCGACTTCGGCTCGGACTCGACGACGACAGGACGCTCATCGCTGCCCTGCGCGACGTGCGTGAGCCACGTTGCGTACTTGAGGCCGAAGTTGGCCTGCAGCAGATCCGGCGCCGCATGCGCCAGATCGCCGACCGTATTGATACCGAGCGCGGCCAGCCGATCGCTCGCCTTCGGTCCGATGCCGTTGATCTTTCGCGCAGCGAGCGGCCAGATGCGCGTGGGAATGTCTTGGGGCGTCAGAATGGTAAGGCCGTCCGGCTTGTCCAGTTCGGAGCCGATCTTCGCGAGCAGTTTGTTCGGCGCGACGCAAATCGAACACGTCAGGCCCGTTGCGCTATGCACGGCGTGCTTGATGCGCGAGCCGATGTCGGCGGCATCACCCGGCACGTCCGTGAGGTCGATATAGATTTCGTCGATGCCGCGATCTTCGATACGCGTCGTGAACTTCGCCACTTCCGACTTGAAGAGACGCGAGTAATGACGGTAGGAATCGAAGTCGGTCGGCAGCAGGATCGCGTCCGGCGCGAGTTGCGCGGCCTTCATCATGCCCATTGCCGAGAACACGCCGAAGGCGCGCGCCTCGTAGGTCGAAGTCGTGACGACCCCGCGGCCCGCGTAGTCCTTCAGCTTCGCGAAACGGCGCGTGCCGTCAGACAAGGTCTCCGGTATCGCGTTGCGACCGCCGCCGATCACGACCGGCTTGCCACGCAACTCCGGATAGCGCAGCAACTCGACGGATGCGTAGAACGCGTCCATGTCGAGATGCGCGATACGGCGGACGATGACACTCATGTTGCGTGATGCGGTTTGCGAGGGAGGACTGCGGTTGGGGCACGCGACGCCAAATTATTCTGCCGGTGCCGCCCGCTTAAGCCACAGCGGATAAGGACACGCAGTTTAGCAAGTTGCCCGCGCGGCGTTGATTGACTCACCCGCCACCTTCCCGCATCGGTCAAACGCGAAACACGTTGCCATCCGGACCGATCTTGCGCGGAATGCTCCGGTTGCCGGGCCGCTTTGTCGCCACCACCGACGACGCGCCGTGATCCGCCTGTACGTTGCCCGGTTCGGTAACCTTCCTCGCGAGCCGTGGCGCCGTCGGCTTTTGCGCACGCGGACGCAGCGGCTTTTGCACGGCCGGGGCGGCAGAATGACCACGAGCTTCCGGCGGATTCCAGATTTCGACGTACTTTTCCGCGTGCGCCGCAGAAGTCAAAGCCAGCGCAATCAGCCCGACGCACAGACGACCTGCCTTCATCGCTCACTCTCCTTGCCTGGAACTTCCTGACGGGCTTCGCTTGCAGGATCGTTCGCGAAAGCGTCTGTCACTGCCGGGCGCGCCGTGCCGACTGACCGGCCATTCTCGCATGCATAGAACGTAGGCTCCCCCGCCTTGCCGCGACGGATCGCCTCGTCGATTTCCCACTCGCCGAACGCCGACTTCAGGTCCGCGACAAACGCCGCGATCTCCGGCATCGGATGACCGGCGGGTTGATGCACACGCATTTCCATGACGCACGCTCCTCTTGAATCGCACGCCGATACTGTATATTCATACAGTCTTTTGTGCAATTGGTATGAAGGGGGTGTTGCGTGAATCGCTGAGACACGGAATTACCGGGGACTGGGCAGGCCGAGTGAATGGCCGCGAGTTCCGGGCACAACGCGGCCCGGTTGCTCTTCGTCATCGTTGTCGATCCTATGTGTCCGAGCGAGCCGGCATGCGCGTCAAATGCGTCCGATGATACAAGGCGTCAGGTGCGCTTTCTCAGATCACGGAATGAAATGCTGCAGCCCGCCGCCCGGATAAACGTGACCGTCCTTGACGCTGTCGAACGTGGGATTGAACCGTACGTATCCCTTCGCGCGTGTCCAAACGGCGGACAAAGAAACGCCGGGCCGCCGCAAGGTCGCGACGCCCGGCGTCAAGTCGCGATGAATCGCGGCAAATCGCTTGCCGCGTTCAATGACGACGTGGTCAGAACGAGTGACGAATGCCCACCATGCCAACGAACTGCGACGGTCCCGACGACGGCGTCGTATTCTGCGAATCCCCGACCACAGCCACTGCGTCCGCGATCGTCACGCCCGAACCCGACGCGATCAGCGACTTGCCGCGCGCCAGTTGATACGCCTCCAGCGCGTAGAAAGTGGTGCGCTTCGACAGGCTGTAGGTCTGCTCCAGCGAAATCTGGTGATACTGCGCCGGATCGTCGATACCGTTCGCCTTGCTGGCGCGCGTGTAGCTATAGCCGATCCCCGCGATCACCGACGGCGTGAACCGGTAAGTCGCGATCGCGCCGTACGTGTTGAACACCGCCTCGCTCGCGAACAGCGAGCGCGAACCCGGCGCGTACTGCACGTTCGAGTAGTTCACGCCGACCATCAGGTCGCTGATGTTGTAGCGGGCGGCCGCAGCGATCATCTGCGTGCTGCTCGCGCTCGCGTAGCCGTTGTTGACGGGCGAATTGATCGCGAAGCTGCCGAGCGACTGGCTCGTCGTGATGTCCTTCAGCTTCACATAGCCCGCCGCGGCCGAGAACGACTGGTAGTCGTAACGCAGCGCCGCGCTCAGATTGCTGCCGTTCGTCACGCTGCCCGGCACGCCGCCAAGCCCGTACTGCGCGGCGAATGTGAGACCCGCGATATTCGGCGATGCATAAGTGATCGAGTTGTTGAAACGCAGCGTCGTGTCGAGCGCGTCGAGATCGCCCGGGTGCGCGCCCGTAGCCCCCGTCAGCACGCCCGTCGGGCCGAGCGCGCCGACCATGCTGAAGTAAGGCGTGTACTGGCGGCCGAGCGTCACCGTGCCGTACTTGTCGTTGCTCAGGCCGACGTACGCCTGCCGGTTGAAGAGGTTGCCCGCGCTGCTTTGCGCGCCCGTCAGTGAATTGAAACCGCTTTCCAGCCGAAAGATCGCTTTCGTGCCGCCGCCCAGTTCCTCTGCGCCTAGCAGGCCGAACTTGCTCGCCTGCAGGTTGCCCTGGCTCATATAGAAGTTCGAATGGCCGCGCTGATTGCTGACGTAGCTGAATGCGTTATCGACGACGCCGTACAACGTGACGCTGCTTTGCGCGAAAACGCTTGTCGACAGTACCGCGCCCGCGAGCGGCAGGCATGAGAGGGCCATTGCACGCTTGCGCGTGCATTTCAAAGTCTTCATTGCTTGTAGTCTCCTTGCGACGGAGCAGGCGCTTCAACGCCCTGCTCTCGTCCCATGCAACATGGTGGTGGATTGGAAATGCGAACTGTTGCTCGTGTCGTGTGTTGAATTTATGGATGCGCGAGGCGCAGCGTCAGTCGACGCCAGCCGTTCACGACTTCATCGCTGGTCACTTCGCCGTTCGTGCAAATGGCGGCGCGGGTCTCGGATGAAGGCACGCTGAGTTGCACGTCGTGTTGCTCGAACGGCATCTGCCCTTCGCGGTCGATAGCGATACGCAGCGTGGTTGCGTCGCTTGCGATTGCGACATTCCAGCGCCCTTGCACGCCATCGCGCCACGCTTCCGTTTCGCCGTCGTCTTCGACGCAACCGCCTTGCGCCGTGCCGGCTCCTTTGAATGGCAGCGCAATGAACGCGCGCTCGTCAGCGGGTTGCGCGAAGTGCTGCTCTGCGACGTTCAACGGAACGACACTGCCTTCGCGCAGCAGCATCACGGGTTGCTCGAACGGCGCGGGCAGCGTCACGCTCTGGCCGCCCTCGAACACCTCGCCGCTCCAGTACGACGCCCAGCGCGCGCCATCAGGCAGATACACTTCGCGCTCGCTCTGCCCTTGCTCCACCACAGGCGCAACGAGCAGCGACGAACCGAGCATCATGTCGTCGCCATCTGCGAGGCAGCGCGGATCGTTCGGAAACTCCGCGAACAGCGGCCGCAGTACAGGCTCGTACGAACGATGCGATTGCCACAGCAGTTCGTACAGGTACGGAATCAGCCGATACCGCAGCTTGATGAGGCCAGCGATCTGCGCAGTCGCTTCGGGATACATCCAGGGTTCGTTGACGGTGCCGTCGTCGTTCCACGAATGGATGCTAAAACGCGGCAGGAAAATACCGAACGCGACCCAGCGCAGCAGCAGTTCCGGCTCGGGCGCCGGACCGGAAAATCCGCCAATGTCATGACCGCTGTTCGACACGCCCGACATCGCCAGGCCGAGGCCCATTTTCAGGTTGTAGCGCAGCGTTTCCCACGACGTGTAGTTGTCGCCGGACCACGTTTGCACATAGCGATGCATGCCGACGCCGCCCGAGCGCGACACGAGAAATGGCCGCGTGCGGGGCGCGTGCTCGCGCTGCGCGTCGCGTGATGCGCGCATCATCAACTGCGTCTGCAGCACCTTTGCCTGATGTGCCGGGAACGGCTCGCCGAAGCCTTGCGCGATGGCGTCGGGCGTCCAGATTTCGAACTCGTTGTTGTCGTTCCACGTCGATGCAATGCCGTAGCGCAGCAGACTGTCCTTCACGCGCGCTTTCCACCAGTCGATGGTGGCGGGATTGGTGAAGTCGAGATACGCGCCCACTTCGTCCCAGAACTGCACCCATGCGGGCTCGCCGTCGCGGGATTCGATCAGTAGACCCGCCTTCGCGGCTTCGTCGAATGCCGGGTGATCCTGCAACAGACACGGCTTGATGTTCGCACACAGCTTCACGCCCTCGCGCAGATAGCCGTGCACGAAACCTTCGATGTCCGGAAATTTCTCGTGATTCCAGTTGAACACGTAACGCTTCGCGCCAATCGACGTGTAGCCCGACGACAGGTGGAACGAATCGCACAGCACGTCATGCTCGCGGCAGCGCTCGATGAACTCGCCCATCTTGTGTTGCGCGTCGGGCGCGTCGGTGTAGCTCATCGTCGAGCCGGAATAGCCGAGGCCCCACTTCGGCATCAACGCGGGCCTACCCGTGAGCCACGTGAAGCGCCGCACCGCGTGCAACGGCGTATCCGCCGACGCGATGAAGTAGTAGTCCAGATCGCCATGCTCGGCAACGAAATGACGGTAGTGGCCGTGATAGTTGTCCAGCTCGCGGCCCATGTCGAAGCGGCAGTCGGCGAGCGTGTCGTAGAACAGGCCGAAGCCCATCGATGTTTGCGGCTGCCACGTCACATAGAACGGGATGTGCTTGTAGAGCGGGTCCGTGCTACGCGCGCTATAGCCCATCGCGTCGATGTTGCGCATCTCGTAGCTCTGGTTTGCGCGATCCAGCGTGCCCGCGCGCTCGCCGAGGCCCACATACATTTCGCCGCGCTGCCGCTCGACGTAGTGATAGACGCGGTCGTCCCACCAGCCGAAGTTGTACGCCTGTGTCTTGCGGTCGTGCATCACGTCGTGCCACGCGCCGTCGCGCGCGATGGCCCACGAACAAAAGCCGCCGTCCAGCGCGACCGTCAGACGGACCTGCGCGGTTTCGACGACGAGCCGTTCTGCGTCGCTCGTCGCACTGAACACCGTTTCGCCGAAGCCGCTCGTGTCGCGCCGGTCGCGGCCATCGAGCGGTACGTCTTCCAGACCCGGTGCAATCGACCAGGTGCGCGGTCCGCGAAGCTCGCCCGTCGGCAACACGAGCACGCGGATAATGTCGTCCGACAGAACGAACAGTTCGATCCGCGCGCCACTGGCGTCGGACAACACGATCGGATTGCCGGGTTGTCCGGCAGTCGGTTCGGAAAGCGGTTCGGAGACGGAAAACCGCGGTCGATTCTTCAACGTAGCCATGATGTATTTCCAGGTCAATCAGTTCAGGCCGCGCTGCCCGCGCCGTTTTCGACGCGTTGCAGACGGGCGTCGCGCGACACGCCGCGCATCAGGATCACCAGCAGCGTCGCGCCGATCAGGTCGAACGCGCCGAGCGCGCCAAACAGCGGTGTGTAGCCGATCTTGTCGGCCAGCGCGCCCACCATCAGCGAAAATCCAAGCCCGCCGATCCACGCCGCCATGCCCGCAAAGCCCGCCGCGGTGCCGACTTCGCCGGGCTCGAACACGTCGGCGGCCAGTGTGTTGACGAGCGCGGAAATCATCTGGTGCGCGAAGCCGCCGACGCAGAAGAGCGCAATGGCTTCGTACGGCGAAGCAACCAGCCCGATGCACGCCGGACCGATCATCATGAATGCGCCCAGCACGACGCCCGCGATGCGCGACCAGATGAGCGGCACGCGCAGCCGCTTCATCAGGAACGGCGACAGATAACCGCCGAACAGACCGCCGAGATCCGCCGCGAGGAACGGCAGCCACGCGAACATCGCGATCTGCTTCAGGTCCATGTGGCGCTCAGTGGCGAGATAGAGCGGAATCCAGAAGCTGAAGGTCTGCCAGGCCGGCTCGGCGAAAAAGCGCGCCTGCGCGATCGCCCAGAAACGGCGCGTGCCGAGCACTTCGCGGATGCGGCGCTTGTCTTGGCCCTGCGCGGCGGGCGGCGTCTGCCCTTCGACGATGGCCGTGCGTTCTTTCTCGCTGATCCGCTTGTGGTCGGCCGGCGCGCGATAGAACACGTACCAGAGCGCCGCCCACACGAAACCCAGCGCGCCCGTCACGGCAAACGCACTCTGCCAGCCGTAGCGCAATGACAGAAACACGACGAGCGGCGGCGCGAACAGCGAGCCGAGCGACGTGCCCGCGTTGAAATAGCCGACAGCCACCGACTTCTCGCGATTCGGAAACCACTCGGCGACCACCTTCATGCCGGCAGGAATCGCGACGGCTTCCGACAAACCCATCAGGCCGCGCATTGCAGCGAGCGACAGCCAGCCGCTGGCGAGACCGTGCAGCATGCCCGTTGCCGACCACAGGCAGGCGAACAGCGCGAAGCCCAGACGCAGCCCGATCAGATCGATGATCAGCCCGCAGACCGGCTGCATGATCGTGTAGCCGATCTGGAACGCGCCGACGACGTACGAGTACTGCTGCGTGTTCATGTGCAGCAACGTCTTTAGCTCCGGCGCCATGACGCCGAGCGCGTTGCGCGACAGATAGTTGACGATGGTCCCGAGGCACACGAGCGCGATGATCCACCAGCGCAGGCCAATGATTGTTCTCAAGTCTGTCTCCATTTCCTTGTGCAGACCGGGCCCGAGGTTGCCCGGCGGTATCGCGGGTGGATGCGCGAATTCGAACATCCACCAGCATTTATCGTCGGTCATCGTATCACTGAAACGTCTGTAGGATACCAGGGAAAACCACGTAGTACGCGAGGCAGACAGGGCGAAAGGCCTGTCAGACGGCCGCTCTGCGCAATTTGCGGGCGGCTGTGTTGCGAAAGGACAAAAACGTGGATGGAACACGCATGATGTTCATTCGAACATCGGATTGTTCTCTTACGCGCCAAAAGGAAGATTGGAATACTGAGGAAGCTGCCCGCAGACAGGCCGAAAGGAGTCCAATCGTCCGTAGCGTCTCGTGAAATGGGAAACAGGTCGAAGAAATAGCTGTGTGGCGAGAAAATTCTTTGAGATACGTCGTCGTACAAGTTAAGACGCGCACATATCGGCAAAAATTTCGCCAATACTTTCTTTTACCTTTCTTATTTCTTTCGATTTAGACTAGCGCCACCACCTAGAACACTACGGAGCGCTATATGGGGAATTTAGGAGGTTTCATGCAAGGTGCGGTCGCATTGGGCGGCTGCATCGGACTGTTCACGACGGTCGTCTGTCTCGTCGAACTGTTCAGCGGCTAATCGCCAGATCAAGCGCTGGAGACCACATAGCGCCAAAGAGCCGTCGCAAACCGACGGCTCTTTTTTTTCACTCATGCTCGACGGCTTGGGTTTCTTCCATCGTCGACGCCCTCACCCGCTCGGCGAAACTTTGCAGCGCCGCCAGCGATCCATGCACACTGTGATATTCCTGTCGACCGATCCGTGCTTCAAGCACGACGGTCATGCCTGCTTGTCGCGCTACGTCCAGGATGTCCATTTCAATCTCCGTTATTCGTCCGAACTCTTGAATCGCCTGGCGCCCTCAAAAACCCGCGCGCCTTGATATCTATTCTATGAATCCATCGTCAAGCATCAATCGCATGCGCGGGGAATCTATGTTTGCGTGGCGACAACAATCCACGCATCGCGCTGGCACGAAAATCAGTGCACGCTGAACTGGCCGGATTCACCGCGCGCCCGCGAGCCTGTAGGATCCCGGTTGCCAGCCACGCGCGGCGCACGCAGCAGGACAACGCGTATGAGAGGACGTCATGATCGTGTACAAGTTCGGCGACGGTTCCGGCGCGATGCCGCCCGATCTCAGTCCATTCGTCGTCAAGCTCGAAACGTGGCTGAGACTCTCGGGCATTCCGTACGAAGGACGCATCGGGAATCTGAACGCGATGCCGAAAAAGAAGCTGCCCGTCGCGGAGATCGACGGCGTGACGATCTGCGATTCGTCCGCGATCATTGCCTACCTGCAACGCCGTTATCCGAATGCGCTCAACGACGCGCGGCTCGATCCGCAGCAACGCGCGCAATCGGCCGCGATCAAAGCGCTCTTCGAAACGCATCTGTATTTCGTGACCGTGTATTTCCGTTGGGCCGTCGAGCGCAACATGGGAATCTATAAACCGATTCTGACCGAATACGCGCGGCTCACCGCGCCGCCACCCGTCCGGTCGCTGGTGGGCGCGCTCGCGCCGCTGCTGATGCCCGTGATTCGGCGCAAGGTGCTGCGCCAGGCGTGGGAGCAAGGCACAGGACGGCACAGCTACGACGAAGTCGCGCAGATAGGCATCGAAGGCTGGCAGGCCGTCGCCGATCTGCTCGGCGACCAGCGCTTCCTGCTCGGCGACGAACCGACGACGATCGACGCAACCGGCTTCGCGTGGGTCCACACGACGGTCGCGCATCCGTTCGAAAGTCCGGTGCGCGATTTCGTCTCGCGGCATCCCGCCTTGATGGCGTATCACGAGCGGATCGCCGAACGCTGCTGGCCAGACCTCACGCGAGCGGCGCGACGCTGAATCCCCCGCATGCACTGTCATGAATCGTCAGTGCCGCTGGCCTGCCTCGCGAACCGCGAACTGTCTCTTCCGCACAATGCCCGCGCCGGTGACAATCTCCGCTCGCCTCATTCTTCCGCGCCCATCCCATGACAAGCCTTCCGATCCTTTCCGCGAACGTCCTGTTCGCCTACTCCGCGTATTTCGTCGGCACGGCGAGTCCCGGGCCGAGCAATCTGGCCATCATGTCGATCGCGTCCACGGACGGGCGCAAGGCCGCGCTCGCGTTCGCAGCGGGCGTCGTGTGCGGCTCGTGCTTCTGGGCGATGCTGGCGGCACTCGGGCTGTCGGCGGCGCTGCTGGCGTTCTCGGGGGCGATGGTCGGGCTGAAGATTTTCGGCGGATGCTATCTGCTGTGGCTCGCGTTCAAGTCGGGCCGCTCGGCATTGAAGCCGCGTGCCGCCCGGACGCAAGCGGCGGGGACGCATCTGCCGTTGCGCCGCATCTACGCGCGCGGCTTGCTGCTGCATCTGACGAACCCGAAGGCGATTCTCGTGTGGATTTCGGTGGTGGCGCTCGCGTCGCCTGCAAACGGCGGCGCGCCGCACATGCTGACCATCGTCGCCGGATGCCTCGCGATCGGCATGCTGGTGTTCGGCAGCTATGCGGCGCTGTTCTCGACGCCGCTCGCGCGCCGCGTGTACCTGTCGATTCGCCGCTGGCTCGACGGCGGCCTCGCAATCGTCTTCGGCCTGGCGGGTTTGAAGCTGTTGACGTCGCGCGCGTGATCGTTCAAACCGCGTGCGCGTCCATTATTTTTGCCAGTAGCACACGACGCCCTGCTTCGCGCTAGCGTCCGACGCATACGGCACGAAACCTTTGGCACGGCTGCGCGCGAACACACGGCGCGCTTTCGCGGCCGCATCGCAACCGCCGACATAATCGAGCGTCGCGATCCAGAACGCGTGTCCATTCGGCCTGAGCGCCAACGCTTTCCACGCGCCCAGTTCCGCTTCCGCCGCAGCGTCGTACTTCGGCGCATACACCTCTTCATGCGCGACGCCATCGAGCAGCGATGCGAACGCGATGCCGCCCGTCATGCCTTCGCGCGTCGTGCGGCCGGTGGCGTTCTGCATCACGAAGACGAGTGCCGGGTATTTCTCGCGCAGCTTGCGCACGAGATCGAGGCCGCCTTGCGCACACGCGGCGTCGCAAGGGCCGTTGCGCGTCGCCGTACCGTGTTCGACGATTTCGAGGTTGTCGAGGTAGAAGCCGTCCGCTCCCTGCGCGACCAGACGCGGCGCGACGTAATCGACGATAAGCCGCTGGTAATCGGCATTCGACAGATTCATCCACGTCTCCTGCCGGTAGCCGCGATACGTGCCCGCGTGCGCCGCCTTGTTCGCCTCGCATGACACGAAGCCTTCCGGCACGTCGCGCCAGTACGAGCGATACGTCTCGCACGATCCGATGTTCAGGTAGCTCAGCACGATGTTGCCGCCGTCGTTCTTGAGCGCGGCGACCTCGGCGGGCGTGAAGTTGTCCGCGTCGGGATCGAGATCGACGTCGATGACACGAAAAGTCGACGCCGCGCGTGTCATGCTGCCTAGCGCCGCTGCATCGCCGTAGTACGACATCCACGGCGACGCGTCGAACGCGCGGGTCTGCACGAGGTCGGTGGGTTGATCCGCAGATGGCGGGGCAGCGACGCTTGCGCCAGCCAGCGACAACGCCAACGTCAACGCCGCAACCAGCCCGGCACAAAACCGCTGTGCGCCATCAAACGCGTACTTCAACTCTCCGTCCACGCATCGCTCGCAAGGGAAGAAACGAGCGCCAGTGTAACCGCCTCGCGTGAACGAACTGCAAGCAGCATCGATCAGTTGCCCGCCTGCAGCCGCTGCGCCTCGCGCGCGAACTCGCCCGGCACGACGGGCCGGCCGAACAGGTAGCCCTGCTGCCGCTCACAGCCGATCGAGCGCAGAAACGCCGCCTGCTCGCTCGTTTCGACGCCCTCCGCCGTCACGTTCATCCCGAGCGAATGCGCCATTGCAACGACGGCATGCGTGATCGCCACGGCATCGCGATGCTCGGGCAAGCCCGCGACGAACGAACGGTCGACCTTCAGGCTATGCAACGGAAAACGCTTCAGATACGACAGCGACGAATAGCCGGTGCCGAAATCGTCGACGGAAATGCGCACGCCCATGCGCGCGAGCGTCGTCAGGAGCGGCATGACGGTGTCGCTGTCGCTCATCAGCACGCCTTCCGTGATCTCCAGTTCGAGCGCCGACGCCTCCAGCCCCGCGCGCTCCAGACTCAGCGCCACATGCTCGATCAGCTCGCCGTTGATCTGACGCGGCGACAGGTTCACGGCCATCATCAGATGCGGCGTGATCGTTCTGCGCCATTCGACGGCCTGCAGGCACGCGTTCTCCAGCACCCAGCGGCCGATGTCGATGATGAGGCCGGTGTCTTCGGCGACGGGAATGAATTCGGCGGGCGACACATGGCCCAGCTCGCCGTTATGCCAGCGCAACAGCGCCTCGGCGCCGACGATGCGCCCCGTCGCGCCCTCGACGATCGGTTGATACGCGAGGCTCAGTTCGTCGGCGACGAGCGCGCGCCGCAGCGACTGTTCGATCGCGAAGCGCCGTTGCAAACGCTCGCTCAACTCGGCTGTGAAGAACTGGAAGTTGTTGCGGCCGCGCTGCTTCGCGTTGTACATCGCGGAGTCGGCGTTGCGCATCAGCGTCTGCGCGTCGCGTCCGTCGTCGGGAAACAGGCTGATGCCGATCGACGCACCAAGGTAATACTCGTTGCCGCCGACCGCGAACGGCATCGCGATCGTGTCGAGCACGCGCTGCGCGAGCGAAGTCAGGAACGATTCGTCGCCGTAGTCGCCCGTCGCGATCACGAACTCGTCGCCGCCGACGCGCGCGAGGGTGTCCTCGCTGCGCACGCAGGTAGCGAGCCGCGCGGCGACACTGCATAACAGCGCATCGCCCGCTTCGTGGCCGGCGATGTCGTTGACTTTCTTGAAGCCGTCGAGATCCACGAACAGCACGGCCAGTCTCGTCACGGCGGGTTGAGACGCATCGGCTTCATGCCCTTCGACGCCCGCATGCGGCGCGAGCAGCGCGCTCATCCGGTCGGCGAGAAACGCGCGGTTGTAGAGCCCCGTCAGCGAATCGCGCGTCGCGAGGTGCTGCAGTTGCGCACGCGCCGAGCGCACCGCGCTGATGTCGTTGAACGATACGAGCACGGCGTTCGGTTCGGTTTCGCCCGGCCTGACGATGGGTACGACGTTCTCGGTGATCCAGATCGATTCGCCGCCTGTCAGCTCGAGCCGCAGCGTCATGCCGACCACGGGCTTGCCCGTGCGCAGCACGCGCTGCGTCGGCTGCTCGCCTGGCTCGACGGGCGAGCCGTCTTCCCAGTACGCGGCGCGAATCACCTTGTAGATGTCCTGGCCGATCACTTCGCCCGTCGCGCGCAGCATGCGCCGCGCGCTCGGATTGCAGGCGAGCACGATGCCTTCGCGCGTCTGCACGACGATGCCTTCGTTCAGGTGATCGACGACGAGTCGGTGATGCTCCTCGCTTTCCGCGAGGCGCTTGCGCATCAGCTCCTGATGGACGGCAAGGCCGACGCTGTGGCCGATCTCGTGCAGCAAGGCGTGTTCATCGTCGTCCGGACGCCGTCGCCTGTCGTAGTAGACGCCGAACGCGCCCAGCACCTGACCCGCGTCGTCCTCGAACGGCACCGACCAGCAGGCGCGCAGCCCGAGCGGCAGCGCGAGATGCCGGTAGTCGGCCCATAGCGGATCGCTTTCGATGTCCTCGACGATCACCAGCCGCCGGTCGTGCATTGCCGTGCCGCAGGAACCGGCGCACGGGCCGATCGACATGCCGTCGATGGCCGCGCTGTAATGCGCCGGCAGCGACGGCGACGCGCCGACGCGCACGGTGACGCCATCGGTATCGAGCACAAGGATCGAGCACCGCGAGCCCTCGCCTAGCAGCGTTTCGGCGCGGCGGCACACTTCCGCCAGCAGCTCGGGCAACGGCGTGCTGCGCGTGAGCAGGCGCAATACGCTCTGTTCCGATGCCAGCACCTCGGCGGCCAGATCGGACCGGTGGCGAGTGCTTTCGGATGGTTTGTCAGTCGCGATGTCTGCAGTCACTGGACGACTCATGGTTGCACTCCCTTCATGCAACAACGGCAGACGGACGCGCGCCGCGTATCAGGGTTTATACGGAGCGCGTGGCCGTGGACGTGCAACGCTGCTACTTTACATGCGGATCGAATGGCCTCGCCTCGATCCCACCGCGCTTCGCGACGATCGCCGTCGATTCCGGTATTTCTTGCCACCAGCCTTCCAGGTCGACGAGCGGCTCCGACAGCACGAGGAACGCGTCTGCGCCGACGGCGGCCAGACGTGGATCATCAGGATACAACTCCATCAGATGTCGGATCGACGTGCTGTGGTAGAGCGAGCGCGACTGCCGCTCGCTCGAATAGCGCGCCGACACGATCTGCTCGCCGTCCGTCGCGCAGACGGTCATGTTCAGCGGCGCCTCGATGCCGTGCCGCCGCCCCGTCTCCTCGACGAAACCCGCCATGCGCTCCAGTGCGAGCACGGGGTCGATTTCGAGCCCGAACGTGAGCGCGAGAAAGAACATGACTTCGGAATCCGTCGAGCCTTCGATCGATGCGAACAGGTCCGGGTCGATGCCGAGCATCAGGTCGCGCCGCACTTTAGGATAGTCGCGCACGAGACCGTTGTGCATGAAGAGCCAGCGGCCGTGGCGAAACGGATGGCAGTTGGTTTCCTGCGATGGCGTGTCCGTCGCCGCGCGGATATGCGCGACGAACAGCGACGCGCGCACGGCCCGCGCGGCGTCGCGCAGATTGCGGTCGCTCCACGCGGGATGCGCGCAGCGGTAGCGGAACGGGATGTCAGTTGGATGGCCGTACCAGCCGACGCCGAAGCCGTCGCCGTTGGTGGTGGTCTGCCCGAGCCGCGAATGCAGGCTCTGGTCGATCAGCGAATGCTTGGCCCGGAACAGCACGGCTTCGAGCTGAATCGGGTTTCCTGTGTAAGCCAGCCAGCGGCACATGATCGCTCTCCTCGATGAAAAACGCCTACGCCCGCGCCGGTTTCAAACGGTTCACATCCGGGTCACGTCCGCTTCGTATCCGGTGCTCATTCGTTCAGCCGCCCGCCCGGCCACTGGCGATCGGCGTAAGAAACTCGGCCAGCCCCGTCAAGATGATCTGCACGCCAATGCAGAGCAGCAAAAATGCGGACACGCGCAGCGCCACCTTGGTGCCTTCCTTGCCCAGATAGCGGCCGAGGGTCGCGGCGTGGTTGTACGTGAACCAGACTGCGAGCATGACAAGAATCGAAATCGTCACGGACGCGATCGACGACATCACGAACTCCGACAGCTTGTGGCTGCGGTTCGCGTTCAGCGCGATGGCCGTCGCCATCGTGCCGGGGCCCGTCGTGAGCGGCACCGTCAGCGGAAAGAATGCCTTCGACATCGCGTTGTCGGGATCAACGGGTTTCACGGCCGCCTCGTTCGGCTGACGTTCCGGCGCATTGAGCATATTCCACGCGCTGACGGCCACGGCAAGACCGCCGCCGATGCGCAGCGCTTCCATTGAAATGCCGAAGAAATGCAGGATCGGCGTGCCGACAAAGAATACGACCAGTAGCACGAAGAACGCATTGAGGGAAACCCGCTTGGCGAGCGCGGCGCGTTCCGCGTCCGTCAGCGAATCCGTTCGGTCGAGAAACACGAAGGCGATCGCGATCGGATTGATGATGCTGATCAACCCGGTGAAGCCAAACAGAATCTCCGAAATCAGGCTCGAAATCATCGATGAATTTGCTCTTTGATGGTTTTGATTTTTGCGCCGCGCAACGGAGCATGAGGGCCGACCAGTGTATATGCAACGAATTCCACACGCCACGCGGGAGGCACCGTCTTCATGCAATGCAGCACGCCTGCGATGCATGCCGATGCCCACAGGCACTGCGTTTGCGCACGTTCCTTTCAATATACCTGCATATTTTTGGCGACCTTTACCGGAATGTGGCAAGAGGCATACAGTCGGTGCGCGGTATCCCAGTCGTTACTTCAGGAATTGACGTTCATCGAGACCGGCTCATTCTCATTCGAGGAGTTGTCCCATGTCATTTCGTCTGCTCGCCGTGCTGCCGTTCATCGGCATTCTGCTCGGCGTTCCGTTCGTCAACCGCGTCGAGCCGCTCGTGCTCGGCATGCCGTTCGTGCTTGCATGGATCGTCATGTGGGTGGTGCTCAGTTCGGTCATTATGGCCATCATCTACCGGCTCGATCCTGTGAACCGGCAGGCTTCGTCTGGCGAGGAGGTGCGTTCATGAGCAGCGCCCTCGCAATCATCGTCGCCGTCACGCTGTTCGCGCTCTATCTTGGCGTGCGTGCCCGTCATGGGCATGACATGAGCCTCGAGCAATGGACGGTGGGCGGCCGCAGCTTCGGCACCGCGTTCGTGTTCCTGTTGATGGCGGGCGAGATCTACACGACGTTCACCTTCCTTGGCGGCAGTGGTTTTGCATATGGCAAGGGCGCACCCGTCTATTACATCCTCGCGTATGGCACGCTGGCGTATGTGCTGTCGTACTGGATGCTGCCGCCTGTCTGGCGATTTGCGAAGACGCATCGCGTCGTGTCGCAGCCGCATTTCTTTACGCGAAAGTACGATAGCGCGTCGCTTGGGGTGCTGGTTGCCGTCGTTGACGTTGCCGCGCTGATTCCGTATCTCGTGCTGCAACTCAAGGGGCTGGGCATTATTGTGTCGACGGCTTCCTATGGCGTGATTTCGTCGTCGGCGGCGATCTGGATCGGCGCGGGCGTGGTGACGGTCTATGTCATTGTGTCGGGCGTGCGCGGCTCGGCGTGGAACTCGGTCGTCAAGGACATGCTGATACTTGGCATCGTGCTGTTTCTCGGGATCTATCTGCCGATGCATTACTACGGTGGCCTCGGGCAGATGTTTCATGCGATCGATGTGGCGCGGCCTGGTTTTCTCACGTTCCCTGAGAAAGGTTCGAGCGTTACGTGGTTTCAGTCGACTGTGCTGCTCACGGCGCTTGGGTTTTTCATGTGGCCGCATACGTTCGGGTCTGTTTTTACCGCGAAGGATGAACGCATCTTTCGGCGCAATGCGATTGTGCTGCCGCTTTATCAGTTGATCTTGCTGTTTGTGTTTTTTGTCGGGTTTGCTGCGGCGTTGAAGGTGCCGGGACTTAAGGGCGGCGATATCGATCTTTCGCTGTTCAAGCTGTCGTTGCAGACTTTTGATCCGTGGTTCGTTGGGGTGATTGGTGCAGCAGGCGTGCTGACGGCGCTGGTGCCCGGTTCGATGATCCTCACTACGGCTTCAACGCTGCTTGCCAATGATATTTATCGTGGGCTCGTGCAGCGGAATGCTTCTGATGAGACTGTTGCGAAGCTTGCGCGGGTTTGCGTGCCGGTGGTCGCGGTTGTTGCTGTTCTGTTTACGCTGCATGGCGGCGAGACCATTGTTGCGCTGCTTTTGATGGGGTATAGCTTTGTTACGCAACTGTTTCCTGCCGTTATTTGCAGTCTCGCGCCGCGGAATCGGGCGACGAAACAAGGGGCGTTTTGTGGGATTCTGGTCGGGGTCGCTGTCGTTGCTGTGACGACTATCTTCAAGTTGAGTGTCGGGCAGTTGATGCCGTTTTTGCCAGATGCCTTGAAGGACGTCAATATTGGGTTTGTTGCGCTGGCGGTGAACCTTGTCGTGTTTGTTGTTGTTAGTGCGGTTACGCAGCCGCAAGCTGAAACAGATCAGTCTCGCGTGCAGACGCGTTAGGTTTTTGTGTGTTGCTGGCGGCGCATTTTGTTGTGGTTTGCCTGGTGCGGCGCTGGCATCCGGGTTTTGTCTTCGTGGCTCGGCCGGTTTGGTTTTTTGGGGTTTTCGCCGGCATCCGCGTATTGCCTTCGTGCTTCAAGCGTCGCCCCTGTGCGGGGCGGCACCTACTTTTCTTTGCCGCCGCAAA
>NZ_JAWRXV010000354.1:0-365 GCF_046534875.1 Paraburkholderia sp. SIMBA_054 | reverse complement strand
CACCGGGGCGCGCCAGCACTTTTGATCGAGCGTGTCTCGCATCTCGAGGACGACCGGATCGTCGAATATACTCGTTCGCACTATCGCGCCGATGCCTATGACTTCGTCGCCGAACTGAAAATTGGAGAATGACCATGAACAGCCCTTCCTCCCTGATGCTGCAGGAAACCGAACAGTCGCCTGCCGTCGTCGCCGGTCTGCTTGAGAAGGAGGCAGGCACCTTTGCGGAAATCGCGCGCATTTTCCAGAAGAACGAACCTGCCGTCATCACCACCGCCGCGCGTGGTTCGTCCGATCATGCGGCGACATTCTTCAAATATCTGATGGAAATCACCATGGGTATTCCGGTGGCATCCATCGGGCCC
>NZ_JAWRXV010000353.1:0-365 GCF_046534875.1 Paraburkholderia sp. SIMBA_054 | reverse complement strand
ATAGGGAATGCCGGCGCGTTGAACAGTGCCGTTCGATACCCATAGGCGCCATGCGCCGCGACGAGGCCCTACCGCAGCGCGCGGGCGATCGCCTGCTCGGCCAGCGGCGCCATGATCGCGTAGCCGGCATCGGTCGGGTGCACGCCATCGCTGGCCAGGTTCGGATCCAGGCCGCCGTCGGCATTGGCCATCGCGGCGTGATAGTCGAGATAGACCAGGCCCTGCTGCCGCGCGTAGTCGCGCAAGGCGGCGTTGAGCGCGCGCACGGCGTCGGCCGGGTGCGAGCCGGGACGCCACGGATAGGTGCTGACCGGCAGCACCGAGGACAGCACGACGCCGATGCCATTCGCCCTGGCCAGTTCGAG
>NZ_JAWRXV010000352.1:0-365 GCF_046534875.1 Paraburkholderia sp. SIMBA_054 | reverse complement strand
ACGAATGAACTTTTTCACATCACTTGATAGTCCTACTTGATCGTATACATCTTCTGTATAGTCGCATTCATTTTCATATAGAGCACTCAATAGATTGATTGTCCACTTATGTAATTCATCTTGTACATTGGCAGGTTGCTTATTATAAATCTCCTGAGCTAGCAGCCCGACATATACTCCATGAATAGCCTCATCTCTTAAAATTAAGTTGATAATTTCCCCTGATTGCATCAACTTACCTTGACCATAAAAGTAGAGTGGGTAATAAAAGCCGCTATAGAACAGAAAGCTTTCCAGCATCACTGATGCCACCATTCCCTTGTAAAGGGAAATGGGATCACCTTTCATAATATTTCTATATTCAG
>NZ_JAWRXV010000351.1:0-366 GCF_046534875.1 Paraburkholderia sp. SIMBA_054 | reverse complement strand
CCGATGCGCCATTGTCGCTGTTTCCCTGCGAGCTGATCTCGCGCAATGGCGACAGGTTGCGCTCGATCCTCATCGATCTTGCCCATAACTGGAAACTGCCGGACGGTTTCGTGCAATGGCTCGAAACCCGATGCATTTTTGCCAACAGCCTTGTCGACCGCATCGTTTCCGAACCCATCGAGCCAATCGGCGCCATCGCCGAGCCCTATGCGCTCTGGGCAATCGAGAAGGCCGATGGCCTTACGCTTCCCTGCGAACACGAAGATATCGTCGTCACCGACGATCTTGCGCGCTATGAGCATTTGAAACTCTACTTGCTCAACCTTGGCCACACATTCATCGCGGAACAATGGCTCAAGGGCAGCC
>NZ_JAWRXV010000350.1:0-366 GCF_046534875.1 Paraburkholderia sp. SIMBA_054 | reverse complement strand
GTGCAACGCGCCCTTCGGTTTGCCGGTGGTGCCGGACGTATAAATGATGATGGCGGGATCGTCCGCAGAAGTAGTGATCTGCGGCTCCGCGTCCGACGCGTTGTCGATGGCCGTCCAGAACGTGGGGTTCGCGCCGTCGATGGAAACCACGAGCCGCAGCGCCGGCAAGCCGTCGCGAATACCGACAAGCTTCGCGGCGCCTTCCTGATCGACGACGATTGCGGACGCGCCCGAATTGGCGAGACGGTATCCGAGCGCCTCGGTGCCGAACAGCGCGAACAGCGGCACCGCAATGCAACCTAGCCGGTAAGCCGCCAGATGCGCGATCGCCGCCTCGACCGACTGACGCACGAAGATGGCAACCCG
>NZ_JAWRXV010000349.1:0-366 GCF_046534875.1 Paraburkholderia sp. SIMBA_054 | reverse complement strand
GATCTCGATGACGACGTTGATTTCTTCCGGCAGGTTCTTGCCGGCGTTGACCAGTTCCAGGCCCATGCGTGCTCCGAGGCGTTCTAGCGGTGATGTGGACCGCGAATTCTACGCCTTCGGCTGCTGCGCTGCAGCGAACATCCCCGGGGGTGCGGGGACCCATGGCTGGGCCGGGGATCCCGGCCAGGGGCACCCGCCGGGGTTCCCGGCGGGCGCTGGCGGTCAGGCCGGCCGGAGGCTCACAGCAGCGGCACCAGCAGCAGGGCGACGATGTTGATGATCTTGATCAGCGGGTTGATCGCCGGGCCGGCGGTGTCCTTGGAGGGGTCGCCGACGGTGTCGCCGGTGACCGCGGCCTTGTGCGCC
>NZ_JAWRXV010000348.1:0-367 GCF_046534875.1 Paraburkholderia sp. SIMBA_054 | reverse complement strand
GAACGCCCGTCCGGCCGCTCCACATTTCAGTGGGCCAGCAGTCAATCTGGTCTCGCGGTGCGCGACACAGGAACCAGCAAGCCAGACGGCAACATGCCCGCGTCCCCTGAGGCCGTACGCCGCGTGACCGGCCGCACGCGAGCGGCGTAGAATGCGCGACGGTCCGCGGCAACGGTGTGCCCGCTCCGTGACTACCCCTTCGGCCCGCGTTACTGACCGCCCGTTACTCTGCTCTCGCCTATATGTCCAAGCCAGTTTCGACCTCGACTTACTTTCGATCCAAAACTATTACCGCCGCACTGGCATTTTTCCTGGGCACCCTCGGCGCACATCGCTTTTACCGGTACGGACCGCGCGACCTTTTCGG
>NZ_JAWRXV010000045.1:0-84150 GCF_046534875.1 Paraburkholderia sp. SIMBA_054 | reverse complement strand
ATCTGGCGCGGCATGCTGCAGCGCGGGTAAGTGAAGCGGGTGAGGCGCTCATTTAGAGCGCTGGCAACGAACGTGGGGCACGTGATTGCCGTGTGAAGGGTAAGAACCTTTGGGGGCCCTCAGGCAGGGAGAAGAGTTGGCGGTGTTAGCCGCTTTCTTTTGCCTACTTTTCTTTGCGGCGGCAAAGAATAGTAGGTGCCGCCCCGCACAGGGGCAACGCTTGAAGCACGAAGGCAATGCGCGGATGCCAACGCAAAGGCAAAAACACACCCAGCAACGTGCGATGAACCACAAAAAAAAAGCCCGCTTACGCGGGCACTTCCAGCTCAGGCAGCATCTGCCAATAGGCAAAGACAAACCTCACACAACGCCGGCATCGTGCGCCTGCACATCAGCGTGATAGCTCGACCGCACCATCGCGCCGACGGCCGCGTGCGTGAAGCCCATCTTGTACGCTTCTTCCTCGTACATCTTGAACGTGTCCGGGTGCACATACGCACGCACGGGCAGATGGTGCTCCGACGGCTGCAGGTACTGCCCAATCGTCAGCATATCGACGTTGTGCTCGCGCAAGTCGCGCATCACCTGCAGGATTTCTTCTTCCATTTCGCCCAGGCCGACCATCAGGCCGGACTTCGTCGCGACGTTGGGATGCAGCGCCTTGAAGTCCTTCAGCAGCTTCAGCGAATGCGCATAGTCCGAACCCGGGCGCGCTTCCTTGTACAGACGCGGCACCGTTTCGAGGTTGTGGTTCATCACATCGGGCGGCGCTGCGTTCAGGATGCCGATTGCACGATCGAGACGGCCACGGAAGTCCGGCGTCAGGATTTCGATGCGCGTTTCCGGCGACAGCTCGCGCGTCTTCGCAATGCACTCGACGAAGTGCGCCGCGCCACCGTCACGCAGATCATCGCGATCGACGCTCGTAATCACGACGTACTTCAGCTTCAGCGCGGCGATCGTGCGCGCGAGGTTCAGCGGCTCTTCCGGATCGAGCGGATCCGGGCGGCCGTGACCGACATCACAGAACGGGCAGCGGCGCGTGCACTTGTCGCCCATGATCATGAACGTCGCGGTGCCCTTGCCGAAGCATTCGCCAATGTTCGGGCAGCTCGCTTCCTCGCACACCGTATGCAAATTGTGCTCACGCAAAATCTGCTTGATCTCGTAGAAACGCGAACTGCCCGTCGCCGCCTTCACGCGAATCCAGTCAGGCTTCTTCAGTTTTTCGATCGGAACGATCTTGATCGGAATGCGCGCGGTCTTGGCTTGCGCCTTCTGCTTGGCGGTCGCGTCGTAGGGCGCCGGAGCGGCGGCGTTGACAGGACTCGAGGCTGCGGGATTCGCGGTAACGTCAGTCATTCGTTCGTTCCAGTCAGGCGGTGATGGCACCGGCCTGCGGTAGGCCGACGGCTGCGGGGATGCCGTCGATGTTGGCGATGAGGCTTGCTGCAAGGGTTCGGGCTACGTCGTCCCAGCCGACTGCGACGCCGAGCGTCGCCATGTCGACTGTTTCGAGCCCCGCGTAACCGCACGGGTTGATGGCGAGAAACGGCTGCAGGTCCATTTTCACGTTGAGGCTGACGCCGTGATAACTGCACCCGCTACGGATTTTCAGGCCCAGCGCGGCGATCTTAGCGCCAACGTGCAATCCGGCGTTCGGCTGCTCAGGCGCGACATAGATGCCCGGCGCGCCCGCCTTGCGTTCACCGGCGAGATTATACGCCGCGAGTGTGTCAATCACGGCCTGCTCGATCCGCGTCACCAGCTCGCGCACCATCAGCTTGCGACGGCGCAAATCGAGCAACAGATAGGCGACCACCTGGCCCGGGCCGTGATACGTGATCTGGCCCCCGCGGTCGACCTTGACGAGCGGAATGCGGCTGTCGGCCGTGAGCAGATGCGCCGGATCGCCGGCCTGGCCGAGCGTGAAAACGGGAGGATGTTCGACGAGCCAGATTTCGTCAGATGTTTCAGCGGTGCGCGAATCGGTGAACGCGCGCATCGCGTCGAAGCTGGCCTGATAGTCTTCCGAGCCTCGCCAGCGCACGATCACCGGCTGCGCAGAATCGCTTTGCGCCGCCGCGTCGGACGCAACGGCGTCCGGCTGGATGGAACTCGAAGACTCGGGGGACGATGAAACCGGCGTGGCACACATGATTCCGGCAGTTTACCGAAATCCCGCGCGCCTCGCCGGCCACGCGGGCAATAACTGGGATCAGGAACCCTGATCAGACCGTGCGCCATCCGGAGCGCAGCCACGCGCCAAAGCGTTCGCTGACGCGCGCGGCCCAGTTGAGCGCCTTTTGCTCCGGCCGCGTCGGCACGTAAAACGCAACCCGCGCCTGCGTGCCACGCTCGACCGACAGCCACAGCCGCTCGCCGCGCCGCAGACGCAGCGTCTTGCCCGGTTCGAGCCAGTAATCTTCGACGTCGTCGCTGCGGGTCACCCACACCGCGCCGCCTGAAACAGCCAGGCGCGTGCTGCGTGTGATCTTCATCGGAACGGTTTCACCGGCTACGATCTCAAACGTGATGCTAGAGGAAATTTCTCGCATGATGGCCTCGCCAAAAATCGTTTCATGGCTACAATCCTATATGCGACAAGGGTTTACGCCAAACGATCAATTTTCACCGTTATGTGAGAAAAATTGCGATGGACCTCCGCCAACTGCCTGCACTGAACGCGATCAAGGCCTTCGAGGCCGCCGCCCGTCACGAGAGCTTTTCGCGTGCCGCCGACGAGCTGTACGTCACGCACGGCGCCGTCAGCCATCAGATTCGCGCACTCGAAGAAGAGCTGGGCGTGAAGCTCTTCGCCCGCGACGGCAAGCGCGTGCGGCTCACCGATATCGGCCGCCGCTATGCCGCGCAGGTGCGCACGGCGCTGATCTCGCTGGCGGAAGCGACGCGCGAGATTCGCGCAGGCGACCGCGACCGGCGGCTGGTCGTGTCGATGCTGTCGTCGTTTGCGGCGCGCTGGGTGACGCCACGCATCGGCAGCTTTATCGAGGCGAATCCGCAGTGGGATCTCGAACTGCTGTCGACCAACTCGCTCACCGATTTCGCCCGCGACGACGTCGACTGCGCAATCCGCTTCGGCTACGGCCCCTATCCGGGGCTACATGCCGAGTTGCTGCTCGAAGAGACGTTCTTCCCGGCGTGCTCGCCGACTTTCAACGGCGGCAATCTGCCGAAAATGCCCATTGATCTCGCCAACGTCCCGCTCTTACGCTCCGACGACGAACGATGGCGTCCGTGGTTCGACGCGGCCGGCCTCACGGACTGGTCTGAACCGAAGCGCGGCGTGCTGTATCAGGACTCGTCGAATCTGCTGCAGGCGGCCATCGACGGCCAGGGCATCGCGCTGACGCGCCGCTCGCTCGCGATGCACGAAGTCGCGGCAGGCCGGCTCGTACGGCTGTTCAATATCGACGGACCGAGCCCGTGGCAGTATTACTTCATCTGCACGCCGCAGATGCTGCAGACGGCTCGCGTGAAGGCGTTCCGCGATTGGGTGTTCGACGAAGTCGGGCGCTTCAAGCAACTATTCGAGAGCGCATGTAGCGCGAGCGCGAACCGCTCGACAACGGATAAGACGCAGGGAAAGAAACAGACACAAGCTGAGCCGAACGCATTGCACGTCCGGAAGCCGGCGGCGCAGACGGAGCGCTGAGCGCGCCCTCGTCCGCTCACCGTCACACCAATTACAGCACGACCTTCACCATCGGATGCCCGGTCAACGCCCGGTAAATATCATCCAGATGCTCGCGATTCAGCGCGCGCACCGTCACCGTCAAACCGGTGTAGTTGCCGCCGCTCGACGGCCGCACTTCGATACGCGCCGCGTCGAAACCGCCGTCGAACTGGCGGATCACCTCGACGATCGTCGTCTGGAAATCCGGGTGCGACTTGCCCATCACCTTGATGGGGAAATCGCACGGAAAATCTATCAATGATTCGTTCACGGCATTCATCCTCGACTCCTTTTCTCACCGCACGCAATCAGCCTATATGACTGCGCGCGGCGAAAAAGCAAGCCGCAGGTTTCCTTCTTGTCTACGGCTTACTTCTTCTTGTTGAACATCAGCATCATCGAATCCCACACGCGGCCGACAATGCCCGCCTGCGGCACCGCCTGCAGCGCGACGAGCGGCACCTGCGCGAGCGTCTTGCCGTCGGCGACGAACTTCACCGTGCCGACCTGCTGGCCTTCGGCGATCGGCGCAATCAGCGGGTCGACGTGCTCGACCTGCGGCTTGACCTTGTCGGCCAGGCCCTTCGGCAACGTGATGTACTGGTCCGTCTTGACGCCGAGCTTCACGCTATCCTGCGAGCCCTTGTAGACACGCGGCGTCTCGACCACCTGATTCGCCTTGTACAGGCGCACCGCGTCGTACGCGGAATAGCCGTAGTTCAGCATCTTCAGGCTGTCCTGCACGCGGTCGTGTTCTTTCTGCTCGCCCATCATCACCGTCACCAGACGGCGCGACGCATCAGGCACGCCCGGCAACGGACGCTTCGCGCTCGCGATCAGGCAGTAGCCAGCCGCTTGCGTGTGGCCCGTCTTCAGGCCGTCGACGGTCGGGTCGATCCACAGCAGACGGTTGCGGTTCGGCTGCTTGATCTTGTTATACGTGAATTCCTTGACCGAGAAGATGTTGTAGTAGTCAGGGAAGTCGCGGATCAGGCGCGCCGACAGAATGGCGAGGTCGCCCGCCGTCGTGTAGTGCTGCGCGTCGGGCATGCCGTTCACGTCGGCGAAGTGCGTGTTCTTCATGCCGAGCTTTTGCGCTTCCGCGTTCATCATGTTGACGAACTGCGCCTCGCTGCCGCCCACCAGCTCAGCCAGCGCGATAGCGGCGTCGTTGCCCGACTGGATGATCATCCCGTAGACGAGATCGTGCACCGTGACGGGCTTGTTCGCCTCGATGAACATCCGCGATTCGTCGTTCCTCACGCGGCGCACGGCCTCGCTCGGATTGATCGACTGGTCCATCGTGATCTTCTTGGTCTGCAGCGCCTCGAACGTGAGGTAAGCCGTCATCAGCTTGGTCAGCGACGCCGGCTCGACGCGCTCATCCGGATTGCCCGATGCGAGCACCTGGTTGCTGGTTGCATCGACGAGCACCCACGAGCGCGCGTTCACGCCCGGCGGCGGCACCTGCGCGAACGCGGTGCCGGCAATCAGCGCGGCGGGCAGCGCAAGACCCAGCGCCAGCTTGCTGGCGACGGATTGCGGAACGAAAGAAACGAGGCTGGGAAGGCTGAAAGAGCCGTGATTCGAAAAGCGCATAGGATCGATTCGGGCAGAAATGGGCTGGTGCGCAGGATGCGCAGTTCGGATGATTCGCGTGATGCCGGACGGGCAGACTCCGCCGCGCGCGAGTGTCATAAGCGCGGCACGGCGTGGTTTTGACTGCTCGTCAGACTGTCTGTCACGCGGACGGTTCGCGCAGCGCGCCTCGCATCTCGCGCCGAATCCGCTGCCATGAACTCACGAGCGAGGCGATTCGATCCACCAGACGGGCAATGCTGCGCCCAAAAAAGAGCGCTCATTATACGTGCTGCCGCCTGACAATTTGCCGTACGTCATGGAGTTTTCCCGCATTTTTCGAGGGCTTTTTACAACATGAGCGGCACGCGGCCGCTCATGTTTTCGCGATGCACCGGCGCCGTGAAATCAGCGCCACGCGTCGACGATGATGCGCTTGAGGATATGCAGCTTGCGATGCAGGAAATGCTCCGCGCCCGGAATCACCACGACGGGCAGTTCCTGCGGCTGCGCCCAGTCGAAAACCGACTGGATGGGCACGGTATCGTCGGTTTCGCCGTGAATCACGAGCGTGTTTTCCGGCACAGGCGCGACCTCCCAGCGGCTCGCCGCCGTGCCGACGAACACCATCCGCTCGATTTCCTGCCCTTCTTCACGCAGCCGCGCGGCGACATGCGACAGCACGAACGTGCCGAACGAAAAGCCCGCGAGCACGAGCGGCAGGTCGGCGTGGCCCGGCTGCTCACGCATGTGGTCGAGCACCGCGCGCAAATCATCGCGTTCACCGACGCCGGCGTCATGCGTGCCTTGCGTTTCGCCGACACCGCGAAAATTCGAGCGATACGTGATGTAGTTCAGCTGGACCAGCGTGCGCGCCAGCGTTTGCGCGACCTTGTTGTCCATCGTGCCGCCAAACAGCGGATGCGGATGCGCGACGAGCGCGATACCGCGCGGCGCAGCGCCGCCGTCGCGGCTGGCGTCGGGCGCATCGACGGCGACTTCGATCTTGCCCACCGGGCCGTCGATCAGATACTTCTTCGTATGTACGTTCATCTTGTATGGACGAGTGACGCGGTTGAAACGCTACGGATCAGCGGTCGATCAGCAGGCGTTCGACGATCTTGCCGTTCACGAGATGCGAATCGACGATCTCATCGATATCGCTCTTGTCGACGTACGTGTACCAGACGCCTTCCGGATACACGACGACAGTCGGCCCTTCCTCGCAGCGGTCCAGACACCCCGACTTGTTGATCCGCACCTGACCGGGACCGGCAAGGCCGAGCTGTTTCACGCGTTTCTTCGCGTATTCCTGCATTTCCTGCGAGCCGCAGTTCGCGCAACTCGGACGCGTTGCGCCCGGTTCGCGCTGATTCAGACAGAAAAAGACGTGATATTTGAAGAAGGAATCCATGATGGCCGACGTGTGAGGTGCGTGGACGAAGCGGTGCGCATGCATGACGCGGCTCGCCGTAAGCGGGGATAGGAGGTCCCATCGATTATAACGACGGGGATCGAACATCGCAGATCGCCGCTGGCGTCGCTACATCGGCATCGATCCAGCATGCATGCCTGCTACGCACGCGACCCGCGCCGCTTCGACAGCAATGCGCGTTCCGCCGACAACCCGACCCACACCAACGCCGCATACGGCCACATCCACGCGAGCCAGCGCGCGAGGCCGTTGAAATGCAGATAGCGGCCTTGCCGCCAGTCGGCGAGCACGACGTCGAAATACGGATTCACGGGCAGCAGATTGACGACCACGAGCGAAACGACCAGCGCGATCGCCGCGAGCGCAACGCGCGAGCTGCGCGGCAGCTTCAGCGTCAGCAGCATCGCGATAAAACCGGCGGCGAGGCCGATCAGCGCGCCCGGCGTCGCCCAGTTGAACGCGAGGCCCGATTGCGATTGCAGAAACGTCGCGCCAGCCTTGACAGCGAGCGTCGCCACGACGAACGCGATCAGAAGACGCACGCGCGGCGCGCGCTCGCGCATCGGCAGCGAAGCGAGCGCGCCTGCCGACAGCAGATTGAGCGCGGTGATGATGGCTTCCCACGCATCGTCGGGCATCCACGCGGCAACCAGCGCGGGCCATGCCGGCACGTGCCACGCGGCGGGCGCCCAGGCGAGCAACGCATCCTGCATCGACGCGTCCGAGCGCAGCCACAACTCGCGCGGCCATGAGCCGAGGCCGAGTAACAGCGGCGCCGGATACATCGTCGCGAATGGCCATAAGGCCACCAGCCCGATCACGGCCGTGCTATCGCGCTCGAACCACAGGAAGCGCATCCGCCGCAGCATGCCGCGATCGAGCAGCGCGCCCGTCAACGGCGACATCAGCGTCGCGCCGAGCAGCGCGCCCAGCGCGTTCGCGGCGAGATCGAGATTCGACGCCACGCGCGTCGGCAGATAGGTTTGCACGGCTTCCATCACGCCCGACAGCAGCGTGCCGAGCCCAAATGCGAACGCCACGGCAATCGCGCCGCGCCAGCGCGGATAGACGGCGAGCACGACCAGCGCGCCGAACGGCATGTAGCCGAGCACGTTCGTGACGACATCGAAAGCCGTCAGATACTGTGGGAAGGGATCGAAGAGATAGTCGAGCGGCCCGATGCCGAGCGAGCGCCAGCCGAAGAACGGATACCACGACCCATAGACGATCAGCGCCGCATACAGCACCAGCGCCTGCCTCGCAAACGCCGACGGCCGCCGCTGCCACGGCTTGTCAGCCATCCAGCGCTCCCGTGACTGCGCGACAACGCGTCATTGCTGCGCGACGAGCGCCTGCACGCCGAGCCAGGCGGAAATCTGCGCGACGAGATCGTCGGTGGCCGCGGCGATTGCACGCGCGCCGCCGGGGGCATCGGCCGAACTCGCGGGCGCGCGGGCGATGAAGGTGCGCTGCCCGACCACCTTGCCGTCGACGAACAGCGTCGTGCGCGCGGTGACGGAGCCGTGGCTCTCGGACTGGCCGTCGAAGTCCTGCTCGAACTCGTCGAGATCCACCTTCAGCACGGGGGCGCGCACGCCGTCGCCACCCGTGAGCACCGTGCCGCGCGACGACAGCGCATTACGCAGGCGCTGCGTGACGAGTTGCGCGGGCGGCATCGTCCAGTGGCTGTTCGCATACGAGGCCGTCTGCTGCGAGTCCGAATACGTCATGCGATAGATGAGCTTGTCGGAATCGAGCGTGGTCGGCGCCGTGACCTCGAGCACCTTGATGGCCGGCATCGTGCCCGTGCTGCCCGGCAGCGGGGCCGGGCCGAGGTCGTAGCGGATATCGGCGAGCGCGGCCGGGTTGCCCGCGCAGCCGGCCAGCGCGCCAAGCGCGAGCAGCAGCGCAGCGAGCGCGGCGCGCGAGGTGAAGAGACGGTTGATCGAGCGTGACATGCTTGTTTCCTTTGAATTTCATTTGGCCGCGTGGCCCGCAGGCCACACGAAGCCCGGTTCGCCGGGACCGGGCGCGGCGCGCGGCGCGCCGAACAGCAGGCTGTTGGGCGCTTCGTCGAATGTGTTCGCGGCGCGGTCGACGGCGCGCACGGCGGAGCGAACGTCTTCCGCCAGCGAATTCACGCGCGGCAGCGTGTCGTAGCCGACGCGCGCCGAAATGTCCTGCAGCGTCGCGTTCATCGCCGTCAGCGCGTCGCCCGCCTGCTGCGCGGCCGTGCCGACCTTGTTCAGCGTGCCTTCCAGCGGACCGTCCGGGCGGTTCAGGCTGGTGATCATCCGGTTCGTCGACGCGAGCGTCTGATCCAGCTGATTGAGCGTGCCCGGCAGCTTGCCGACGGCGGGGCCCATCTGCGCGGTGAGCGTTGTGACGCCGTCGGCGGCGTGCTGCAGGCTCGCCACCGTCGCCATCAACTGGTCGCGCATTTCGGGCGACAGCAGCAAGTCGACATCGCGCACGGTCTTTTCGATCTGCCGCAGCAGCACGTCGCCGCGCGCCTGCAGTTGATCGAACAGGCCCGGACGCATGGGCAGTTGCGCGACGTCCTTCGCCGACGACACGAGCGGCGCGAGATCCTTCCCCGAGTCGTCGAGCTGGATGAACGCGAGGCCCGTGACACCCTGCAGCCCGAGCGTGCCGAACGTCGAATGGGTGATCGGCGCGTTCTTGTCGACGAGAATGCGGATCAAAATCTGCCCCGGATGCGCACGGTCGAACTTGATCGACTGCACCTTGCCGACGTCGAGGCCGCGATATCGTACCGCAGCATCCGGGTACAAACCTGTGACATTGGTCCGCGCAATCAGATCGAAAGGTATGCGCACCGACCTGTCGACATTAAACAGAAACGCCGCCGCAGCGATCGCGACCACCATCACGACGGTGAAGAGCCCGGCCCAGAAGGCGTGTGATTTGTTTTCCATTGTCAGGTTCCCTCGGCGTTCATGGCGCGGTACGCAGCGGAATCGCATCCGACGCGGGCTCCAGCGCTTCGGCCGGCAGCTTCGCGCGCCGCTCCGGCGACAATCCCTGCAACGCGAGCCGCCCGCGCAGCCCGAGAAAATACTCGCGGATAAACGGATGATCGAAGCCCGCCACCTGCTCGACGGGCGCCGCGACAATGACCTTACGGTCCGCGATCACCGCGACACGCGTCGACAGCGCGACCATCGTATCGAGATCGTGCGTCACCATCACCACCGTCAGGCCGAGCGCACGATGCAAGGCGCTGATCAGTTCGACGAATTCGTCGGAGGCCTGCGGATCAAGGCCCGCCGTCGGTTCGTCGAGGAACAGCAGTTCCGGTTCGAGCGCGATCGCGCGCGCGATGCCCACACGCTTGACCATCCCGCCCGACAGCGCCGCCGGCATCTTCGACGCGTGCTTGCACGGCAGCCCGACCATTTCCAGCTTCAGCATCACGATGTCGCGCAGCAGATCGTCGGGCACCTTGCCGAGCTCGCGCAGCGGCTGCGCGATGTTGTCGAACACCGACAGCGACGAGAACAGCGCGCCCTGCTGGAACAACATGCCCGAGCGCACACGCATCAGCCGGGCTTCGTCTTTATCGAGCGTGGACATGTCCTCGCCGAACACCTTGATGCTGCCCGAGGTCGGCCGCTCCAGCCCGAGAATCTGGCGCATCAGCGTCGTCTTGCCCGAACCCGAGCCACCGACGATCGACACGATCTCGCCGCGCCGCACGTGGAAATCCAGATGCTGGTGGACGATGTTGCGTCCATAGCGTTTGGTGAGGTTGCGCACCTCGATCACGGTTTCCGCGATCTCCGGCAGCGGCTGGTCCCGTACGGCGGTAGTGAGCGGCGCAATCATGACAGCCCCACGTTCTGAAAGAGAATCGCGAACACGGCGTCGGCAAGGATGACGACCGTGATCGACGTGACGACCGAAGTCGTGGTGCCCTCGCCGAGACTCTGCGAATTGGCCTTGATGCGAAAGCCGAAGTGACAGCCGACGATCGCGATCAGCATGCCGAACACCATGCCCTTGCCGAGCCCGATCCATAGGTTGGCGACGGGCACGACGGTCGGCAAGGCGCGCGCGAAATACGACATGTCGATTTGCAGCACGATCTTGGCCGCGAGTGCGCCGCCGATCAGCGAGACGATGTTGGTCCACATCACGAGCAGCGGCATAGCCAGCGACAGCGCGATCACGCGCGGCAGGATCAGGCGCAGGCCGTGTGGAATGCCCATCACGCGCATCGCGTCGAGTTCTTCCGTCACGCGCATCACGCCGATCTGCGCGGTGATTGCCGAGCCGGAACGCCCCGCGACGAGAATCGCCGACAGCACGGGTCCGAGCTCGCGCAGCACCGACATCCCCAGAATATTCACGATGAACTGGTTCGCGCCGAACAGCCGCAGTTGCTGCGCGGACAGGTAGCTGAGCACGATGCCGATCAGAAACGCGACGAGCGCGGTGATAGGCAGCGCCTGCGTGCCCGCGCTGTAGACATTCGCCGAAATCTCCTTCCACGGTGCGAGCTTCGGATTGCGCGCGATCACCAGCAGATCGAGGATCACACGGCCGAACATCGCGACGCCGCCATACAGATGCTCGAACAGCGCGAAGATGCCGAGGCCGAGCTTCGTGAACGGATCGAAGCGATGCACGGGTTCCGGGTTCTCGCGCGCGGTGTCGAGCAGCGCAATACGGTCGAAGATGTCGCGCTGGGTATCGTTGAGCGCGACGAGATCGACGGGCAGCTTGTAGCCCCACACGCGCCACAGCGCCTGGCCGCCCACGTGGTCCATCCGCTCGACTCGCGACAGATCCCATTGCGCGACGTGCGCGCGGCTGTCGATCAGTTCACGCAAACGCGGCAGCGCCTTTCCGTGCAGGCGGTCGCGCGCGAGCGCGAGCGCCGTCCACTGGCCGGACAGGCGCACGATCTTGCCCTGGCTGCCTGCCGCGACTTCGAGGCCGGGAGGAGTGTCGTAGTTCAAGGATCGCTGGATGTGGTTATCGGATTAACGGGCATTGTAACGAAGCGTTCGAGATTGGGCCCTGGTGGGATGCCCGGCAGGGCTGCATGCCGCACGCATCTTGTGAACAAAGCGCGGCTGGCGTATCTATCGATCACGATGACAGGCGCAGTGGCTAAAATACCCTTCATGAATACTCCACTCTCCCCCAGCCCTTCGGGCGACTGGCGAATCGACCGGCAGCGCGCCGTCGCGCTGTTCGGCCCGGCCGCCAATGACTGGCCGATCGAAATCGTCGAAGAAACCGGCTCGACCAACGCCGACCTGATGGCCCGTGTGAAGGCGCTGCCGCGCGAACCCGGTGCGCTCGCGCGGCCGATCGTGCGCGTCGCCTACCTTCAGACGGCGGGGCGCGGCCGGCGCGGCCGCCCCTGGTATGCGGAACCCGGCAATGCACTGCTGTTCTCGGTTGCCTGCGTGCTGCCGCGGCCGCTTGAAGGACTCGCGGGGCTGAGCCTAGCGGTCGGCGTCGCGCTGGTCGACGGCCTGCGCTCGCTGCCCGTGTCGGGTCCGGGCCAGATCGCGCTGAAATGGCCGAACGACGTGCTGCTCGAAGGCGACAAGCTCGCCGGCATCCTGATCGAAACGGCATGGAGCACGCCGGACGCGAGCGCTGTAGTGATCGGCATCGGCACGAACGTGAAGGGCGCCGAGGAACTCGCCGCGAAGGTCGGCGCGCTCAATGCCGGCGTGCCCGCGCAGGCGCGCGGTGCCGCGCCGACGGCGCTGTCGCGTGCTCTGCCGAACGCGAATCTCACCGATACGCTCGCCGCAGAGCTGAACTCGCTCGAACCTGCCTTGCAGCGGTTCGGCGTAGAAGGCTTCGCGCCGTTCCGGCAACGCTGGAACGGCTGCCATGCATATGCGGGACGCGACGTCATACTGTTCGAGCAAGGCGTGGAAGTCGCGCGCGGCGTCGCGGCGGGCGTCGACGATCTCGGGCAACTGCTGCTCGATACACCATCCGGCCAGCAAGCCATCGCGACGGGAGACGTGTCGCTGCGTCTCGCGGACGACGAAAGCGGCGCTGCATGAGCGCCCCGTATCTGCTGATCGATGCGGGTAATAGCCGCGTCAAATGGGCGCTGATTCACGCGGATGGTACACAGACGCACGCAGGCGCGTTTTCGCACGGCGGTCAACTGGTGAAGGGCACTGGTGATCCGTTGCAATCTCGACACGAGCCTGACTGGTCGACGTTGCCCGAGCCCGGTTCGGCATGGTTATCGAATGTTGCCGGGGAAGCGGTAGCGCGCCGTATCGATGCGTTTATCGACCGGCACTGGCCCGGTCTCACGCGCACGACGATCCGCTCAGCCGCGCAGCAGTGCGGTGTCACGAACGCGTACACGACGCCGACGCAGCTTGGGAGCGACCGCTGGGCGGGCATGATCGGCGCGCGCACCGCGTTCCCGGGCGAGCCGCTGCTGATCGCGACCTTCGGCACGGCGACGACGCTCGAAGCACTGACCGCCGACGGCGTGTTCGTCGGCGGATTGATCGCGCCGGGCTGGTCGCTGATGATGCGCTCGCTCGGCGAGCACACAGCGCAACTGCCGACGCTGGACGCCACGGCCGCGCGCGGCCTGCTCGACAGCGAATCCGCGGGTACGACGGGCCAAACCGCGCCGCTCGCGCGCGCAGCATGGTTCGCGACCGATACGCCGCGTTCGTTGTCGTCGGGATGCGCGTTGGCGCAGGTCGGGCTGATCGAGCGGATGTGGCGCGATCTGCAGGACGAATGGAAAGTGTCCGTGCGACTCGTCGTGAGCGGCGGCGCTGCGGGCGAACTGGTGCAGGCGCTCGGCGTGCCGTACACGCGTCACGACTCGCTCGTGCTGACGGGACTCGCGCTGATCGCCGCGCAGGCATCGGCCAATCCGCCGACGGACGCTCCTCACCCGGCCCGAACGCCGGGCTACTGAACAAGCAAGCTGGAGAATTTCATCGATGCTGCGCTGGCTACTCGCCCTGCTCTTTCTCGCCAACATCCTCGCGTTCGTCACGATGCGTGGGCTGTTCGGTCCGTCGCCGGCCGCCGGGCCGCGCGAGCCGAATCACCTGAACCGGCAGGTCCGTCCGGACCAATTGCGCGTGCAGCCGATGTCGTCCGCCGATGCTGCGGATCTGGCTGTCGTCGGCGGTCCGGCGCCCGTTGCGCCGATCGCCGCTTCGGCGCTGCCGCAGTAACGCGGAAGTCTTCTTCGACGCGGGTTGCGCGCCCGCGTCGCGTTGTGCTCAGTCCTGAGCGCGCACCTTCTTCAGAAGCGCCGTCGTCGAGCGGTCGTGTTCGAACGGAATCGCCAGCGCCTTGCCACCCCAGCCGCGCACCAGCGCGGATTCCGGCAACTTGTCCATGTCGTAGTCGCCGCCCTTCACGAGCACGTCCGGACGCAGTGCGTCGATCAGCGCGACGGGCGTCTGCTCCCCGAAGCACACCACCCAGTCGACGCTCTCCAGCGCCGCCAGCAGCGCCATCCGGTCGGCTTCGTTGTTGATCGGCCGGTCGTCGCCTTTGCCGAGCATGCGCACCGACGCGTCGCTATTCACGCCGACAATCAGCGTCGCGCCCAGCGCCTTCGCGTCCGCGAGATACGTGACGTGCCCGCGATGCAGGATATCGAAGACGCCGTTCGTGAACACCACGGGGCCGGTCAGCGACGGGCGAAGTTGAGCGAGCGCGTCGCGTGTCGTGAGCTTGCGTTCGAAGGTAGCGGCCATGAGAGCAATCGTTGAGCGGGTTTGAGAGGCGAGGCGCGTGGCTCCGATGATAGAAGACGCACGCCCGCGACAAGGCAAAAAAGAAAACGGCCCGGCGGTTCTCACCTGCCGGGCCGTTGCGTGTCTGTGCGACGCGCCGGGCGGTCGGCCCGGCCGGCGCGCGGCCCTTATCAGGCCGGTTGCTGTTGTGCAGTCTGCTGGTCAGCCTGCAGACGCGTCACCACTTCCTTGCGATAGCGGTTCAGTTCCTGAGCCGTCGTGAACGAGCGCTCGAACAGAATGGACAGGTTGTGCAGAATGCGCTCGACCACCTTCTTTTCCCAGCCGTCGTCGAAACGGATCTGCTCGTCGAGCCAGCGCTCGAGCCACTCGGGATCGGGCAGACGCGATTGAACGGTGTCGCGCGGGAACAGCGACTGGTTCACGTGCAGATTGGTGGGGTGCAGCGGCTTTTCCGTGCGGCGCGCGGAGGCCATCAGCACACCGATCTTTGCAAACGCGGCGCGCGCACCGTCGCCGAAGTTCGTCAGCGCTTTCTTCATGTAGCGCAGATACGCGCCGCCATGGCGCGCTTCGTCGCGCGAAATGGTTTCGTAGATGTGCTTGATGACGGGCTCGGTGTGCCATTCTGCCGCACGGCGATACCAGTGATTCAGGCGGATTTCGCCGCAGAAGTGCAGCATGAGCGTTTCAAGCGGCGGCGCCGGATCGAATTCGAAGCGCACCGCGTGCAGTTCTTCTTCCGTCGGGCACATCTCCGGCTTGAAGCGGCGCAGATATTCCATCAGCACCAGCGAGTGCTTCTGCTCTTCGAAAAACCACACGCTCATGAATGCCGAGAAGTCGCTGTCATGGTGGTTATCGCGCAGGAACATTTCCGTGGCGGGCAGCGCCGACCATTCGGTAATCGCGTTCATCTTGATGGTCGCCGCCTGCTCATCGGTGAGCAGCGACGCGTCGAATTTGTCCCAGGGAATGTCCTTCTCCATATCCCATCGAACCGACTCGAGCGATTTATAAAGTTCCGGATAAAGCATGGTGTTCATGATCCCACCCCTGTTCTGCGCAAGGCGACGTCTGTTATCTGTTGCTACATTTGCGGCCGACGAACGGGAACTTTCGGCAATGTTCTCCGTCGTCAGCGCAGCATTCAATTTTACGCGGTAATCGGTTGCCAAGATGCAAGTGTTTGGCAAAAGACATACTGCGGCTCGTGATACGTACGCGATTTTCGTGCCTCGCGTGCGCGGCCAACCGTGGGTGAGGGAGAACCTTTGCCTGGGGTCGTGCCAGCCTGCCGCCGAACGACGGCATTTGGGTCCGCAGCGGACGAACCGGCACCGCATGGCACCGGATGAAACGGCGAATCTGGCGATCTTCGCACGCGTCCGCGGGCCAGAAAAAGCTTACACAATAATAGCATGCGGCCCTTACACGCCCCATTTTCGGACCGTCGAAACCCGCTTTGGCATTGACGTAAAACAACGTGGGCGCTCGTTGACCGCACGGTGTCAAAGGAATGTGCTAGCGCGGCGACATTCCGTCGCAGTTCGAGGCGCGCTGGCCGTTTCGGCCACGCGCGCCCGTTTCATCGCAAATATCAAGCGTTCATTCGGACGTCGACGAGGTCTTCTTCGCAGACGATGCGCCCGCCCGTTTCGTGCTGGCCGCGCGCTTCGCGGCGGCACGCGGCGCGTCATCGGATTTCGCTTGCGCAGTGCCTTGCGCGTCGGGCTCGGGTGCGTCGTCGGGTTCGAGGTCGCTCGGCTCGATCCCCGCGCCCGCTTCCGATGCGCCCGTCGCCGTCGTGTCCGGCGGCTGCGCCATCGCGAACTGCGCGATCTGGTTGAACTGCGCCTGCAGCAGATTCCACCAGCCGGACGCGTCGAACGCGGGCGACGCCGCCGACTCGCCTGCTTCACTCGCTTCCGGCGCGCTCGCAGCGGGCTGCGGCACATGCCTGGGCGGCGCTTCAGGCGCGGGCTGCGTCATCGATTGCTGCGCGAACGCGCCGAACGCGCGCAGCGTCGAGAGCGTCGCGCGCTGCACTTCGAGCGCCTGGATCGCCGACTGCAGCATGTTCAGATTCAGCTTGAGCCATTGCTCGACAGCGCGCATGTCGGTGATGCGCTTGTCGAGTTCCTCGACGTTCGTGAGCGGCGCCATCATGTCGGACATCATCGACAGCGACGGCACGAAACCCTGCGTCGAAGCCGGACTGGTGCCCGGGAATGCCGCGCCGAACGGCGTGAGGCGCATCATGCCCCACATGCGGTCGAGCATTTCGGCGGGCGGAAAACCAGGAAATCCGGGGAAAGGTGGCGTCGAGCCGGGGTGGTCGGTCATTGCTGAGCTCCTGTGTTCGGTTCTGGGCCTGGGGCGCCTGTTGCCGTTCGCTTATTGTGGTTCGCTTATTGTCCTTCGATCCAGCGATCGAAGCGACGTTCGATATTCGCGGCTCGATCATACCGCGTGAATTTTTCGCGTCGAGCCGCGATTGCGAACGCGGTTATCGTGCGCCTGTCGCCATGACGATTTTGCGTCCGCCTGACGCAAGGAGGCGCGTTCCGCTAGAACGGCTCCTTGCCCGGGAAATCCGGCGCACGCCGCTCGCGCAGCGACGCCACGCCTTCGCGCACGTCGGGGCCCGCGAAACCCATGAATTCGAGCGCGAGCGACGTATCGAAAGTCGGCCCCGCCGAGCGCAGCCAGTTGTTCAACGCGTACTTGGTCCAGCGGATCGCTGTCTGCGAACCCTGCGCGAGCTTGCGCGCGACTTCGAAGGTCTTCGGCAGCAGATCGTTGTCGTCGACGGCCAGCGAGACGAGGCCGATGCGCTCCGCCTCTTCGCCGCTCACCGGCTCACAGAGCAACAAGTAGTACTTCGCCTTCGCCATCCCGCACAACAGCGGCCACACGATCGCCGCGTGATCGCCCGCCGCGACGCCAAGCCGCGTATGACCGTCGATGATGCGCGCCGACTTCGTCGCAATCGAAATATCCGCGAGCAGTCCAGCGACGAGCCCCGCGCCCACAGCCGGTCCGTGCATCGCCGAGACGATCGGCTTGCTGCAGTTGATCACGTTGTAGACGAGATCGCGCGCCTCGCGCCATACGCGCGTGCGCACGTCGAAATCATTCGCCATCTCTTCGACGAGGCCGAGATCGCCGCCCGCCGAAAAGCCCTTGCCCTCGCCGCGAATCACCGCGACGCGCGTCTCCGGGTCGCGGTCGACATCGCGCCAGATGTCGGCCAGCTCGCGATGCATGTTCGCATCGGCGGTGGCGAGCGCGCTGCGGTTTGCGCCTTCACCGCTCATCACGATTTCGAGGATGCCGTGCGCATGACGCCGCACGCGCAGCGACCTGTAGTGCGCATAAAACGCGGGTTCGACCGATTGCGATTCCGATTCGTGAGACATGGCACACATCCGTAAGAGCGACGCGTCGGCGTCGATACCCACATCATGCGCGTAACGCAGCCGACGCTGCGCCACGCGAATCACTTCGCCTAACGCGGCTGATACACCCACTTTCCGTTGCTGATCTCGACCATCACGCGCGCGCGCTGATCGAGGCCGAGGTGATCGGTCGCGCTCATGTTGACGACGCCGTTGGTATCGGCGAGTCCCTTCGTCGCTTCGAGCGCATCGCGCAGCGCGCGGCGAAACTCGACCGTGCCCGGCGCGGCTGTTTTCAGCGCAACGGGAATCGCGCTGTTCAGCAGCATGCTCGCGTCCCACGCATACGAACCGAACGCCGACACGCTGCCCGGCCCGCGCAGCTTCTCGAAGCGCGCAATGTAGTCGAGCGCGAGACGCTTCGAAGCGTAGTCCGTGGGCAGTTGCGAGGCGACCAGCACCGGGCTCGCGGGCAGGAACGTGCCGTTGCAGTCGGCACCGCACACGCGCAGGAAGTCGTTATTGCCGACGCCGTGGTTGTGATAGATCTTGCCCTTGTAGCCGCGCCCGATCAGCGTTTTCGGCGGCAGCGCGGCGGGCGTGCCCGCTGCGCCCACGACGACGGCATCGGGATTTGCCGCCATGATCTTCAGGATCTGGCCGGTGACGCTCGGATCGGTGCGATTGAAACGCTCGTTGGCCACCACGTTGATTTTGTGAATCTGCGCGAACTTCGCGACCTCCGCGTAAAACGTTTCGCCGAGCGCGTCCGCCTGGCCGATGTACGCGATGGTCTTCACGCCGTGCTGGCTCGCGTGCTCGGTGATCGCGGATGCCATCATCGCATCCGTCTGCGGCGTCTTGAACATCCAGTGCCGTTTCGCATCGACGGGCTCGATGATCTTCGCCGACGACGCCAAAGAAATCGCCGGCGTTTCACCTTCGGCGACCACGTCGATCATCGCCAGCGAGTTCGGCGTGATCGACGAGCCAATGATCGCGTCGACGTGATTTTCGGAGATCAGCTTTTTGGTGTCCTGCACGGCTTGCGTCGTATCGGACGCATCGTCGAGCACGATGTATTCGACTTTCTGCCCGGCGATCTCTTTTGGGAAGAGCGTCGCCGTCTCGCGCGCGGGAATGCCAAGCGATGCAGCCGGCCCCGTCAGCGATAGAACGAGGCCAATCTTCACCTGTGCGAGCGCGAGTCCGGGTAAAAGGGAAAGCGTGGCGGCGAGCGTCGTGCGCCGCTTGAAAGTGAACTTGCGAGCGCAGTTGCGCAGAGTTGAAGATGCAAACGTCCCGTATCGCGGCATGCGTTGTCTCCTTTGGTTTTTGTGCGTTCTGCGATGCTGCGTGTTGCATGTTGCTGTCCGCGCGCGTGTCGCTGCATGATGCTGTGCGTTGCGATTCACGCGGTCCAGCGTGCGAGACCCGATGGCCTCGCGCGAGCGTCAGTGTAGCGGCGCGCGTGGCGCTGCCGGCATCGGGCGAAACCCTTTCGGATCGCTCGACGCCTCACGCCAACTACACGATCAAAGCCCGCCTTCGAGCGGCGCGACAGCCTGATCGATCGAACCGAAAATCGACTTGCCCGCTTCGTCGAACATTTCGATCTTCACGGTATCGCCGAACTTCATGAATTCCGTCTGTGCGCTGCCGTGCTCGATCGTTTCGAGGCAGCGTTTCTCGGCGATACAGCAATAGCCGCGTTTCGCGTCCTTGTTCGACACCGTGCCAGAACCAACGATGGCGCCTGCGCGCAGGTTGCGCGTCTTCGCCGCATGCGCGATCAACTGGCCGAAGTGGAACACCATGTCGGTGCCCGCGTCCGGCTGGCCGACCTTCTTGCTATTCCAATGCACGATCATCGGTCGATGCACGCGGCCTTCGCGCCACGCGTCGCCGAGTTCGTCGAGCGTGACGGCAACGGGCGCGAACGACGTCGCCGGCTTGCTCTGGAAAAAGCCGAAGCCCTTCGCGAGTTCGGCGGGAATCAGGTTGCGCAACGACACGTCGTTGACGAGCGTGACGAGGCGAATGCTTTTCAACGCCTGCTCGGGCTTAACGCCCATCGGCACGTCGCCTGTGATGACGGCGACTTCCGCCTCGAAGTCGATGCCGAACGATTCGGACGCGCACACGATGTCGTCCTTCGCGCCGATGAAGTCGTCGCTGCCGCCTTGGTACATCAACGGATCGGTCCAGAACTCGGGCGGCATTTCCGCGCCGCGCGCGCGGCGCACCAGTTCGACGTGGTTCACATACGCGGAGCCGTCGGCCCACTGGAACGCGCGCGGCAGCGGCGCCATGCATTCCTTCGCGTCGAACGAAAACGTGTTGCGCGCGCGGCCCTGATTCAGCTCGTCGTACAGATCGCGCAGTTGCGGCGCGTAGAAAATCCAGTCGTCGAGGACGCGCTGCATCGTCGGCGCGATGGCGTCGGCGACGGCGGCCATATGCAGGTCACGGGAAACGACGATCAGTTGACCGTCGCGCGTGCCGTCCTTCAGCGAGGCAAGTTTCATGGCGGAAAAGGCATGTGGATGACGATAAGAGGAATCTATTCTACGATGGTGAATCGGCGCGGCCCAAACGTTCGCTTCAAGCAGGCGATGGCCATTGCAACGTCCGCGCCGTTTTTCGCCGCTTTAAGGCTCACCGTTCAACCACTGCCTATGCCTCCAACCGCCCGCTCCAGTTCGATCCGCAAGGATGCCGATTCCGCCGAACCGCTCGATCCCGCCGACGACGATGCCGCCGACCAGCACGACAGCGAGCAAGGCATCGAGCACGACGGCGGCGAGGAAAAACTGCGCTCGGGCATCCAGTCAATCGAAGTCGGGTTCCGTCTGCTCGACGTGCTCACGCACGAGCCGCGCGCGATGATGCTGCGCGATCTCGCGCAGCGCGCGGGCATGAGTCCGGCGAAAGCGCACCGTTATCTGGTGAGTTTTCAGCGCCTGGGCGTCGTCGCGCAGGATCCGCTGACGGGCCGCTACGAGCTTGGCGGCTTCGCGCTGCAGCTAGGGCTGGCGCGGCTCGCGCGCGTCGATGGCGTGAAGCTCGCGCGCATCGCGCTCGCCGAATTGCGCGACCGGCTCGATCTGACGGTCGGCATCGCGGTGTGGGGCAATCAGGGGCCGACCGTCGTGCACTGGATGGAATCGAGCTATCCCGCGAAGGCGTCGCTGAAACTCGGTGACGTGATGCCGATGCTCAGCTCGGCGACGGGTCTGCTGTTCGCCGCGTATCTGCCGCGCAGTAAGACGGCCGTGATGATCGCGCGCGAACTCGCCGATACGCGGCGTTGGGCCGCCGCCAACAGTCCGCGCACGCCGGAAGATGTCGAACGCGTGCTCGAGGACGTGCGCGCGCATGGCTCGGCACGTGTCGAAGGCATGTTGCTGCCGACCATTCACGCGTTCTGCACACCCGTGTTCGATTCGAATGGCGATCTCGCGCTCGGATTGATCGCACTGGGTCACGAGGGCGCGTTCGATATCGCGTGGGGCGGCGAAGTCGACACGGCGCTGCGCGAGTGCGCGCAGAAGCTGTCGTATGAACTCGGGTATAGTCCGACGCCGCGATGAGCGTGAGGAACGCGTGACGGCAGTGCGCGGTCGAATTGTGTTCAAACGTTCATAGCCTTGCGTTCCGCCTTCAGGTTCCGATGTCATCTCCAGCCGCTCTCCGTTCAGTCACGCCAGATCACCTCGCCGCCGCGCAGCGCCGCTCGTCGCGCTTGCGTTGGGCGGGCGTGCTGCTGGCTGTCGTGGGCGCGCACTTCATCGCGGCGCAATGGTTCGAACGACGTCACGACACCTTCAAACCTGTGTCGCCCGAGCATGTTCCCGTGCAGGTCGCGCTGCTCAAGCCCGAGCGTATCGAAACGCAGGCGGCCGGTTCGCCGCCGCCCGCCAAGGCGGTGCCTGCGGCCCCGAAACGCGTCGCGCGAGCGCCGCGTGAACATGTATTGACGGCCACGCAACCAGGTCAGAAGCCGCTTCAAACAGCGCCCGCAACTGAAGCCGCAAGCGCGCCTGCGGATGCTTCGGCTTCCGCGTCCGCGCCGGGCGTTGCGTCGTCCGCAACGGGAGCCGCCAATTCCAGCGCCAATGTTGCCGGTCAAGGCAACGCGCCGCATGCTGCGCCAGGCGTGAAGTTCTCTGTACCGCCCTCAGCCGAGTTGCAATACGACACGTTCTACAACGGCGTGCGCAATCAGCCGGGCACGATCCACTGGTCGAGCGATGGCCGCTCGTACGACATGATCGTTTCGGTACCCTTGCCGTTCATCGGCACATTCAGCTATTCGAGCCACGGGCATGTCGATGCATTCGGTCTCGCGCCTGATCAGTACATCGAAAAACGCGGCCGACGCGGCGAGGACATCACCACCTTCCATCGCGACACGAAACAGATCGGCTTCTCGCGCACGCCGGCCACGCTGCCGCTGCAGGACGGCGCGCAAGACCGCTTCAGCATGGTGATGCAACTCGCCAGCCTGGTGCGCGGCGACCCCGACGCGTATCAGCCAGGCGTGACGCGTCAGTTCTTCGTGACCGACAACGACAGCGGCGAAATCTGGCCCATCGAGACAATAGGCGACGAAGGCGTGCGCACCGATCAGGGCATCATCGATGCGCGCCATTTCATGCGCCTGCCGCGCCGCGAAGGCGACCGGCGGCGCATCGACGTGTGGCTCGCACCGTCGCTCGGCTGGCTGCCTGCGCGTCTCGTGCAAACCGAGCCGAACGGCACGCAGATCGAACTTGTCTGGCGCGGCAAGATCGCGCCGCCGGATGCGAACGGCAGCAACGCCGCTTCATCCGATGACACGTCACCAGCCCCTTCCCAACCGTCCGTCACCGATCCAGGCGCAGGGCCGGAAAAGCCCTGACACAAACTGGTCCTTCGCTATGGAGGACACTTTGAAACCGGGACTACACACACTGCGCATCCGAAACTTCCGTCGTTTGCATGAATCGCACGACGAAGCGCGCTGATACGCGCCGGCGGTTCATGCGAATCCGATGAACTCAATCGGATGAACTGTCGATCCGTTCGTTCTTTCATTGCGACATCACTTATGGAGTCCGCATGCAAATCAATGTGAATGGCATCGATACGCGCTACGTCCTGAGCAATGAGGGCGGTGGCCCATGGCTCACGTTCATTCATCAGCTTGGCGGCGATCTGTCGATCTGGGATCAGCTCGCCGGCTATTTTCGGGATGACTACACAGTCTTGCGCTACGACGTGCGCGGTCACGGTCAAACGGCCATATCAGACAGACCGTTCCGTGTTGCAGATTTGTCGCAGGATCTACACATACTGCTAGATGCGCTTGGCGTTGAGAAAACGCATATTGTCGGAATGTCGATGGGCGGGATGATTGCGCAACAGTTCGCGCTGGATAACCCGGCACGCATCGAAACATTGACGCTCGCCGACACGCACGCCGCCACGCCTTCGGACGGCCATGCCATATGGGAGCAGCGCGCGGCGAAGGCGCGCAACGAAGGCGTCGCAGCGCTGGCCGAGGCAACGATGGAACGCTGGCTCACGGCGGGTTTTCGCGACGCGCATCCGGAGGTGGTCGAACAGATTCGGGAGGTATTGGAGAACACTTCGTCTGAAGGTTACGCACAAGCGTGCATTGCGCTGCGCGATTTCGATGTGCGCAGTAGACTGAGCGAGATTGATCTTCCTACTCTTACTGTGGCTGGACGCCACGACGCAGGCACGCCACCTGCTGCTACACACGGAATTGCGAATGCCATCCGGAATGCGCAGTTCGAGTTGCTGGACGCAGCTCACCTCGCACCGATCGAACAGTCGCAACGTTTCACCGCTTTGCTGGAATCGTTTTTGCAAAAACGGGTCTAACCGATAGGTCCGGAGAATTCAAAGCGTCAGGCCGGACCCACCCCTTGAATTCCAAACCAAGGGCTCCATCTACGGTGCAACACTGGCCCGGAGCCATCGGAAATAAGGAGTGTCGCCATGCAAATGATCTACAACAGCCCCAACTACTGTGTCGTCGAGTTCCCGCCGCAAGACGGCCATCTCTCGATGCTATCCGGTGGGTATGAGATCGTCGACAAGAACACGCAGCGCGAGATTTACATCGACGGTGCGATGGCAGCCAGTTTTCGCGAACACGTGCAGAAACTGATCGAAGACGAACCGACGCTCGACGAAGTTGACGAGTTTCTGGGTCAATTCGACAGCCTGATGAACCAGCCGGTCATTCTTCACTGATCGACAGGCGCCATCCTCCTGGCGACACGTCCTCATCGACCCCGTCCGGCCCCGCGCCGGGCGGGGTTTTTCGTTTTATGCGGCTGCTGGCGCTGAATGTGGCGCTTTTATGTGGCGTTTTTATGTGGATGTCGCGGCGCGAAACGCCGGGGCGCTTCGTTGCGAAAACAGCGACCAGCGTAAGAAATGCCCCTCGCGCTACCCTGCCGGCAACCGCCGTGCCCCGTGCAAGTCCGCCACGCACGGCACGCCCGCGACCATGCGGCTACAATATTGAGTTTCCTGAAAAAAGCCGGTCCGCCCGGCACGAGCCCGATCAGACCATGAACCAGCCCGTCACGTCAGCCCCGTCAGCCGCCAGCCCCCGTGCCGCGTATACGCGCGGCGCGACCTTGCCCGCGTTGCTCGAATCGCGCATCCTGATTCTGGACGGCGCGATGGGCACAATGATCCAGCGCTACAAGCTCGACGAAGCCGCCTATCGTGGCGAGCGCTTCAAGGACTACGCGCGCGACATCAAGGGCAACAACGAACTGCTGTCCATCACGCAGCCGCAGATCATCAGCGAGATTCACGAGCAGTATCTGGCGGCAGGCGCGGACATCATCGAAACGAACACGTTCGGCGCGACAACCGTCGCGCAGGCCGACTACGGCATGGAAGATCTCGCCGTCGAAATGAACCGCGAGTCGGCGAAGCTCGCGCGCGCCGCATGCGACAAATACTCGACGCCCGACAAGCCGCGCTTCGTCGCGGGCGCGATCGGACCGACGCCGAAGACGGCAAGCATCTCGCCCGACGTCAACGATCCGGGCGCGCGCAACGTCACGTTCGACGAACTGCGCACGGCGTACTACGAACAGGCAAAGGCGCTGCTGGAAGGCGGCGCGGACCTGTTCCTCGTCGAAACGATCTTCGACACGCTGAATGCGAAAGCTGCGCTGTTCGCGCTCGACGAACTGTTCGAAGACACGGGCGAGCGCCTGCCCATCATGATCTCGGGCACGGTGACGGACGCATCGGGCCGCATTCTGTCGGGACAGACGGTCGAGGCTTTCTGGAACTCGCTGCGTCACGCGAAGCCGCTGACGTTCGGCCTGAACTGCGCGCTGGGCGCGGCGCTGATGCGCCCGTACATCGCGGAGCTGGCGAAGCTGTGCGACACGTATGTGTCGTGCTATCCCAACGCCGGTTTGCCGAATCCGATGAGCGACACGGGCTTCGACGAACTGCCCGCCGATACCTCGGGCCTGCTGAAGGAATTCGCACAAGCGGGCCTTGTGAACATCGCGGGCGGCTGCTGCGGCACGACGCCGGAGCACATCGCCGCGATCGCGAAGGCGCTGAACGACGTTAAGCCGCGCAAGTGGCCGAGCCAGTATCGCGACGCCGCGTGAAGTATCCAAAGCACGCTTTACAGCACGTTCACACCGAAGCATTGACGCACTGACGAAACACGCACACGAACCATGACCGATCACACGATGCGCCTTTCCGGCCTGGAGCCGTTCAACGTCACTTCGGGGACGCTCTTCATCAACGTTGGCGAACGCACCAACGTGACGGGCTCGAAGGCATTCGCGCGGATGATTCTGAACGGCCAGTTCGACGAAGCGCTGGCCGTCGCGCGCCAGCAGGTCGAGAACGGCGCGCAGGTCATCGACGTCAATATGGACGAAGCGATGCTCGATTCGAAAGCGGCGATGGTGCGCTTCATGAATCTGATCGCGTCGGAGCCGGACATCGCGCGCGTGCCGATCATGATCGACTCGTCGAAGTGGGAGGTGATCGAAGCGGGCCTGAAGTGCGTGCAAGGCAAGGCGATCGTCAACTCGATCTCGCTGAAGGAAGGCAAAGAGAGCTTCCGCCATCACGCGAACCTGATTCGCCGCTACGGCGCGGCGGCCGTCGTGATGGCGTTCGACGAGCAAGGCCAGGCCGACACGTACAAGCGCAAGACGGAAATCTGCAAGCGCTCGTACGACATTCTCGTCAATGAAGTTGGCTTCCCGCCCGAAGACATCATCTTCGACCCGAACATCTTCGCGATTGCAACGGGTATCGAAGAGCACAACAACTACGCCGTCGACTTCATCAATGCAACGCGCTGGATCAAGCAGAACCTGCCGTACGCGAAGGTGAGCGGCGGCGTGTCGAACGTGTCGTTCTCGTTTCGCGGTAATGACCCGGTGCGCGAAGCAATTCACACCGTGTTCCTTTACCACGCGATTCAGGCGGGTATGGACATGGGCATCGTCAACGCGGGCCAGTTGGGCGTGTACGCGGACCTCGACACCGATCTGCGTGAGCGCGTCGAAGACGTCGTGCTGAACCGCCGCGATGATTCCACGGACCGTCTGCTCGAAAGCGCCGACAAGTTCAAGACGGGCGCAGCGAAGAAAGAAGAGAACCTCGAATGGCGCAATCAGCCTGTCGAGAAACGTCTCGCGCATGCGCTCGTGCTCGGCATCACGAACTTCATCGTCGAAGACACGGAAGAAGCACGCGCCAAGATCATGGACGGCGGCGGCCGCCCGATCAACGTGATCGAGGGCCCGCTGATGGACGGCATGAACGTCGTCGGCGATCTGTTCGGTCAGGGGAAGATGTTCCTGCCGCAAGTCGTGAAGTCGGCGCGCGTGATGAAGCAGGCCGTCGCTCACCTGATTCCGTTCATCGAAGAAGAGAAGCGCCAGCTTGCCGAAGCGGGCGGCGACGTGCGCGCGAAAGGCAAGATCGTCATCGCGACCGTGAAGGGCGACGTGCACGATATCGGCAAGAACATTGTCTCCGTGGTGCTTCAGTGCAATAACTTCGAAGTGGTCAACATGGGCGTGATGGTCCCGTGCAACGAGATTCTCGCGAAGGCGAAAGTCGAAGGCGCGGACATCATCGGGCTGTCGGGGTTGATCACGCCGTCGCTCGAAGAAATGGCCTACGTCGCGTCGGAAATGCAGCGCGACGACTACTTCCGCGTGAAGAAGATTCCGCTGCTGATCGGCGGCGCGACGACTTCGCGTGTGCACACGGCCGTGAAAATCGCGCCGCACTACGAAGGCCCTGTCGTGTACGTGCCGGATGCGTCGCGCTCGGTGTCGGTTGCGTCGAACCTGTTGTCGGACGAAGGCGCGACGAAGTATCTCGACGAACTCAAGTCAGACTACGACCGCATCCGCGATCAGCACGCAAACAAGAAGGCGCTGCCGCTCGTTACGCTCGCAGAAGCGCGCGCGAACAAGGCGAAGATCGACTGGAGCGGTTATCAGCCGGTGAAGCCGAAGTTCATCGGCCGGCGCGTGTTCAAGAATTTCGATCTGAGCGAACTCGCGAACTATATCGACTGGGGCCCGTTCTTCCAGACGTGGGATCTTGCCGGTCCGTATCCCGCGATCCTGAACGATGAGATCGTCGGCGAATCGGCGCGGCGCGTGTTCTCGGATGCGAAGTCGATGCTCGCGCGCCTGATCCAGGGCCGCTGGCTGACGGCGAACGGCGTGGTCGCGCTGCTGCCCGCTAACACCGTCAACGACGACGACATCGAAATCTACACGGACGAGTCGCGCAGCCAAGTCGCGCTGACGTGGCGCAACGTGCGCCAGCAAAGCGTGCGCCCCGTGGTGGACGGCGTGATGCGTCCGAACCGCTCGCTTGCCGACTTCATTGCGCCGAAGGATTCGGGCGTCGCCGACTACATCGGCATGTTCGCTGTCACGGCGGGCCTCGGCGTCGACGTGAAGGAAAAGCAGTTCGAGCAGGATCACGACGACTACAGCGCGATCATGCTGAAGGCGCTCGCCGACCGCTTCGCGGAAGCGTTCGCCGAAGCAATGCACGCGCGCGTGCGCCGCGACCTGTGGGGCTATGCGCAGAGCGAAACCCTCTCGAACGACGATCTGATCGGCGAGAAGTATCGCGGCATCCGTCCCGCGCCGGGCTATCCGGCGTGCCCGGATCACCTCGTCAAGCGCGACATGTTCGACGTCCTGCAAGCAGGCGAGATCGGCATGAGTGTCACCGAATCACTGGCGATGCTGCCCGCTGCGAGCGTCTCCGGCTTCTACCTCGCGCATCCCGACAGCACGTATTTCTCGGTCGGCAAGATCGGCCAGGATCAGCTGGAGGACTACGCGCAGCGCATGTCGCTGTCGAAGGCGGATGCCCAACGCGCGCTCGCGCCGTTGCTGTAAGACGCAGACGCCGGGCGGCAGGACTATATCGCTGGCCGTAGGCTGAATATTTTCAGTTGAAAGCACAGCGAATATTTTCGGCTTTGTAGACTGAGCGGGCATTACTTGCCGACCCGCCAGACGCGACCGGAAAAACGCGTCGGCTCAACGACTTGCAACCGTCAACGGAGAAAAATCGTATGAAGAAGCTGACGCTGATGTTGACCGCGTTATCGCTTGCCGCCATTGCACCGATCACCGAGGCTCAGCCTCAGGCGCCGGGCGGATCGAGTGCGGTGAGTTCGTACTCCCCGCCCACCGTCAAGCATGTGAAAAAGCCGAAAAAGAAGAAGAACGGCGCATCCGCTCCCGCGACTGCGCCGCAAGGCGCGAGTCAGTAAGGCTCGCGGCGCTGCAAAAGCAAAAGCCCGTCGTTCGACGGGCTTTTTTGCTTCTGGGCGCAACACACTGGCCTGACCGAACGCGATGCGCGGTCTGCGCCACCACCACGAAAGCGGCGGCCATCAAACCCACGGAGGCGCCTGAACGGGCGCCGCTCAACGCACGCTGGCAGCTCGCTTCAGCGTTCAGAGGCCCCAGACGATATCCGTATTTTCCTTCTGCGCCGCGCGCAGCATGTCGAGGAACGGATACGCCCGCTGCGCGAGACCAATCGGAATCTCGTGGTGCTCGTGGCCATCCTCCCCTTCGTGGAAGTGGCCTTCATGCTCGGCGCGCTCCTGCTTGTCGGTAACGATGGCCGCTTCGAGCTTCGAGATCACCACGCCCAGTTCGTCGTGAGCGATCACGCCGCGTGCGCCGAGCCGCTTGCCGATGATGCCCAGCAAATATTGAGCGAGATTCTCCAGCATCACCACATCGGGGGCGGAGCGGCATTTGAAAGTAATCAACATGATGACGGTTCCCTTTTCGTTATGTTGGCTTCTCGCGCGGCCGGCCGCAGGATACTCGCGACATCGCAACAGCCAGCCGCACGGGTTCCGTTGACACGCCCGCCTGTCAGTTGACGGCAGGCTGGCGGCCACGGCCCTTGCTGGGCATCTCATTGGACATATTAGCACCTGCTAAAATCCGACATTGACGGAAAAAGCTCGCTGCCGTGCGGCCGGGCACGCTGCGCTGCGTCGCAGCTGCGCGTGTTGCAGACTGTCGCCACGGCCCGCGCCACGAAACGTTAGCCGCCTGCCGCGCCGCCGCAGCGTCGCGCGGGCGCCGCGGATCGGGCGCTCAAGCGCTTTCCACGCCGTCGACGGCCTTGCATCACGCCGTTCGCGGCGCTGCCCCGCTTCATCGGACTGCCTCACTGGACTCGCAACAAGCATGCTGCCTGCACACAAACACACTCTCGAAACCCTGTTGACCGACGTGGTCAAGCAGGTCGCCCAGGCGACGCAAGGTGAATCCGAAGCCGCGTTCATCGCGCCCGCCATCACGCTCGAACGGCCGAAGGTCGCCGCGCACGGCGACGTCGCGTGCAACGTCGCGATGCAGCTCGCCAAGCCGCTGCGTGCGAACCCGCGCCAGCTCGCGCAGCAGATCGTCGATGCGCTGCTCGCGCATCCGCTCGCCAAAGGCCTCGTCGATAGCGCCGAAGTGGCGGGTCCCGGCTTCATCAACCTGCGTGTGTCGGCGGCTTCCAAGCAGGCCGTGATCGCCGCCGTGTTCGAGCAGCGCGAAACCTTCGGCCGCTCGCAGCGCGACGCAGGCAAGCACGTGCTGGTCGAGTTCGTCTCGGCCAATCCGACCGGCCCGCTGCACGTCGGCCACGGCCGCCAGGCCGCGCTCGGCGATGCGACGTCGAACGTGCTCGCGTCCCAAGGCTATGACGTACATCGCGAGTTCTACTACAACGACGCCGGCGTGCAGATCGGCAATCTCGCCATCTCGACGCAGGCGCGCGCCCGTGGCCTGAAGCCGGGCGACGCAGGCTGGCCGGAAGCCGCATACAACGGCGAATACATCGCCGATATCGCGCGCGACTATCTGAACGGCGAGACCGTGTCGGCCAGCGACGGCGAACCCGTCAAGGGCGCGGGCGACGTCGAAGACCTCGATGCGATCCGCCGTTTCGCCGTCGCGTATCTGCGTCATGAGCAGGATATGGACCTGCAGGCGTTCGGCGTGAAGTTCGACCAGTATTACCTCGAATCGTCGCTGTACAAGGAAGGCCGCGTCGAGAAGACCGTGAACGAGCTGATCGCGGCGGGCAAGACTTACGAGCAGGAAGGCGCGCTGTGGCTGCGCACCACCGACGACGGCGACGACAAGGACCGCGTGATGCGCAAGTCCGACGGCACGTACACGTACTTCGTGCCCGACGTCGCGTATCACGAGACGAAGTGGGAGCGCGGCTTCACGAAGGTCATCAACATCCAGGGCTCGGACCACCACGGCACGATCGCGCGCGTGCGCGCCGGGCTGCAGGGTCTCGGCGTCGGCATTCCGAAGGGCTATCCCGACTACGTGCTGCACAAGATGGTCACCGTGATGCGCGACGGCCAGGAAGTGAAGATCTCGAAGCGCGCGGGCAGCTATGTAACGGTGCGCGATCTGATCGAATGGTCGGGCGGCGCCGTGCCGGGCCAGGAGGCCTCGCCCGATCTGCTCGACGAAGAGACGATCCGCCGCGGCCGCGACGCCGTGCGCTTCTTTTTGATCTCGCGCAAGGCCGACACGGAGTTCGTGTTCGACGTCGATCTCGCGCTCAAGCAGAACGACGAGAACCCGGTGTACTACGTGCAGTACGCGCACGCGCGCATCTGCTCGGTGATCAACGAATGGAAGTCGCGCTACGGTGCCGATGAAGCGGTGCTGCCGTCGGTCGATCTGTCGCCGCTCGACAGCGAGCGCGCGATGGCGCTGCTGCAGAAGCTCGCCGAATACCCCGACATGCTCACGCACGCCGCCGACGAACTCGCGCCGCATGCCGTCGCGTTCTATCTGCGCGACCTCGCGGGCGAATTTCACTCGTTCTACAATGCCGAACGCGTTCTGGTCGACGACGAAGCACCGCGCAATGCGCGCATCGCGCTGCTCTCGGCGACGCGCCAGGTGCTGGCGAACGGCCTCGCTGTGATCGGTGTGTCGGCACCCGCAAAAATGTAATCTCTCCGCGTTTTAATTGCGATTTAATCGGGACGATAGCCGGATGACCGTCGTTATAATCGACGGTCATTCCAGATTTCCTTTTGCAGGTGAATTAGACGATGGCAAAACCACGCCGCACTACAAAGCAGTCAAAACAAACCGGGGGCACTTTTCTCGGTATCGTGCTGGGCCTGATCGTCGGCCTGGCCATCGCGGTGGTGGTGGCGCTTTACATCACGCGCGCGCCTACGCCGTTCGTCGCGAAGGTCGCGCCGCCCGCTGCGTCCGATAGCGGCGCAAGCCAGCCGCAATACGACCCGAACCGTCCGCTGCAGGGCAAGACGCCCGGCCAGCCGGTGCCGCAAGCCGCGCAACCCGCGCCGCCCAACACTGCGCCAGGCCAGACCACGAACCAGACGCAGACGTCGGGCATGCTCGAAGAGCCGCAGATCGTCGAAGTGCCGCCGTCGAACAACGGCGTCGCCGTCGCGCCGAAGCCCGCGCAGGACAACGGCGCAAACAACGGCACGACCACGGCAGCCATTCCGCCGAAGAAGGCGCCGAGCCCGACCAGCGCGCCCACCACGACAGCCAACAACGCGCCGACGCAGCCGCCCAAGGCCGGCTCGACGCCGAACGCCAACGCCACGCCGCCCGCCGCCAACGACGCGAACACCGGCTATCTGCTGCAGGTCGGCGCCTACAAGACGTCCGCCGACGCCGAACAGCAGCGCGCGCGCCTCGCGTTCCAGGGCTTCGAATCGAAGGTCACGCAGCGCGATGCGGGCGGTGTGACGTACTATCGCGTGCGTATCGGCCCGTTCTCGAAGTTCGAGGACATGAACACCACGCGTCAGCGTCTTTCGGATGCGGGCGTCGATACAGCCGTGATCCGCTTCACCAAGCAGTGATTCACATTCGGTAATGCATTGTCATGCGCCGCCGCTGAACCTTCAGCGCGCGGCGCAAGTCTCAGGTGCGGCAGCCTGCCGTCGAAACCGTAGCGGTCGCGGCGCGCAACAAGCCGGCCACCGTTACTTTCCCTGATTGGGTTCACAAGACATGAAAAAACTGCTCAGCATTCTTTTCCTCTCGATCGGTCTCGTCGCGAGCGCGGTACAAGCGGCGCCCGCCGCGCCCGTCGCCGGCAAGGACTACACCGTGCTGTCCACGCCGCAGCCCGTTGAAGCGCCTGCCGGCAAGATCGAAGTCATCGAGTTCATGTGGTACGGCTGCCCGCACTGCAACGAGTTCGACCCGTATCTCGAAGCGTGGGTCAAGAAGCAAGGCCCGGACGTCGTGTTCAAGCGCGTGCCCGTTGCGTTCCGCGACGACTTCATCCCGCACTCGAAGCTCTATCACGCGGTCGACGCGCTCGGCCTCGCCAATCAGCTCACGCCGGACATCTTCCACGAGATCCACGTCAACAAGAACTATCTGCTGACGCCGGAAGACCAGGCCAAATTCCTCAAGACCAAGGGCGTCGATCCGAAGAAGTTCATGGACGCGTACAACTCGTTCTCGACGCAGAGCGCGATCCAGCGCGACAAGAAGCTGCTCGAAGACTTCAAGATCGACGGCGTGCCGACGCTCGCCGTGCAGGGCAAGTACGAAACGGGTCCGGCGCAGACCAACAGCCTGCCGGGCACGATTCAGGTGCTCGACTATCTGGTCGCGCAGGTTCGCGCCAAGAAGATGTAATTCAGCCCGCACGCGCCGCATGAGTTCACCACTGAAGGTTTTCATCACCGGCGCGTCCAGTGGCATAGGTGAAGCGCTCGCCGCCGACTATGCGCGGCGCGGCGCGATTCTCGGCCTCGTCGCCCGTCGCGGCGACGCGCTCGCCGACTTCCAGCAGTCCCATCCCCAGAACGCAATCTCCGTGTATTCCGTCGACGTACGGGACGCGGAGGCGCTCGCGCAGGCCGCGCAGCAGTTCATCGCGGAGCATGGCTGCCCCGACATCGTGATCGCGAACGCGGGCATCAGCCGCGGCGCCGTGACAGGCCACGGCGATCTGCAAACGTTCCGCGATGTGATGGACATCAACTACTTCGGCATGGTCGCGACGTTCGAGCCATTCGCGCAGGCGATGATCGACGCGCGCAAGGGCGCCCTCGTCGGCATTGCGAGCGTCGCCGGCGTGCGCGGCCTGCCGGGTTCGGGCGCATATAGCGCGTCGAAATCGGCGGCGGCGAAGTATCTGGAAGCGCTGCGCGTCGAGATGCGGCCGTTCGGCGTATCGGTCGTGACGATCGCGCCGGGCTATATCCGCACGCCGATGACGGCGCACAATCCGTACGCGATGCCCTTCCTGATGGACGCGGACCGCTTCGCCGCAAAAGTCGCCGATGCGATCGCGCGCAAGAAACGCTTCGCGACCTTCCCGTGGCAAATGCGCCTCGTGTCGATGCTGCTGCACGTCGCGCCTCGCTGGCTCTACGACGCCGTCTTCGAAAAGGCTCCGCGCAAGCCGCGCGCCGCGCAGTAGATCATGCGCACGCGTGTCGTCGATGCAGCCGGTGTCGAACACGCGAAAGCGGAACGCGGCGCGCGCATCGTATCGCTGGTGCCGAGCATCACCGAACTTCTCTTTGCTTTGAAGCTGGATGCGCAGATCGTCGGGCGCACAGGCTTTTGCGTGCATCCGCGCGACAAGGTGCGCCGTGTGCCGAAAGTCGGCGGCACGAAAGCCGTGAAGATCGACGCCGTGCAGGCGCTGCAACCCACACATGTCATCGTCAATATCGACGAGAACGAGCGCGAGACCGTCGAGCAGTTGCGCGAGTTCGTGCCGCATGTCGTCGTCACGCATCCTTTGACGCCCGAGGACAACTTCGCTCTGTATGCGCTGCTCGGCGCGATTTTCGATCGCGACGACGAAGCGCGCGCGTTGGGCGCACAGCTTCAGACGCAACTGGACGCATGCGCATCGCGCGAATGGCCGCAGCAGAACGTGCTCTATGCGATCTGGCGCGAGCCGTGGATGACCGTCGCACGCGACACCTATATCTCAGCAATGCTGCGCCTCGTGAACTGGCAGACGCTGCCCGATGTGCGCGGCGGCGAGACAGGCGCGGCGCGTTATCCTTCGTTCGATCTGGATGCCGCGTGGCTCGCCCAAGCCGACCGCGTGTTGCTTTCGAGCGAGCCGTATCGCTTCACGCAGCAACATTGCGATGCGCTCGAGCAGGACGCGCGCCTCGCGGGCAAACGGATCGGGCTGATCGACGGCGAGATGGTGTCGTGGTACGGCTCGCGTGCGATCGACGGCATCGCGTATCTTCTGGACTACGCCAGCCGTTAGCGCGTATCCGCCGCCATATGGATATGCGGATTCAATTGTTGTCGCTGCTGAAAGCGTTCGATAAGCTTGCGCCAGAGCCGGCGACGAATGACGTACTGATGTGAGGCACTGCGCCTGCACCGAAACCGTATCAGAATCAGTTTGCGTGAAAGCACCCGCCCGGAGCGCGCGTAGTGAGCTGCAAATGCACGACGCCGCCCCGCCACGAACAATTCGAAATCCCGGGAGATCTTATGCGTTTCAAGTTGCTTGCCGCCGCCGCGACGGTGACGGCCCTCGCCACCGCGCCCGCGCTGGCCGTCGCGAAGCCGCTCACCGTTTGCACGGAATCGAGCCCGGACGGCTTCGACGTCGTCCAGTACAACTCGCTCGTCACGACCAATGCATCGGCGGATGTGATTTTCAATTCGCTCGTGTCGTACGACGAAGCGGCGAAGAAGGTTGTGCCGTCGCTCGCCGACAAGTGGGACGTCAGCACCGACGGCCTCACGTACACGTTCCATCTGCGCCCGAACGTGCAGTTCCAGACCACCGACTATTTCAAGCCCACGCGCGCGCTGAACGCCGATGACGTCGTCTTCACGTTCACCCGCATGCTCGACGACAACAACCCGTGGCACAAGGTCGCAGGCGCGAGCGGCTTTCCGCACGCGCAGTCGATGGGTCTCGTGAAGCTGATCAAGGCGGTGTCGAAGGTCGACGACAACACGGTGAAGTTCGAGCTGAACGAGCCGAACGCGACCTTCGTGTCGATCCTGACGATGGGCTTCGCGTCGATCTATTCGGCCGAATACGCGGACCAGTTGCTGAAGGCGGGCAAACAGACCGACCTGAACGCGAAGCCGATCGGCACGGGTCCGTTCGTGCTGAAGGGCTACACGAAGGATTCGATCATCCGCTATGACGTGAACCCGAGCTACTGGGGCGCGAAGCCGAAGATCGACCGTCTGATCTACGCGATCACGCCCGACGCCGCTGTGCGCGCGCAAAAGGTGAAAGCCGGCGAATGCCAGATTGCGCTGTCACCGAAGCCGCAGGATGTCGCCGACGCGAAGCAGGACAAGTCGCTCGCCGTCGTGCAGACGCCCGCGTTCATGACGGCATTCGTCGCGCTGAACACGCAGAAGAAGCCGCTCGATAACCAGAAGGTGCGCGCGGCGCTGAACATGGCGTTCGACCGCACGTCGTACCTGAAAGCCGTGTTCGACAACACGGCGACGCCCGCGAACAATCCGTATCCGCCGAATACGTGGAGCTACGACAAGGCCGTCAAGCCGTGGCCATACGACGCCGAGAAGGCCAAGAAGCTGCTCGCCGAAGCGGGCTATCCGAACGGCTTCGAAACAACGATCTGGGTGCGTCCGAACGGCAGCGTGCTGAATCCGAATCCGAAGGCGGGCGCGGAAATGCTGCAGGCGGACTTCGCGAAGATCGGCGTGAAGGCCGAGGTGAAGGTGATCGAATGGGGCGAGTTGATCAAGCAGGCCAAGCAGGGACAGCACGACACGCTGTTCATGGGCTGGGCCGGCGACAACGGCGACCCGGACAACTATCTGTCGCCGCTCTTTAGCTGCAATGCGGTGAAGTCGGGGATCAACTTCGCGCGTTATTGCGACCCGGAGCTCGACAAACTGATCGCGCAGGGCAAGGAGACGGCGGATCAGGGCAAGCGCACGAAAGCGTATGAAGCCGCGCAGCAGATCATTCACGATGCTGCGCTGTGGATTCCGCTTGGGTATCCGACGGCGGCCGCTATCACGCGGACGAACGTGAGCGGGTATCACGTCAGTCCGTTTGGGCGCCAGAATTTTGGGGCGGTGGTGGTGCAGTAAGCTGCGCTGCGTTTTGAGCTATGAGAAAAGCCCGGCCTGCGAGATGCGGCCGGGCTTTTTGTTTGAGGCGACGAAGTGGGTCAGTCGCGTGCGCCGAACTTTTTCACAATAGAATCAAATTTAAACGGCTTTACTTTGACTTTGTTGCGAACGGGGTGATTTCCAGGTCCTTTCCGAGGTGTGTCGGCAGAAGCGTGGATTCATATCCGGGCCTGGCGCTCACCGCGCGACGGAAACGCCTTATCTAGCCTCACCCTCAAACCGAATCACCCCATCCCCACCCTGCACCCGCTTCAATTCCCCCTGAAGCCACAGCAGATGCAAATGCGCGAGCGCTTCGCCCATCGCAAACGTCATCTGGTGAATATCGAGTTCCCGTTTGAACATGATGGGGACGATATCCGCCGCGCTACACGGCTTCTGGGCGCAGGCCTCACGCACTTCCGCCAGCCGCGCCGCGTGGTGATCGCGCAGCTGTCCAATACGCGTATGCAGCCCCCGAAACGGCTTGCCATGCGATGGCAGCACGAGCGTATCCGGCGCCATCGTTTCATAACGGCCAAGCGAACCGAGATACAGCGCCAGAGGATTGCTTTCCGGCTCGATGTCGAACACCGATACGTTCGTCGAAATGCGCGGCAACACCATATCGCCGGAAATCAGCACGCCATCGGCTTCCGCGTGCAGCGCGCAATGCTCCGGCGAATGACCGAAGCCCGTCACGACTCGCCACGTGCGCCCGCCGATCGACAGCGCATCGCCGTCGCGCATGCGCCGGTATTGGCCCGGCACCGAAGGAACGAGGTTCGCGTAATAGCTCTTGCGGTTGCGCAGCTTGTCGAGCGAGGTCTCGTCGCTTAGTCCATGCCGCGCAAAGTGCCGCGCCGCGCCCTCGCCGCCTGCGTTCGAGCCGTCGCCGGCCGCCATCACGCGGCCCAGCATGTACTCGCCGAGCGAGATCCACAGACGCACGTTCCAGCGCTTCTTCTCGCCGCCCTCACACAGCCAGTTCGCGAGACCGAGGTGATCCGGATGACAATGCGTGACGATCACGCGCAGCACGGGCAAGCCTTCGAGCGCCGTGTCGAACAGCGTTTCCCAGTTCGCCTTGATCTCGTCCGAAGCGATCCCGCAATCGACGATCGTCCAGCCCTTCTGCCCGTCGATCTCGTCGCGCAGCAACCAGAGGTTGATGTGATCGAGCGCGAACGGCAACGGCATGCGCAGCCAGTAGACGCCCGGCGCGACTTCCCGCGTCGTGCCGGCGGCGGGCATCTGGTCGGCGAACGGATAGTCGAGCTGGTGTTCGAGAGCATTCATCGTAAGGTTTCCTTCGTCGGCGGCACGGTCGGTTGCATGGTCGGTTGCAAATCGGGTTGCATGAAGCGGCCGTGCGCGTGGTTGCGCTTTGTTCAGGTTGACGATAACGTAAACGTCGATTCTAGCGTTCAATCCGCTTTTGTGCCCGTCCATCAGGACAGACCGGACAGGCCGACCCAGACCCAACGATGAACACCCAATACACGATTACCGAACTGGCCCGCGAATTCGACGTGACACCGCGTGCGATCCGCTTCTACGAAGACCAGGGTTTACTCTCACCGAGCCGCGAAGGGTCGAGCGGATTGCGCCGCGTGTACTCGGGCCGCGACCGCACGCGGCTGCGGCTGACGCTGCGTGGCAAGCGTCTGGGGTTCACGTTGTCGGAGATTCGCGATCTGCTCGACCTGTACGATTCGCCGACGGATACCCAACCGCAGTTGCAGGCGTTCCTCGCGACGGTGGTTCGGCATCGCGAAGTGCTGGAGCGTCAGCGCGAAGACCTCAACGCGACGCTCGAAGACCTCGCGCAATATGAAGCGCAGGCGCGCGCGTTGCTCGAACTCGGCACGCGCGGCGACGGTTACAGCGAGGCAGACAAACTCGCGCACGAAGGCACCAAGACAGATTGAAAGAAGAAACCTGATCGGAAGATCGGACGCCAAACACGACAGTTGGCGCGGCGTTGCGTGAAGATGCGCCGAACGCCATGCAACACGCTTCAAACGGCAATGCGTCGACGCCGCGCTCAAAAGGCCTGAAGGCGTCTCGCAAGCTCACCCGGGCGATACAATCGCAGGGGTCTTCGCGACATTGAACGAATGCACGGTCGACATGAATCACTTTCCCAAACTGCTATCGTCACAGATCGGCTTCGACGTCGCGGAGACGCTGCTCGCGGGGTTCGACCGGCATTACCGGATCTTCCGCGAAGCGGCGATCCACGCGAAAGACCTGTTCGAAACCGCCGACTGGCACGGCCTGCAGAAACTCGCGCGCGACCGGATCACGTCGTATGACGAGCGCGTACGCGAGTGCATCGAAAAGCTCGAGGACGAATACGACGCCGAGAGCATCGACGACGAAGTCTGGCAGCAGATCAAGCTGCACTACATCGGACTTTTGACGTCGCACCGCCAGCCCGAATGCGCGGAGACGTTCTTCAATTCGGTGTGCTGTCAGATCCTGCATCGCTCGTACTTCAACAATGATTTCATCTTCGTGCGGCCCGCGATTTCGACCGAGTACATCGAGAACGACGAGCCGGCAGCGAAGCCGACGTATCGTGCGTATTACCCCGGCAGGGACGGCCTCGCCGTCACGCTGGAGCGCATCGTCACGAACTTCCAGTTCAACCCGCCGTTCGAAAACCTGCCGCGCGACGTCGAATGTGTGATTCAGGCGCTGCACGACAACTTCGGCACCTTCAACGAGGCGCCCAATTTCCAGATTCACGTGCTGTCGTCGCTGTTCTTTCGCAACAAGGCGGCATACATCATCGGGCGTATCATCAACGGCGACATGATGGTGCCGTTCGCATTGCCGATCCATCACGTGAAGCCGGGCCTGCTCGCAATCGATGCGCTGCTTTGCAAGCGCGATCAGCTGCTGATCATTTTCAGCTTCGCGCACTCGTACTTCCTCGTCGATATCGAAGTACCGTCCGCGTACGTCGAATTTCTCGGCAGCATTCTGCTCGGCAAGCCGAAGGCGGAAATCTATACGTCGGTGGGCTTGCAGAAGCAGGGCAAGAACCTTTTCTATCGCGATCTGCTGCAGCATCTGAGGCATTCGAGCGACCGGTTCATCATCGCGCCCGGCATCAAGGGCATGGTGATGCTCGTGTTCACGCTGCCGTCGTTTCCGTACGTGTTCAAGCTGATCAAAGATTCATTCCCGCCGCCGAAAGAAACGACGCGCGCGCAGGTGGTGGGCAAGTATCAGCTCGTCAAACGCCATGACCGTCTGGGACGCATGGCCGACACGCTCGAATATTCGAGCGTCGCGTTGCCGCTGTCGCGCCTCGATCACGCGCTCATTCGCGAGCTCGAAAAGGAAGCGCCGTCGATGCTCGAATACGAAGGCGATAATCTCGTCATCAGGCATCTGTATATCGAGCGGCGCATGGTGCCGCTCAACATTTTCCTGCAGAACGGCACGGACGCCGACGTCGAGCACGGCATCCGCGAGTACGGCAACGCGGTGAAAGAACTGATGCAGGCAAACATCTTTCCCGGCGACATGCTGTACAAGAACTTCGGCGTCACGCGGCACGGACGCGTCGTGTTCTACGACTACGACGAGATCGAATACCTCACCGATTGCAATGTGCGCGCGGTGCCGCCGCCGCGCAACGAGGAAGACGAGATGTCGGGCGAGCCGTGGTACACGGTCGGTGCGCATGACATTTTTCCGGAGACGTACAACACGTTTTTGCTCGGCGACACGCGCGTGCGCGAATATTTTCTCAAGCATCACGCGGATTTCTTCGACCCTGCGCTCTGGCAAAAGCACAAGGATCACATTCTCCGAGGTGAGTTGCCCGACTTCTATCCGTACGACGGTAGCCTGCGTTTTTCCGTGCGCTATCCGGAACGGTTCGCAGCGGATCAGGACCACGCCGCCAATGCATCCACCAAGCCGACGGTGCGCGCAGCATGAAAGCGCACGCCGTCCACGATCGAACAACATCAAACAACCAGATTTACGTCGGAACGAATCATGACTACGAACGCTTCTGCTACTGAACATCCCCTCGCGCATCTGTTTGCGAACAACGATGCCTGGGTCTCGCACAAGCTCGAACAGGACCCTGAGTTTTTCTCGCGGCTCGCGCATCAGCAGGCGCCTGAGTATCTGTGGATCGGCTGCGCGGATTCGCGCGTGCCCGCCAACGAGATCATCGGCCTGCCGCCGGGCGAAGTGTTCGTTCACCGCAATATCGCGAACGTCGTCGTGCACTCGGACCTCAACTGTCTGTCCGTGGTCCAGTTCGCCGTCGATCTGCTGAAGATCAAGCACATCATGGTCGTCGGCCACTATGGCTGCTCGGGCGTCGGTGCGGCGCTGCACGGCCGGCGCGTCGGTCTCGCCGACAACTGGCTGCATCACGTGCAGGACGTGCGCTCGAAGCACGCTGCGCTGCTCGAAGAATGGCCGATGGGCGAAGCGCGGCATCGCCGCCTCGTCGAACTGAATACGATCGAACAGGTCGTCAACGTGTGCCGCACGACAATCGTCAACGACGCATGGGCGCGCGGCCAGGACCTCACCATTCACGGTTGGGTGTATGGCGTCCATGACGGCCGCGTGCGCGATCTCGGCATGACGATCAAAGATCCGTCGAGGCTGGAGGAGACCTACACCAGTTGCGTCGCGGCCGTTTCCGCGAACCGCGCGCACACGGCTGACAACGACATGGTCGCCGCCGACGCCGAAAAGCTCGGCGACGTGGCCGCTGTCGTTCACGGTGTTATCAAGGAGATGAAACATGAGTGAGACAAAAGATGCTGTGGTCATCGTTTCCGTCGCGCGTACGCCGATGGCCGCGTTCCAGGGCGAGTTCGCGTCGCTGACGGCGCCGCAGCTCGGCGCAATCGCGATCAAGGCAGCCGTCGAACGCGCGGGCTTGAAGCCCGAACAGGTCGAGGAAGCCGTGATGGGCTGCGTGCTGCCCGCGGGCCAGGGCCAGGCGCCCGCGCGTCAGGCGGCGCTCGGCGCGGGCCTGCCGCTGTCGACGGGCTCGACGACCGTCAACAAGATGTGCGGCTCCGGCATGCGCGCGGCGATGTTCGCGCACGACATGCTCACGGCCGGCTCCGTCGACGTGATCGTCGCGGGCGGCATGGAGAGCATGACGAACGCGCCGTACCTGCTGCCGAAGGCGCGTGGCGGCATGCGCATGGGCCACAGCCAGGTGATGGACCACATGTTCCTCGACGGTCTCGAAGACGCCTACGAGAAAGGCCGTCTGATGGGCACGTTCGCCGAAGAGTGCGCAGGTTCGTACGATTTCACACGTGAGTCGCAGGACAAGTTCGCCATCGAGTCACTGACGCGCGCGAAGCGCGCCAATGAAGACGGCTCGTTCGCGTGGGAAATCGCACCCGTTACGATCGAAGGCAAGAAAGGCAGCGTCACGGTCGAGCGCGACGAACAGCCGTTCAAGGCGAATCTCGACAAGATTCCGACGCTCAAGCCCGCGTTCAGCAAAACGGGCACGGTGACGGCCGCGAACTCGTCGTCGATCAGCGACGGCGCGGCCGCGCTCGTGATGATGCGGGAATCGACGGCGAAGAAGCTAGGCGTGATGCCGCTCGCGCGCGTCGTCGGCCATGCCACTTTCGCGCAGGAACCGGCGAAGTTCACCACGGCGCCCGTCGGCGCGATCCGCAAGCTGTTCGACAAGAACGGCTGGAAAGCGCAAGACGTCGATCTGTATGAAATCAACGAGGCATTCGCCGTCGTCACGATGGCCGCAATGAAAGAGCACGACCTGCCGCACGACAAGGTCAACGTGAACGGCGGCGCGTGCGCCCTCGGACACCCGATCGGCGCATCGGGCGCGCGTATTCTCGTCACACTGATCGGGGCGCTGAAAAAACGTGGCCTGAAACGCGGCGTCGCGAGCCTGTGCATCGGCGGCGGCGAAGCGACGGCGATGGGCGTCGAGCTGGTCTGACGCATCGTTCGAATGGCGGCGCGCGGCGGCCTGCGCGCAACGAGACACGACAGGACATCTCATGAAGACAGTGTTGATCGTAGGCGCGTCGCGCGGCATTGGACGCGAGTTCGTGAAGCAGTATCGGCACGATGGCTGGCGTGTGCTCGCCACCGCGCGCGACGAGGCGTCGCTCGGTGAACTCGTTGCGCTCGGTGCCGAAGCGTTTTCGCTCGATGTCGCGGCACCCGAGGACATTGCCGCGCTCGGCTGGAAGCTGGACGGCGAGCGGCTCGATGCCGCCGTGATCGTGTCGGGCGTGTACGGGCCGCAGACGGAAGGCGTAGAAACCGTCACCGCCGACGACTTCGACTTCGTGATGACGACCAACGTGCGCGGGCCGATGCAGCTGATCCCGGTTCTGCTGCCGCTCGTCGAAGACGCGCGCGGCGTGCTGGCCGTCCTGTCGAGCCGCATGGGCAGCATCAGCGAGGCGACGGGAACGACGGGCTGGCTGTATCGCGCGAGCAAGGCGGCGCTCAACGACGTGCTGAAAGTGACGTCGCTGCAGACGCGCCACGCCACCTGCGTGTCGCTGCATCCCGGCTGGGTGCGCACCGACATGGGCGGCGCATCGGCCGCCGTCGATCCCGCACATAGCGTGCGCGGCATGCGCGAAGTGCTGGCGCAGGCGTCGAGCACGCCGCATCTCTTTCACGGCCGGTTCTTCCAGTACGACGGCACGGCGATCGACTGGTAACGGCAAACATCACACAAATAATCAGGAGACACCCGCATGTTGCTCGATCAGGACCACCTGATGATCCGCGACGCGGTGCGCACTTTCGTGCGCGACGCCGTGACGCCGAATGCGGCGCAATGGGACCGCGACCGTAAGTTTCCCGCCGACGTGCATCGCCAGCTCGCCGAACTCGGCGCGTACGGCGTGCTCGTGCCGGAGGAATACGGCGGCGCCGGACTCGATGCGCTCGCGCTCGCGCTGATACTCGAAGAGATCGCGGCGGGCGACGGCGGCACGTCGACGGCGATCTCGGTCAACAATTGCCCCGTATGCAGCATTCTTCTGACGTATGGCAACGAGCAGCAGAAACGCGACTGGCTCACGCCGCTCGCGCGCGGCGAAATGCTCGGCGCGTTCTGCCTCACCGAACCACAAGCGGGGTCGGATGCCTCGGCGTTGCGCACCACTGCCACCCGCGACGGCGACTTTTACGTGCTCAACGGCGTCAAGCAGTTCATCACAAGCGGCAAGAACGGCAATGTCGCGATCGTCATGGCTGTTACGGACAAAAGCGCCGGCAAGCGCGGCATCAGCGCGTTCGTCGTGCCGACGGACACGCCCGGCTACGTCGTCGCGCGGTTAGAGGAAAAGCTCGGGCAGCATTCGTCCGATACCGCGCAGATCGTCTTCGACAATTGCCGCGTTCCCGCCGCCAACCTGATCGGCGCGGAAGGCGAAGGCTACCGGATCGCGCTGTCGGGGCTCGAAGGCGGGCGCATCGGCATTGCTGCTCAGAGCGTCGGCATGGCGCGCGCGGCGTTCGAAGCGGCCCTCGCGTACGCAAAGGAGCGTGAAAGCTTCGGACAGCCGCTCTTCGCGCACCAGGCCGTGCAGTTCCGTCTCGCCGACATGGCGACGCAACTCGAAGCGGCGCGCCAGTTGATCTGGCACGCAGCATCGCTGAAGGACGCGGGCCAGCCGTGTCTGACGGAAGCGGCCATGGCCAAACTGTTCGCCTCCGAGGCTGCGGAGCGCATCTGTTCGGCCGCACTGCAGATTCACGGCGGCTACGGCTATCTGAGCGACTTTCCCGTCGAACGCATTTATCGCGATGTTCGCGTCTGCCAGATCTACGAAGGCACCAGCGATATCCAAAAGATTCTCATCGCGCGCGGACTGAGCTGAATCTCTTCTCAATCTTTCATGACTGCATCAGCAAAACAACGTCCCACCGATTGCCCTTGCGGCGGCGCCGCGCCGAACCGGCGCGACTCCGACAAACCGCCGCGTTTCGCGGATTGCTGCGGCCGGTTCATCGACGGCGGCGCGGCCGCGCCGACCGCGCTCGAACTGATGCGCTCCCGCTATAGCGCCTACGCGCTCGGCGAATCCCAATATTTGCGCGATACATGGGCACCGCAAACCTGCCCCGCCGATCTTGACGCCGACCCGAGCGCAGCCGCCGCGCATCGCTGGCTGGGTCTACAGATCAAACGCTTCACGCCGCTCGACGCTACGCACGCCGAAGTGGAATTCGTCGCCCGCTACAAGGTGGGCGGACGAGCGCATCGGCTGCATGAATCCAGCCGTTTTATCAGAGGCGAAGATGGGCATTGGCGTTACGTCGATGGCGATGTAAGCGATCGCTGACGCTCGCGTTCCGGTTGCGCTGCAACAACGTATCAAGCATCCCTTACATATCTCAAATAAGGGCCATTTCTGTAAGAAAATCAACGTGTTGGGTGGGCGCCACGTCCCTCAATTACCGATTCTTTCCGAATTGCCGCCGAAACCCGCCCCAAACGGCTTCGTGCACATCTGACAAAAGGAAATTCGTGCCGCAAGGGGTTTGTACTGAATTGCACAAATATAAATTGTCGTGCCAGGATGAGGCTACAGATGTTGCAGCGCTCCGTTGCGAGGTGGCGGTCCACCGCTCCCGCAGGATGTCCAGACGCACCGCCTGCTGACTCTTCAGCGGGCAAGCGATCAGGGGCATCGCGAGGCGCTCACTTCGACGCGTGGGGTCGCGTCGACCGGCTTCGGTTCATTCCAATGCGGTCTTGATCTGTCTGAGTGCGTGAACAACGCACCGTACGTGATTTTTTTGACCTTGTTTTGGCGTGTCACCGTACCGAAATCAGTTCTGCGGGCAACCGTAGGGAAGGTTCAGGCGCTTTTGAGAGCAGGTGTTGCGGATGGTGTTCAGCAAAGTTCTGACGGTATGTGCGATCTCGGCGGCCTTCGTGGCCAGCGCCGTGACGACCGCGCACGCGGACCCGCTCACGGACGTCGAGGCCGGCCCGCTCGGCCGCGCGCAAGTGCAGCGCCTCGCGCTCGATGAAGACGGCTACCTGCCCGTCGTCAAGCTGAGCGAACAGATTGTCCGCATTCCCGTCGCCGCCGACGGCGATGTCGCCCTCGAAACGACCATCTACAAGCCCGAAGGTCCGGGCCCGTTCCCGATGGTCGTGTTCAACCACGGCAAGATTCACGGCGATCCGCGCATGCAGACGCGCAGCGATCCCGTGTCGCTGGCGCGCGAATTCGTGCGCCGCGGCTACGTCGTGGTCGCGCCGAACCGCCAGGGCTTTGCCGATTCGGGCGGCACCTATGTGCAGGATGGCTGCGATGTGACGCGCAACGGCATGAGCCAGGCCGCCGACGTCGCGACGACCGTCGACTACATGTCGAAGCAAAGCTACGTGGACGCGAAGCACATCGTCGTGGCGGGCACCTCGCACGGCGGCCTCGCGACGATTGCCTACGGCACGAACGCCGCGTCCGGCGTGCGCGGGCTGATCAATTTCTCCGGCGGCCTGCGCCAGGACGCCTGCACCGACTGGCAAGGCAATCTGACGCACGCCTTCGGCACGTACGGCGAAAAGACACATGTGCCGTCGCTGTGGCTGTACGGCGACAACGACTCGATCTGGCCGTCCACACTCGTTTCGCAGATGTACGCCGCGTATACCGATAACGCGCAGGGCAAGGGCGCGACCGCGAAAATGGTCGATTTCGGCTCGTACAAGAATGACGCGCACCGTCTGGTCGGCGATCGCGACGGCGTGCAAGTCTGGTGGCCGTCCGTCGAAGCGTTCCTCGCACGCGTCGGCATGCCGACGGGTGTCCAGTACCGCGTTGCCGAGCCGACGCAACCGAAGGCGACGCATTTCGCGTCGATCGATGCCGTCGACTCCGTGCCGTTCGTCGACGAAGCTGGCCGCGCCGGCTACCGTAACTTCCTGCATCAGTATCCGAGCCGCGCGTTCGCGGTGTCCGATTCGGGCGCATGGTCGTGGGCAGAGGGCGGCGACGATCCGATGTCGGTGGCCGTCGCCAATTGCCAGAAGCAGAGCGCGGACCCGTGCCACCTCTACGCGGTAAACGATGCCGTCGTGTGGAAAGACGGTGCAACTCAAACGGCCGACGCCGACTCCCCTTCGAAGAACGACAGCAAGCCCGCGCTGGCTAGCCGCTGATTCTCTCGCCGCCCGTTGCGTATAGCGCGACGGGCAAAACTTCCTGATCCCGCCGCTTTTAGAGCACGCGCCGCCACTGCGTCCTGCGCGCTCGCACATCCCACCGCACCTGAATCCGTTTGCGCAGGAACTGCTTGACGCAGTTCATTGCCGCTTCGCTTCGTGCCCGGCCGTCGAAACCGGCGCGTGATCAAGCTTTCCGACCGATCGTCACGCTGGCGTGCGCGATCTTTGTCAGTCCGGCCTGCACGTGTCGCCAGATAGCACTTGAGCTTATCGAGCCCCGCATCCATCGCGCCGTAGACGCGCGCCCCCTGCACCTCCCTTGCGCCCTTTGCCTGTGTCCTTCGCTTGCCTGCGCCCGCACGCCCAGTACGCACTCGACAGAACGGCTAACACAGCCCCCACCGCATGCGCTCCCCGATACAGCCCTGAAAACGCCGACACACGGCCAGAATTTTTTCACAGGGGACCCATGACTTTGCCGTCGTCATCTACGGCCATCTGCCGTCTTTGAAAACGAACAGGCGCGAGCTGTCGCGAACCACCAGAAATCGCACGCAGGCCCTTGAAAACACGGGATTTTCAGGTAGTGCATCGCAGCGGAGTTCGCGCTAATCTCACCTCCGCTGTCGCAAAAAAGCGTGCTGCGGAGGCACTGCGAGCCTTTGCAGCGCATCGTCGCGGCAGCCAATCCGACGCCACGGAAAACGCCCGCAGTCGCCGTCTCCGACGCGCTGCCACTCACGCTTCCCGTCGCCGGATTCCAGGTGGACGTCAACCGTCCCGATTCGCCAGCAGCATTTGCATGACCGACCCGCACGACGCGCCGCGCCCCCAACGCCGCGCTCTGCCCGGTTCATGCCCGGAGCAGTTTTGAATACACAGGCAAACGAAGACTGGATCGCCCGCAGCCTGCGCGCTGTGTGGCATCCCTGTACACAGATGAAGCATCACGAGCGCTTTCCGCTCGTGCCCATATCGCGCGGCGCCGGCGCGTGGCTTTACGATCGCGCCGGACACCGTTATCTCGACGCGATCAGTTCGTGGTGGGTAAACCTGTTCGGCCACGCGAACCCGCGCATCAACGCGGCGCTGAAAGATCAGCTCGACACGCTGGAGCACGCGATGCTAGCCGGCTGCACGCACGAACCCGCGATCGAACTCGCCGAGCGTCTGAGCGCGCTCACGCAGAACACGCTGGGTCACGCGTTCTTCGCGTCGGACGGCGCGTCGGCTGTCGAAATCGCGCTGAAGATGAGCTTCCATTCGTGGCGCAATCGCGGCTACGACTACAAACGCGAGTTCGTCTGTGTCGCGAACAGCTACCACGGCGAGACGATCGGCGCGCTCGGCGTCACCGATGTCGCGCTTTTCAAGGACGCCTACGATCCGCTGATCCGCAACGCGCATGTCGTCGCGTCGCCCGACGCGCGTTTTGCGCGTGAAGGCGAAACGGCCGCCGACGTCGCGCAGCGCGCGCTCGCCGATGTGCGCTCGCTGTTCGAATCGCGTGCCGATAACATCGCCGCGCTGATCGTCGAGCCGCTCGTGCAATGCGCGGCGGGCATGGCGATGCACGACGCGTCGTATATCGCAGGCTTGCGCGCGCTGTGCGACCGCTATGGCGTCCATCTGATCGCCGATGAGATCGCCGTTGGCTGCGGACGCACGGGTACGTTCTTCGCATGTGAACAGGCCGGCGTGTGGCCGGATTTCCTGTGTCTGTCGAAGGGCATCAGCGGCGGCTATCTGCCGCTGTCGATCGTGCTGTCGCGCGACGAAATCTTCGCCGCCTTCTACGACGACGACACCACGCGCGGCTTTCTGCATTCGCATTCGTACACGGGCAATCCGCTCGCGTGCCGCGCGGCGCTCGCCACCCTCGACCTGTTCGCCAGCGACAACGTGCTCGTTGCGAACGAAAAGAAATCGGCGGCACTGCGCGCCGCGCTCGAACCGCTCGCGCAACACGCGCAGGTGCGCAATCTGCGCCAACGCGGCACGATCATCGCATTCGATGCCGTTATCGACGATGCCAATGCCGCGAAGACTTTCTCGCGCCGCTTCTTCGAAAACGCGTTGCAGCGCGAACTGCTGCTGCGCCCGATCGGCACGACCGTGTATCTGATGCCGCCGTACATTCTCGACGACGAAGAAATCGCGCTGCTCGCCGGGCGCACGCTGGCCGCCTTCGATGCGACATTGACGGAGGCGCGCTGATGCAGTTGCTTGAAACGCTCGAACAAGGATTACAGGACATCGACGCACGCGGCCTGCGCCGCCGTCGCCGCACGGTCGACTCGCCGTGCTCCGCGCATATGACCGTCGACGGCCGCAACATCATCGGCTTTGCGAGCAACGACTATCTTGGCCTCGCCGCGCATCCGCTGCTCGTCGCGGCGATCGCGGAAGGCGCGCGCCGCTACGGCGCGGGCAGCGGCGGCTCGCATCTGCTCGGCGGCCATTCCCGCGCGCACGCGCAACTCGAAGACGACCTCGCCGAATTCGCGGGCGGCTTCGTCGACAATCCGCGCGCGCTGTATTTCAGCACCGGCTATATGGCGAACCTCGCGACGCTCACGGCGCTCGCGGGCCGTGGCACGACGCTGTTCTCCGATTCGCTCAATCACGCATCGCTGATCGACGGCGCGCGGCTTTCGCGTGCCGACATCCAGATCTATCCGCACGCGGATGCCGAAGCGTTGAGCGCGATGCTCGAAGCGTCGGACGCCGCCGTGAAGCTGATCGTCACCGACACCGTCTTCAGCATGGACGGCGATATCGCGCCGCTCGCGCGTCTCGTCGAACTTGCGGAGAAACACGGCGCATGGCTCGTCGTCGACGATGCGCACGGCTTCGGCGTGCTGGGCCCGCAAGGTCGCGGCGCGATCGCAGAGGCCGCGCTGCGCTCGCCGCATCTGATCTCCATCGGTACGCTCGGCAAGGCTGCTGGCGTGTCGGGCGCGTTCGTCGTCGCGCATGAGACGGTGATCGAATGGCTGGTGCAGCGCGCGCGTCCGTATATCTTCACGACGGCGTCGGTGCCGTCGGCGGCGCATGCCGTGTCCGCGAGCCTGCGCATCATCGGCGGCGACGAGGGTGAGCACCGGCGTACGCATCTGCGTGCGCTGATCGGGCGCACGCGCGACATGCTGAAGCGCACGCCGTGGCTGCCTGTCGATTCGCACACTGCCGTGCAGCCGCTCATCATCGGCGCGAACGACGCGACGCTCGAAATAGCCGCCACGCTCGATCGCGCGAATCTGTGGGTGCCTGCGATCCGTCCGCCGACCGTGCCCGAAGGCACGTCGCGTCTGCGCATCTCGCTGTCGGCCGCGCATTCGCACAACGATCTCGACCTGCTCGAAACCGCGCTGATGAAGACGGCGGAGGCGGCGGCATGACCAACGCACTGTCCCTCTTCGTCACGGGCACCGATACGGAAATCGGCAAGACCCTGGTTTCGGCAGCGCTGCTGCGCGGCTTCGCACGCGAAGGACTGCGCGCAGCTGCGATGAAGCCGATCGCGGCGGGCGCGTCGCTGGTGGACGGCGTGCTGCACAACGAAGACGCCGATCAGCTCGACGCTGCCGCCAATGTGCTGTTGCCGCCTGAGATTCGAACGCCGTTCATGCTCAGGGAACCGGCAGCGCCGCATATCGCCGCCGCGCTCGAAAACGTGATGCTCGACATGACGCGCGTCGTCGACGCGCATAACGCGGCGCTGCAAATGGCCGATGTCGTCGTCGTGGAAGGCGTCGGTGGCTTTCGCGTGCCGCTCACCGACGCGCACGACACTGCCGATCTCGCGTTCGCATTGAATCTGCCTGTGGTGCTGGTCGTCGGCATGCGACTGGGCTGCATCAGCCACGCGCTGTTGACGGCGGAAGCGATCGCCGCGCGCGGCCTGCCGATTGCCGGCTGGGTCGCGAACCGCGTCGACCCGGAGATGCTGTTCCCCGACGAAAACATCGCGGCGCTACGCGACCGGCTCGACCGGCAGTACGGCGCGCCGTTGCTCGGCATCGTGCCGCATCTGAGCCCCGCGTCGGCGGATATCGCCGCGACGCATCTCGACACCAACCGGCTGCTGCAGACGCTGCGTGCCGCGCAGCGCTAGCCGCGCGCCGCTCGCTGCTGGCCTCTCGCCCGTTAAAAGCCTTCAAAAAATCAAATCATTGAGGATCGATCCCATGAGCCATATCACTACTGCTGCACTGCCCGTCACGCCTTCGCAGGCGGCCGCCGCTGCCGATGCCGCCGCCACGCGCTGGCGCGTCGCCGACGTCGTCGCGCTGTACGATCTGCCGTTCAACGACCTGCTGTTCCGCGCGCAACAGGTGCATCGGGAGCATTTCGATGCGAACACCGTGCAGCTGTCCACGCTGCTGTCGATCAAGACGGGCGGCTGCGAGGAAGACTGCGCGTACTGTCCGCAATCGGTGCATCACGACACCGGGCTGAAAGCCGAAAAGCTGATGGAAGTCGAAGACGTGCTGGCCGCCGCGCAAGTGGCAAAACAAAACGGCGCGACGCGTTTCTGCATGGGCGCCGCATGGCGCAATCCGAAGGACCGTCATCTCGAACCGATCAAGGACATGATTCGCGGCGTGAAGGCAATGGGGCTCGAAACCTGCGTGACGCTCGGCATGCTCGAAACGCATCAGGCGCAAAGTCTGCGCGACGCGGGTCTCGATTACTACAACCATAACCTCGACACGTCGCCGGAGTTCTACGGCCAGATCATTTCGACCCGCACGTATCAGGACCGGCTCGAAACGCTCGAACGCGTGCGCGACGCGGGCATCAATGTGTGCTGCGGCGGCATCGTCGGCATGGGTGAATCGCGACGCGAACGCGCGGGCCTGATCGCGCAGCTCGCGAACATGGAGCCGTATCCGGAATCGGTGCCCATCAACAATCTCGTGCAGGTCGAAGGCACGCCGCTGACCGGCACGGAAGCGCTCGACCCGTTCGAGTTCGTGCGCTCGATCGCCGTCGCGCGCATCACGATGCCGCGCGCCATGGTGCGACTGTCGGCCGGTCGCGAACAGATGAACGAAGCGCTGCAGGCGATGTGCTTCCTCGCCGGCGCGAATTCGATCTTCTACGGCGACCAGTTGCTGACCACGAGCAATCCGCAGGCGGAAGCCGACCGCAAGTTGCTCGAGCGCCTCGGCATTCGCGCGGAGGCGGCGCAGCAGATGCCGCTCGAGCGCAGCGGATGCGAGCACGGATGTGACGGGCATTGATGTTTTTTGCCGCGATGCGGCTGCGTTGATCGACGCGGACTGAACGTGATAGGGCTGGTTTGGCCTTTCTTTTGGTTCATCGAGGATTTGGGACGTTAGAGTTTTGTCCTGTGCGGACGCTGTTGGTGTTTTGCTTTTGCTGGCATCCGCGATTTGTTAGCGTGCTTCAAGCGTTGCCCCTGTGCGGGGCGGCACCTACTTTTCTTTGCCGCCGCAAAGAAAAGTAGGCAAAAGAAAGCGGCTAACACCGCCAGATCTTCTTCTTGCCTGAGGGCCCCCAACCGGTCCCACACTTCACACGGCAACCACGTGACTCATGCTTGTTGCCAACGCTCTGATTTGACGCATCACCCGCTTCACACACCCGCGTTGCAGCACGCCGTACCGGATATTCCACCGCCGCCCAGGTGGCAAACTGTGTGTAGGCCGTAGCGCTACACTCGCCTCACTTCGGACCGATAGCGCACGCATGCCATCATGTAAGAGCGCCAAGCTATACAACGGGACAACCTACACACAGTTTGCCACCTGGGCGGCAGAAACCATTCGCTGCCGCTAGCCCGTGCACAGGCATTCGAAGCGGGTGAGGCGCTTAGTTCGCGCGTTGGCAACGAGCGCCAACAGAGATGTTGCCGTGTGAAGTGTGGGACCAGTTGGGGGCCCTCAGGCAGGAAGAAATGTTGGCGGTGTTAGCCGCTTTCTTTTGCCTACTTTTCTTTGCGGCGGCAAAGAAAAGTAGGTGCCGCCCCGCACAGGGGCGACGCTTGAAGCACGAAGGCAATACGCGGATGCCAGCGCAATGGCCAAAACACCGCCCGGCAACGCCAGCGCCACGTAGGCGCCGCGCGGATGCCAGCAAAAAAGCAAAAACAAAAACCAACCCCGACGCGCAGCGCCTACTTCCTGTCGACGATGATCTGATCGAACGTGCCGCCGTCGGCGAAGTGAGTTTGCTGCGCCTTCTGCCAGCTGCCGAACACCTGCTCGACGGTGAACGTCTTCAGCGGCTTGAACTCGCTCGCGTGCTTCGCGAGCACGGCGGGATCGCGCGGACGCAAATGATGCTGCGCGATGATCTCCTGCGCGGGTGCCGTGTACAGATAGTCGAGATACGCCTGCGCTTCCTTGCGCGTGCCGCGCTTGTCGACCACCTTGTCAACGATCGCGATGGGTGGCTCGGCGAGAATGCTCATCGACGGATACACGGCCTCGAAGCTGCCGGCGCCCACGCCCGTGTCGATCAGCGACACTTCATTTTCGAACGTCACCAGCACGTCACCGATGTCGCGCTGCGTGAACGTCGTCGTCGCGCCGCGCCCGCCCGTGTCGAGCACGGGAACGTTGCGGAAGATCGCCTTTTCGAAGTCGAGCGCCTGGGCATCCGTGGCGCCGTTCTGCTTCTTGTAACCCCACGCGGCCAGATACGTATAGCGGCCATTGCCCGCCGTCTTCGGATTCGGGATCACGACCTGCACGCCGGGCTTCGCCAGATCTTCCCAGTCCTTGATGTGCTTCGGATTGCCCTTGCGCACGAGAAACACCATCGTCGTCGTATACGGCGCGCTGTTGTCCGGCAGACGCGCGCGCCAGTTCGCGGGTACGAGCTGGCCACGCTCGGCGAGCAGGTCGATGTCGTTCGGCTGGTTCATCGTCACGACGTCGGCCTGCAAGCCTTGCAGCACCGACAGTGCCTGCGCGCTCGATGCGCCGTGCGACTGTTTGACCGATACCGTCTCGCCGCTCTTCTGCTTGTACGCCGCGATGAAGCCTGGATTGATGTCTTTGTACAGCTCGCGCGTGACGTCATACGACACGTTGAGCAGCGATGCATCCGCATGCGCGCTCTGCGCGGCGCCGAGCGAAAGCGTCAACGTCATGAAGCCAGCCGCGAGCCTGCGCGTTTGATCCCCTCTGCCTGCCATCTTTTCCCCGCTTGTTAATGATGAAGCATGTCGCCGCGACGCTGCGGCTGGAGCAGCGATTCTAGCGGATCGATTCGCGCGACTCCTGAGAGCGCCTGGATTAATTCCTACGTCGTCCGGCCAGGTTTCTCGACATGGTAGTCACGCGTACGATTGGTTCGTAACGGTGCTCGCGAATCGCGGATCGTCGCGTTGCAGCGTAATTTAACGTTGTTCGTCCGTTGGGTTTCTGATCATCCAGAACCCTGCTTAAGAAAGATTTTGCTTAGGATTGTACGAATGGAAACGCTAGAAAAACCCCATGTGAAGCGCCGCTTTCATACGCTTCTACTGATTCACGGTGGTCTCAATATGGAGGCACGCATGACCCGGGCTGAAACCACAATCGAACATATTCTCCAGGACCTCGAAGACCTCAAACGTGAAGTGCGTGAGTTGAGGACCTATGTCGACCAGCGCTTCAGCGCGCTGGAAAGTATTATGCGCACCGAATTCCGCCTGCTATGGGCGGCGAACTTCGCGCTCGCCGGTCTGCTGGCGAAGGGCTTCCACTGGATCTGATGCATATGGCGTTGCGTAGCCGCAGCGTCTAGCTGAATGCCTGCGTGGCGAGCGCCTCGCCCTCATCGTGAAACCGTAGCGGCGCAGCGCAATGCGCGAGCGTGTCCACGAAGTATTTCGCGCGCGGCCAGGGTCCAAAGCCCGCGGCGGTATTGATGTGACCTGCGTCGCCCAGATTGACGAACGCGCTGCCCAGATGCCTTGCCAGCTCGCGCGCGTCGGCAAGCGCCATCCACGGGTCGGTCTCGCTGCCGATCAAAATGGAAGGCACGCCAAGACGGCGTGCGTCGAAAGCACCCGCAAACTTGAACTTCTTCGGGCTGGCAGGTGCGACGAATAGCACGCCCGCTATATCGGCAACTGGCACGCCCTGTTGCAACGCATGCGCGGCGGCCAGGCATCCGAAGCTGTGCGCGGCGAGCACGAACGGCCCGCGCTCCTTCGCCAGCACGTCGCGTACGGCTTGCGCCCATCGGGCGAGATCAGGCGCATCCCAATCCGCCTGCTCGACTCGCAAGGCGCGCGGGAATTGACGTTCCAACCAGGTTTGCCAGTGTGCCCCTTCGCTGCCGTGCAAGCCCGGCACGGTCACGAGCCGTGGCGGCCAGATCGATCGGGTGCACGAAAACATGATTCTTTCCTCGTAGCGGGAATCTGGAAATCATTGTCGCGTGGGCGGCGCATGGCTTGAACCAATTTTTCGTGCTTTGCATATCGCCGTGCCGCTGCGCGTGCTGGCTTGCGCCCGCATCGTGCGCCTCGCGGCTGCGGGAATGCGCGCGAAGGTCGGCGAAAAAGTAGAATGAAGCCTATCCATAAAAGCACCCCGCTTCTGGCGACAGCAACGCTCAACCGGCCACGCATGAAAGTCCTTTTCTATACACCGCAATCCGAGGCCGACGTCTGGCTGCGCGACCTGTCGCGTGCACTGCCAGGCGTCGACCTGCGCGAATGGCAACCGGGCGACAACGCCCCCGCCGATGTCGCCGTCGTCTGGAAGCCACCGCGCGAGATGCTCGCCGGCCGCGACGACTTGCGCGCGATCTTCAACCTTGGCGCAGGCGTCGACGCGATCCTGAAGCTGGAGCGCGAGCATCCCGGCACGCTGCCGCGCAACGCGCAGCTCGTGCGGCTCGAAGATACGGGGATGGCGCAACAGATGGCCGAGTACGTGATGCACGCGGTGCTGCGTTACATGCGCCGCTTCGACGAATACGACCGGTTGCAGGCAGAACAGCGCTGGCATGTGCTCGAACCGCACGCGCGCGAAACGTTCACGGTCGGCGTGCTCGGTCTGGGCGTGCTCGGCTCGCATGTAGCGACGACGCTCGCCGCGGCAGGCTTCCCGGTGCGCGGCTTCAGCCGCAGCGCGCGCGAGATCGAAGGCGTCACGACCTTTGCGGGCGAAGCGCAGTTCGATGCGTTCCTCGATGGCGTCAAAGTGCTCGTCAACCTGCTGCCGCACACGCCCGACACGGACGGCGTCCTCAACCAGCGCAACTTGTCGAAGCTCGCGCGCGGCGCGTACCTCGTCAATATCGCGCGCGGCGCGCATCTCGTCGAACAGGATTTGCTCGTTGCGTTGGAGCAAGGCCAGATTGCCGCAGCCACGCTCGATGTATTCGTTGAGGAACCGTTGCCGTCGCAGCATCCGTTCTGGAAGCACCCGCGCATTTCGATCACGCCGCATATCTCGGCGTTGACGCTGCGCGAAGAAAGCGTCGCGCAGATCGCGCAGAAGATCGGCGCGTTGATGCGTGGCGAGCCGATCGGCGGAATCGTCGATATCGGGCGCGGTTATTGAGCGCCACGCAAGACCGCGTCACGCGGCAGCAAGTGACTTGCAGGGACGGGAGCAAGCGTCAAAGCGCCGGCTTCCGTCGACACAGGAGACAAACATGGCCATGCCACAAGCAGTGAAAATCGTCGAAGTCGGTCCGCGCGACGGACTGCAGAACGAGAAGGAATTCGTACCCACCGAGGTCAAGATCGAGTTGATCAATCGCCTGTCGGCGGCCGGGTTCAGGAATGTGGAAGCGGCTTCGTTCGTGTCGCCCAAGTGGGTGCCGCAGATGGCCGACGGCGCCGACGTGATGGCGGGCATCGAGCGTCGCGCGGGCACGATCTACTCGGTGCTGACGCCGAACCTGCGCGGCCTGGAAGGCGCCGTCGCCGCGCGCGCGGACGAGATCGTGATCTTCGGCGCGGCCAGCGAAGCATTCTCGCAAAAGAACATCAATTGCAGCATTGCGGAAAGCATCGAGCGCTTCGTGCCTGTCGCGCAGGCTGCAAAAGACAAAGGCCTCCGCATACGCGGCAGCGTGTCGTGTTCGCTGGGGTGTCCGTATCAGGGCGACGTGCCCGTCGCGTCGGTCGTCGATGTCGTTGAGCGTTTCGCCGCGCTCGGTTGCGACGAGATCGATATCGCCGACACGATCGGCGTCGGCACACCGAAGCGCACGCGTGAAGTATTCGCCGCCGTCACGCAGGTGTTTCCGCGCGAGCGCCTGTCGGGGCATTTCCACGATACTTACGGCCAGGCGCTCGCGAACATCTACGCCGCGCTGCAGGAAGGCATCGAGATTTTTCATGCGTCGGTTGCGGGACTCGGCGGATGTCCATACGCGAAAGGCGCAACGGGCAACGTCGCCACGGAAGACGTGCTGTATCTGATGAACGGACTCGGCATCGAGACGGGCATCGACCTCGCGCAAGTCGTCGAGATCGGTGATTTCATTTCGACGTCAATCGGCAAGCCGAACGTGTCGCGCGCGGGCAAAGCGCTACTGGCGAAGGCACGCAGCGAAAAGTCCACCTGCGTATGACTCATCACAGGAACACAACACATGTCGGATAACGCAACGGTACAAACACCTCACACGCCCGATCTGGATTCGCTGCCCGAGTCGGCGCGCCGCGTCGCGCTTTTGCTGCGCGAGCGCGGCCATGCCGGACAGGTCGTGATGCTGCCGGAAACGGGCAAGACGTCGGCGGAAGCGGCGGCGGGACTCGGCTGCTCGATCGCGCAGATCGCCAAGTCGATCCTGTTTCGCCGCCGCGAAGACGATGCGCCCGTGCTGATCATCGCAAGCGGCGCGAATCGCGTCGATGAAAAGAAGGTGGCGGCGCAGGTCGGTGAGATTGCGCGCGCGGACGCGAAGTTCGTGCGCGAGAAAACGGGTTATGCGATCGGCGGCGTGTGTCCGATCGGTCACGCAACGACGCCCGTCACGCTGATCGACGCCGATCTCCTCACGCTCGACAGCCTGTGGGCAGCCGCGGGTCATCCGCATGCGGTGTTCAATCTGACGCCGCAGGAACTGGCCACGCTGACGGGCGCGCCCGTCGTCGACGTGGCGTTGCGCGAGACGGCATGACAGCCGACACGGCTCGCGCTCAGGACACGGCGCAAACCATCGCGCCCGTTCCTTCGCCATGCATCAACGTGTGCCGGATGAATAGGTCCACGGGCCTGTGCGAAGGTTGCCTGCGCACGATCGCCGAAATCGCGAACTGGTCTTCGTTCGATGACGCGGCTAAACGCGCGGTGTGGGATGAAATCGACAGGCGCCACGTGGACTTCATGGCGAAGCAGTCACCGAAACGCGAGGCGAAGACATGAACACGCCGCCGCGCGTCGTCACGGTCGGCGAGACATTCAGCGCGACGCTGAGCCTGGTTGCGGAATCGATCAAGTCGTTCGCCACACTCGTGAACGACCTCAACCCGCTCCATCACGACGACGCGTACGCGGCGCAAAGCCGCTTCGGCGGCCTGATCGCCTCCGGCACGCAGCCGACCGCGCACTTCATGGCGCTGCTCGCCACGCACTTCTCGACCTACGCGCAGCCGCTCGGGCTCGAGTTCGACATCAAGCTGAAGAAAGCCGCGCACAGCGGCGACACGCTGACGATGACCTGGCGCGTCGTCGGCGCATTCTGGAAAGCGAGTCTCAACGGCGATCTGACACAGCTCGAAGGCAGCGTCGTGAACCAGCGCAGCGAAACGGTTGTGATCGGCAAGTCGACGATACTCGTGATGCCGAAGCCCGCCGCACAGGAAGGCGACGCATGATCGCGCTGCCGCCGTCGATACGCGTGTTCGAACGCGGCTGGCTGTCGTCGAACAATGTGCTGCTCGTCGACGAAGCAAGCGCGGCGCTCGTCGATACCGGCTACGCGTCGCACGCGGCTCAAACAGCGGCGCTCGTCAGACACGCGCTCGGCACGCGGCCACTCGACCTGATCGTCAACACGCATCTGCATTCGGATCACTGCGGCGGCAACGCGCAATTGCAGGCAAGGTGGCCATGCCGGACGCTGATTCCATCGACGGAAGCGGACGCTGTGCGCGAATGGGACGAGTCGCGTCTGACGTTTCGCGCAACAGGTCAATTCTGCGAACGTTTCGCATTCTCGGACACGATCGAACCGGGCACTCGCCTGACGCTCGGCGCACTCGACTGGGATGTGCTCGGCGCGCCGGGCCACGACCCGCATTCGCTGATGCTGTATTGCGCCGGGCAAAAGCTGCTGATCAGCGCCGACGCGCTGTGGGAAAACGGCTTCGGCGTGATCTTTCCGGAACTTGAAGGCGAAAGCGGTTTCGCAGAGCAACAGGCCGTGCTCGAACTGATCGGCACACTCGATGTAAAGACGGTGATTCCAGGCCACGGCGCACCGTTTTCCGATGTGCATGCAGCACTCGATCGCGCGTTGTCGCGCGTCGCGTGGCTGCGCGCCGACCCGGCACGCAACGCGAAAAACGCGCTGAAGGTATTGATCGTGTTCAAGCTGCTCGACGCACGCTCGCTATCTTTCGAAGCCTTGCTGCGTGTGCTCGACGACGCAAGCGTGATGCGGGCCGCGGCATCGATACTAAAGCCGCGCAGCGCATGGCCCGCACTGTTGCGTGAACTGATAGAAGGATTGGCGGCGGAGAATGGGCCGCTGCGATTCGACGGCGAGCAGATCACTGCGCGCGCCGGTTGATTCGTGAGCCGAAGCCACGTGCATGGCCGTATAAAAAGAAAGCCGCTCGGCTTTCGGTTCGAGCGGCGTAATTACTGTTGACGTGATCAGCGTCGAAGAAATAATACCCGCGCGTAGCTTTCGAACGCATCGGTGATTTCCCTACAGAATTGTTAACGCCGGCCTGACACCTTATTCGGATTCCGTACTATCGGTATGAAGTACCGTTATATGGAGTAGCGCCGCGTCGGCGTCGGCACGATGCGCCAGCCCAGATTCACGCCGGCCGCCGCAAGCAGGATCAACACCGCGCCAAGCACCTGAATCCACGCGAGCTTCTGTCCGAACGCGATCCGGTCGACGACGATCGCCACGACTGGGTAGATGAAAGACAGCGCGCCCGTCATCGCCGTCGGCAGCTTCTGGATTGCGCCGTACAGCAGCACATACATGATCCCCGTGTTCACGATGCCGAGCGTGACGAGCTGCAACCAGTGCACGCCCGTCGTAGGCAACGCGTCGTACTGCACGAACGGTGCGAGCATGACGACCCCTGTCGTCACCGTGATCAGCGCGATAAGGTGCGGCGGCGTGTTCTTCAAGTGCTTTGTGATGATCGACGAAACCGCGTACAGGAAGGCCGCACCGACGGCAAACGCGACGCCTTGCAGATACTGTCCCGGCATCGCGAGCACAGCCGGCTCCACTTTCACAACGAACACGAGTCCGACGAATGCGATCAGCAGCCAGGCGACCGTCGATGCCGTCACGCGCTCGCGGAACACCAGCGCGCCGAGCGCGACGAGCATGAAAGGCTGTGTGCTGTAGACGGTGGTCGCCATCGAGATCGACGCGCGCGAGTAAGCGGCGAACAGCAGCACCCAGTTCATGACGATGGCCGCGCTGCCGAGCGTGGCGAGCGCGATCATCTTCCACGAAAACAGCTTGCGTTTGAGCAGTCCGAGGACGGCGCAGATCAGCAGCAGCGTCGCGCCGCCGAACAGGCATCGGAAGAACGCGACGTTCAGAGCCGATTGCTGCGACGAAACGACGAGCCAGCCAATCGTCCCCGACATCAGCATCGCGAGCGTCATCTCGAACGCGCCGTGCCGCACTTCGTTGTTCACTGCCATCTGAAACTCTCCAGAAGAATCACATCTTGCGATCAGTGTAATTAATCCGAAGTGGCCAATACATATCTAAAATCAGGTAATCGAGCGAATCAACCTTAAATGCGAAGGCCAAAATGACAAAGCGCCTTAATCCCGACACCAGGCAAGCTCCGGCACCCGCGACGCTCGACGACACCGATCGCATGCTGCTCGCGAGTCTCGCCGACGACGCGCGCCAGCCCGTCAGCGAACTCGCGCGCAGCGTTGGACTCTCCGCGCCCGCGACGGCGGACCGCTTGCGGCGCCTCGACGCACAAGGCGTGATCGAGCGCTTCACGGTGCAGATCGATCCGCGCGCGCTAGGCTACACGTTGCAGGCGATCGTGCGCGTGAAGCCGTTACCCGGTCAGTTACATCTGGTGGAGGACGTGATTCGCCGCATTCCGGAGTTCGTCGAATGCGACAAGGTGACGGGCGACGATTGCTTCATCTGCCGCCTGTATCTGCGCTCGATCGATCAGCTCGACGAGATTCTGTCGAAAGTGACCGAGCGTGCAGAAACGAGCACCGCAATCGTCAAGTCGACGCCGGTGCCGCGGCGCCTGCCGCCGCTCGCTTAAAGTACGCGAGCGGCTTAAAAGCGCCCAGCAATCAAAGCTCCACGGCCTCGAAGAAGGACAACATCTCCGCGACGAGTTCGGCGGGCGCTTCCTCGGGAATGTAGTGGCCACACGGCAGCGAACGGCCGCTGACGTCGCGCGCAACCTTGCGCCATTCGGCGATCGGCTCGAAGCATTTCTCGATCACGCCTTCCGCGCCCCACAGCACGCGAAGCGGGCAGGCAATCTTATGTCCGCGTTCGATATCGGCGCGATCGTGCTCGAGATCGATCGTCGCCGATGCGCGGTAGTCCTCGCACATCGCATGCACGGCGCCCGGCTGCCGCAAGGCCTTTCGATACTCGGCGAGCACCTCGGGCGCGAACGGCGCGAGGCCCGCGTGACGGCTGCCCATCACGCGATCGACGTAGACATCGGGATTGCCTTCGATCAGCGTCTCGGGCAGCGGCTCCGGCTGGATCAGGAAGAACCAGTGGAAATAGAGCGTCGCGAACGTGCGGTCGGTGGCTTCGTACATTGCGAGCGTCGGCGCGATGTCGAGCAGCATCAGGCGCTCGACGGCATCGGGGAAGTCGAGCGCCATGCGGTGCGCGACCCGCGCGCCGCGGTCATGCGCGCACACGAGAAACCGCTCGTAGCCGAAGTGGCGCATCACGGCGACCTGGTCGGCGGCCATCGCGCGCTTTGAATACGGCGCGTGCGCCTCGTCGCTCGGCGGTTTCGCCGACGCGCCGTAGCCGCGCAGGTCGGTCGCGATCACCGTGAAATGCTCGGCGAGTTGCGCCGCGCAGCGATGCCAGATCAGATGGCTCTGCGGATGACCGTGCAGCAACAGCAAAGGCGGCCCTGCTCCGCCCTTGACTCCATGAATATCGACGTCGCCGGCCGTGACCCGAAAGGGTGTGAAGTCCGCGAAGAGCATGTCGGATCTCGTTGTCGTTGTAAGTCTGGGCATTGTAGAAGGCGAGTGTGTCGCGACGAGTGGGATAGCCCACGCTTTCGTAGAACCTGAACTCTCCTTCAAACGACACCAAACGAGCAACGCGGCCCAGACTCGCCTATAATAGAACGATCGTTCTTAAATTTGACGCTCGACGGCTGTTTGACGCGAAACGCGGACGGCAGCCGCTACACTCATATCGCCGGGCATCGGATGCACCGGCAGTCGATCTGGAGACTCGCACCATGGCCTTGCCCGCCGTCCTGCAGAACCTTGCTCTGCCCGTCGTCGCCTCGCCGATGTTCATCGTCAGCTACCCTGAGCTCGTGCTTGCGCAATGCAAGGCGGGGATCGTCGGTTCGTTTCCCGCGCTCAACGCGCGCCCGGCCGAACTGCTCGACGAATGGCTGACACAGATTCAGGCCTCGCTTGCCGAGCACAAGGCGGCGAACCCGGACGCTGTCATCGGGCCGATTGCCGTGAATCAGATCGTGCATCAGTCGAATGCGCGGCTCGAACACGACATTCGCGTGTGCGTCGAACACAAGGTGCCGATTTTCATCACGAGCCTGCGCGCGCCCGCGAAGGAGATCGTCGATGCCGTGCACAGCTACGGCGGCATCGTGCTGCACGACGTGATCAATCTGCGTCACGCGCAGAAGGCGCTGGATGCGGGCGTCGATGGTCTGATTCTCGTCGCGGCGGGTGCGGGTGGCCACGCAGGTACGACGTCGCCGTTCGCGCTGGTCGGTGAAGTGCGGCGCATGTTCGACGGCCCGATCGTGCTGTCCGGCTCGATTGCGAACGGCGGCTCGATTCTCGCCGCGCAGGCGATGGGCGCCGATCTCGCGTACATGGGCACGCGCTTTATCGCGACGAAGGAAGCACATGCCGTCGAAGGCTACAAGCAGGCGATCATCAACGCGAATGCCGCCGACATCGTCTACACGAACCTCTTCACGGGCGTGCACGGCAACTACATCCGCGAGAGCATCCAGAGCGCGGGACTCGATCCCGATGCGCTGCCTGAGTCGGACAAGACCGCGATGAACTTCGGCGGCGACAAGGCGAAAGCGTGGAAAGACATCTGGGGCGCAGGCCAGGGCGTGGGTTTGATGCACGATGTGCCGAGCGTCGGTGAGCTTGTTGCGCGTCTGAAGGACGAGTATCAGGCGGCGAAAACGCGGCTCGGGATTGGTCGCTGAATCGTTGGCATTGAAGGTATGAAAAGGCCGCGGACGCGGCCTTTTCGCTTCAAGACGGCGTCACATGTTGCGCCGGTACTGGCCGCCCACTTCGAACAGCGCATGCGTGATCTGTCCCAGCGAACAGACGCGCACCGCCTCCATCAGCACGGCAAAGACGTTTTCATCGTCGATGACGGCCTGCTTCAGGCGTTCCAGCATCGCCGGCGCTTCGCTTTCACGCGATGACTGGAACGCGCGCAGGCGCTTCAGTTGCCCCTGCTTTTCTTCTTCCGTCGAGCGCGCGAGCGCGATTGGCGGCGGCGCGTCGTGCGCATGCGCGCCGAGGAACGTATTCACGCCGACGATCGGATACGAGCCGTCATGCTTGCGATGCTCATACAGCATCGACTCATCCTGAATGCGGCCGCGCTGATAACCCGTTTCCATCGCGCCCAGCACGCCGCCGCGCTCGGTGAGCCGGTCGAACTCCGCGAGCACGGCCGCTTCGACGAGATCCGTCAGTTCGTCGATGATGAAGCTGCCCTGGTTCGGATTCTGGTTCTTCGCGAGCCCCCATTCGCGATTGATGATCAACTGGATCGCGACCGCGCGGCGCACCGAATCTTCCGTCGGCGTGGTGATCGCTTCGTCGAACGCGTTCGTGTGCAGCGAATTGCAGTTGTCGTAGATCGCGATCAGCGCCTGCAACGTGGTGCGGATATCGTTGAAGTCGATTTCCTGCGCGTGCAGGCTGCGGCCCGAGGTCTGCACGTGATACTTCAGCTTCTGGCTGCGTTCGTTCGCGCCATAGCGGTCGCGCATCGCGACGGCCCAGATGCGCCGCGCGACACGGCCGAGCACCGTATATTCCGGGTCCATTCCGTTCGAGAAGAAGAACGACAGGTTCGGCGCGAAATCGTCGATATCCATACCGCGCGCGAGATACGCCTCGACATAAGTGAAGCCGTTGGCCAGCGTGTACGCCAGTTGCGAGATCGGGTTCGCGCCCGCCTCGGCGATGTGGTAGCCGGAGATCGACACCGAATAGAAATTGCGCACGCCGTGCTCGACGAAGTACGCCTGAATGTCGCCCATCACCTTCAGGCTGAATTCCGTCGAGAAGATGCAGGTGTTCTGCCCTTGGTCTTCCTTCAGGATGTCGGCCTGCACCGTGCCGCGCACGTTTTCCAGCGCGAAGCGGCGCGCGGCGTCGAGTTCGTCTTGCGAAGGTTCACGGTTGTCCTGCTGCACCTTCGCGTGCGCGAGCGCGATCTGTTGATCGATTGCGACATTGAAGAACATCGCGAGAATCGTCGGCGCGGGTCCGTTGATCGTCATCGACACCGACGTTTCGGGCGCGCACAGATCGAAGCCGTCGTAGAGCGCTTTCATGTCGTCGAGCGTCGCCACGGATACACCCGAATTGCCGACCTTGCCGTAGATATCGGGCCTTTCGTGCGGCTCCTCGCCGTAGAGCGTGACGGAATCGAACGCCGTGGACAGGCGCTTGGCGGGCATCCCTTCGGACAGCAATTTGAAACGCCGGTTGGTGCGGAACGGATCGCCCTCGCCCGCGAACATACGTGTCGGGTCTTCGTTCTCGCGGCGAAACGGAAACACGCCCGCCGTGAACGGGAAATAGCCGGGCAGATTGTCGAGCATCAGCCAGCGCAGGATTTCGCCGGGGTCCTTAAACGCCGGCAGCGCGACCTTGCGGATCTTCGAGCCGGACAGCGTTTCGACGGTGAGCGCCGTGCGGATTTCCTTGTCGCGGATCTTCACGACATGTTCGTCGCCGGAATAGGCCGCGACCGTGCCCGGCCACGCATCGAGCAGCGCCTTTTCGCGCTCGCCCATTTGCGACGTGCGGGCGTCGATGAGCGAATCGAACGCAGCGGCATCCGGCACGCGGCCGTTCGCCTCGCTCAGCATGCGGCGCGCTTCGTCGAGCTGCCAACGCTCGCGCGCGAGCTGCGATTGCGCTTCGACGCGCTCCCGATAACCGCGCACCGTCAGCGCGACATCCGACAGATAGCGCACGCGCGCGGGCGGCACGATGGCGTTGCGGCCCGTCGAATGACGCACACCTTGCAGTTTCGGCAATCGCCCGTCGCTCTCATGCAGACCGTGATCGCGTAAAGCCTTCGCGACATGTTGGTACACAGCCGTCACGCCGTCATCGTTGAAACGTGACGCAATCGTACCAAATACCGGCATCTCCTCGATTTTCGATCCAAACTTATGTTGGTTACGTTGAACCTGCTTTGCGACGTCGCGCAACGCGTCGGCGGCGCCCTTGCGGTCGAACTTGTTGATCGCGACAACATCCGCGAAATCGAGCATGTCGATCTTTTCGAGCTGGCTTGCTGCGCCGAACTCCGGCGTCATCACGTACAGCGACTTGTCGGCGTGCGGCACGATCGCCGCATCGCCCTGTCCGATTCCCGACGTCTCGACCACGATCAGATCGAAGCCCGCCATCTTGCAGGCGTCAATTGCGTCGGGCAGCGCGTCGGAGATTTCGCTCGATGCCTCGCGTGTCGCCAGCGAGCGCATGAAGACGCGCGCGCCGCTGCCCCAGTCGCCGATCGCATTCATGCGGATGCGATCGCCGAGCAGCGCGCCGCCCGATTTGCGGCGAGAAGGATCGATGGCGATCACGGCGATGGTCAACGTGTCGCCGTAGTCGAGGCGAAAGCGTCGGATCAGTTCGTCGGTCAGCGACGACTTTCCCGCGCCGCCCGTTCCTGTGATGCCGAGCACGGGTACGCGCGTTTGCCCGGCTTGCGCGGCGAGCGCCGCGCATGTGGCGGGATCGACGTCGTCCGTTTCAAGCGAGGTAATCAGTTGCGCGAGCTTGCGGAACGTGACGACATGCCCGGTGCGATCCGTGTCTCTGCGCATCGCGTCCTTCAGGTCGACAACGAGTTGCGCAGGCTGAGCGTTCGCTCTTGCCGCGTCGCGGCAACGCGCGATCATGTCGTCGATCATCCCTTGCAGCCCGAGCCGCTGGCCGTCGTGCGGCGAGTAAATACGCTCGACGCCATAGCGCTGCAACTCCGCGATTTCATCGGGGACGATCACGCCGCCACCGCCGCCGAACACCTTGATCCGCTCGCCGCCGCGCTCACGCAACAGATCGACCAGATAGCGGAAGTATTCGACGTGCCCGCCCTGATAGCTCGACACCGCGATGCCGTCCGCGTCTTCGTGCAGCGCCGCCGTCGCGATTTCTTCGACCGAGCGGTTGTGGCCGAGATGGATCACTTCGACGCCGCTCGCCTGCAGGATGCGCCGCATGATGTTGATCGACGCGTCGTGGCCGTCGAACAGTGCGGCGGCCGTGACGAAACGCAGGCGTCGCGAGGACGGCTCGTGCGGCGAGGGCGGCGCGGAAGATCGGGAAGCGGGCGCGTCGTCGCCGACGCGCTGCGGCGTGGAAAGATCAGTCATGTCTCCCCCGGATCGAATCGTCAGGTTCGTTCTACTTCGCGGGTGCTGCAACCAGTATAACGATACGACCCAATCGTCCGTGCGGCGTTCAGTGGGCGCGAATTGACGGGCACTGCGCCGCGAATCTCACCGTACTGCGAGCGCCCTGATCTGCTCGAGCGTCGGCCACAATGTCTCGCTCGAAAAGCGCTCCGCGATGAAATCGACAAACGACCGCACCTTCGCCGACAGATGCCGGCGGCTTGCGTAGACGACGTGAATGGGCAGTTCGCGCGGCGGCAGTTCATCGACGAGCAGCGGCACGAGGCGGCCGGCAGCGAGATCGTCGCCGATCACTTCGGTGCCGAGCAGCGCGAGCGCCGCGCCCTGCAGCACGACCACGCGCTGCGCCTCCAGATGGTTGACGATCAGATTGCCCGAGAACTTGACGCGCGCGCTTTCCGCATTCGCGCCCGCGACCAGTTCGAGCGCCGACACGCCCGCGTACTGAATGAAGTTGTGGCGTGCGAGATCGGCGGTGTTTCTGGGCGCGCCGTGCCGCTTGATATAGTCCGGCGACGCGCACAACACGAGATGCGCGGTCGCCACTTGGCGGGCGATCAGCGACGACGACTTCAGCCCCAACGGCGACGCGCGGATCGCGACATCGAAGCCCTCGTCGATCAGTTCGACGACGCGGTCCGACAGCGTGATATCGACGGTGACTTGCGGATGCTGCGTCGCGTAATCGGCGACGGCGCTCATCACGTGCCGCAGACCGAACGCGGACAACGTCGACACGCGCAAGCGCCCTTGCGGCACGATACTCGCCGCACCGACCGCCTGCTCGGCTTCGTCGAGTTCGCTCAGCACCTGGCTCAGACGCTCGTAGTACTCGCGGCCCGCTTCCGTGGGCGCGACGCGGCGCGTGGTCCGGTTCAGCAATCTTGCACCGAGTTGCTGCTCCAGATGCATCACATGCTTGCTCGCCATCGCCGCCGACATGTCCATCTTTTCCGCCGCGCCGACGAAGCTGCCGACCTCGACCACGTGGCGAAACACTTTCATGCTGACGAGGGTATCCATGGCGATCGCTCGGGATAGGAATGAATCAGGCTGATTCCCGGGACTTTATCAAGGAGCCGTCGACAATGTGCGGCGCCGGCGAGCATCCGAAAGAAAAAGCCCTGCATTCCGTGAGGAAGGCAGGGCTTTGCAGGGCACGCCGCAGCAGCGCGCGGGACACGCCGCCGCAGCGTGTCTGTCGTGATCAGAACTTCGCGCGAATGCCTGCACCGGCCGTATAGCCAGAAGACTGGCCCGTGTACTTGTCGTAGAGATACGCCGCGTAGACGTCGGTGCGCTTGGACAGCGGATAGTCGTAGCCGATCGCCGCCGACTGGTGCATCTGGTCCAGACCGCCCGTATCGCGCGAGTAAGCATACGACGCCATCACCGTGCCCGTGCCGAGCGGCACCGACACGCCGCCCTGCGCCGTGTTCACGTGCCAGCTGCCGACGTCCTGGTCGTTCTTCGTGTACATGTACTGACCGTAGAACTTCGCGAACTTCAGGTCGTACGACACGCCCACCTGTCCAACCGACTGGCTCTTCAGGCCCGAAACCAGTGATCCGAGGTCGGTCGGCGAGTTGTTGAAGTTCACGTACTGGAACACGCCCGTCGCCGCGAACGGACCGTGGAAATACAGGAACTGCGCACTGTATTTCTTCGAGCCGTTGTGATCCGCCGAATTGCCCAGCGCATACATCGCGCTGCCCGACAGCCCGCTGAAGTCCGGCGACGAATATTGGACTGCGTTGTTCCAGCCGGAATCGCCGACCACGCCCATGTCCGTCGTGTAGGTCGGGAACGTGCCCAGGCCGAGGAACACGTGATAGACCATCGGCGAGAAGACGTACGAGTCGATGAACGGATTGAACAGAATCGTCGACACGAACAGTTGCGTGGTCAGACGGCCCGCCGTCACCGTGCCGTACGGCGACTCGATACCGACATACGCGTTACGCCCGAAGAACGTGTCGCCGTCGAAGCGGCCGAACTTGCCGTTCTGCGCGCGGAAGAAGTCTTCCAGTGTGAAGATCGCCTTGTAGCCGTTGCCCAGATCTTCGGCGCCCTTGAGGCCCCAGTACGACGTCGACATACCGCCGCCCGACACGTTCCATGCGCTCTGGCTGCCCGGGAACTTCGTGACGCCGACCCATTCGTCGACCTGACCATAAAGCTGCACGCTCGACTGCGCGAACGACGACGTCGATGCAATGGCCAGCAAGGCACCGATGACGCTCGCCTTCAGGGTTGTTCTCAGCGCACGGCTGACGGTGGTATTCATGGGTTCTCCTGTCTTTGTCAAAAGGTGTGGCTGTACGGCGGGGCGCTCGCCGGATCCGTGTTTGTTATCCGTTTGATCGTCGAGCCAATCTGGGCTGGGACAAATCTTTGCGGACCATTTTTATGGACAAAAATATCTGCGGTTATTGCGGGTATATGAGACTGAATAGTTTGGTGAACTTTCGGCCTGATACTGGTTGCCGACACATCTTGTTTCCGCAGTGCCGCAAGCACCCGCGCGCCCTCGAAAGCGCGCGGATTCTATAACACAGCGTGTGATGCGAAGCGCATCAACGATAGATTGATGCGCCGCCGCAACGAAGAGGGGATTTGATGACAAACGCCATAGACTGACGAGCGTTTTCAAAAATGTGTGGCGTGCTTACGTCAGATCAGACGGGGTATTTTGTCGGACGTGCGGAGACCGAAAAGATTGGGTAGCTGAACTTGAGAAAACACCGTTCCGATCTCAGAGCGAGTGGATGGAAAGCAGGATAGACCGAACTGCGAAACGTCCCGTAGAGGGCAGAGGATAGGTCAGTTACGGTAAGGCGACGGAGACGGGATGCGCGACGGGTCCCCAGGCGGGCGCGGAATCGGGCGCGACGCGCCGCGCTCTTCGTTGTAGCGTGTGACGTCGTCGCGGATCGAACCGACGTGCGCCGATTGCGCGGTCGCAGGCGGCCGCGGCGCGTTATGCGAATCGGTGCTGATAGGCGTGATCGCACCGGCATACTGGGTGCCGACGTATTGCGCGGCTGGGCGATTGCGATAGACGTCGGCGGGAAGCGCCATGCGTTGTGCGGTGTAGTTCGATGCATTGCTGCCGTACACGCGCCCGGCGAATGTGTCGTTCACACTGGTCCGGCCCGACGCGTTGCCGCGCGTGCGCGGCGCTTCATTTCGCGCATATCGGCCAGCGTGACCTGACATCGCCACGCCGCGCGGCATGTCACGCGAAATATTGGCGCGCGGCACAGTGTTTCCATGGACAGGGCCACCAAACGACGAACCGTGAAAACTCGACGCGCCGCCGAACAACCCGTGTCCTTCATGGCTGACAAATGACGGTTTCGCATAGGCGAGCGAGGTCAGCGCGACGATCAGCGCGCCCGTCATCCACCATTTGATCCTCGACAGCCCTACAAGCACCATGTTTCACCTGCCCGACGACCCGCCTGAGAGCCCGCCGTTCGAGCTACGGCTTGGCTGGTTCCGGGGCTGGCGCGACTTGCATGACAAGCTTTCTCGCGCGATACCCCATCGGCCTTCGAACAGTAATTTATTGGCGTCCTCCCAGTGAGTCGAGCCAAAATATGTTAGGTCTGCGGCACTCTTGTAACGCATTGTTACTGCGACGTTTTTTCGCCACAAACCTCTTGCGGCGCGAGGGGAAAAAGCGCTGAAACGGGGTCGTTCGAACACCTGAATTCGTATGAACAGAGGCGCTCCAAAACGCTTGTTTCAACGTGTCGTTTCGACCGATTCTGGACGCCCGAAACGGTCGTTCTGACCAGCAGACTCGATGCGAACGCAACCATGCACGCGGACGGGCGTTTCATGCGCTCAGGTAATTAATCAATTCGGCAAATGAATTTGCTTTTTCAATCACTTTGCGCGGACAATAGCCCTTTGGCACGCGCCCGCCGGCGACATCAAGGCGATCGCTTCCCCTGCATGAGATTTGAAAGATGGCCCGTCCGAAACTCCTGCCCGACAATTTCACGCTCTGCCTGATCGGCACGGTGATTTTCGCGAGCCTGCTGCCCGTGCACGGCCACGCGGCGACGGCGTTCAACTGGGTAACGGATTTCGCGGTCGGGCTGCTGTTCTTCCTGCACGGCGCCAAGCTCTCGCGCGAAGCGATCATTGCCGGCGCCACGCATTGGCGGCTGCACCTCGTCGTGCTGTTAAGCACGTTCGCGCTCTTTCCGATACTCGGGCTCGTACTCAAACCGCTTCTTTCGCCCCTCGTGACGCCTGCGCTCTACGCCGGCATCCTCTTCCTCTGTACGCTGCCGTCGACGGTTCAATCTTCGATCGCGTTCACGTCGATTGCGAAGGGCAATGTGCCTGCCGCCGTGTGCAGCGCGTCCGCATCCAGCCTGCTCGGCATCTTCATCACGCCCGCGCTCGTCAGCGTGATCGTCACGAGCCAGGCCGCGAGCGGCACGTCGCCGTGGCATACGGTGTGGAACATCGTGCTGCAACTGCTGGTGCCGTTCGTCGCCGGGCAGCTGCTGCGGCCGATGATTGGCGGATGGATCGACCGCAACCGCGGCGTGCTGAAGTTCGTCGACCAGGGCTCGATCCTGCTGGTGGTGTACGCCGCGTTCAGCGAGGCCGTCAACGAAGGCCTGTGGCATCAGATTCCGCTCGCGGCGCTGGGCGGGCTGCTCGTGGTGTGCGCGGTGCTGCTGGCGCTCGCGCTGCTCGTGACGATATTCGTCAGCAAGCGCCTTGGCTTCAGCCGCGCCGACCAGATCACGATCATCTTCTGCGGTTCGAAGAAGAGCCTCGCCGCCGGCGTGCCGATGGCGAAAGTGATTTTCGCCACGCATGCGGTAGGCGCCGTCGTGCTGCCGCTGATGCTGTTCCATCAGATTCAGTTGATGGTCTGCGCCGCGCTCGCGCAACGCTGGGGCGCGCGCGACGTCAGCGCCGAGAAGCGCGCCGCGCAAAAGGGCACGACAGCCGCTGTTGCGCGCCGCTAGGCCCATTTCGAAAAAGTCGAGATTCATAAGCGCTCTCCCTGAGTGCATGTCGTGAAAGCCGCCTGCGGGCGGTTTTTTCGTTATTTCATCCTGCCCGGCCGCTGCTGTCGCCTCGGCACGACGGCATAGGACAAACGCACGCACCTGCCGCCCAAATAGTGAAAGCGCTTCCGCCAAGCACCAGAACGGTGCGGAGCGTCATTAAAAATTCATTTAATTTCAGCGACTTGCTGCCGATAAGCCGACGGTCCAATGCTCCGGCCGTGTGTCATGCCTCAACGCTCGTTCTCCACCATCGCAGCGCCGCGCATCGTCGATCTGATCGCGCAGCGTGACCTGTCCGCCGTGTTCCAGCCGATCGTCGATTTCGACGACGGCGCGATTCTCGGCTACGAAGGGCTGATCCGCGGACCGGCCGGCTCCGCCCTCGAAGCGCCGTACGCGCTATTCGCGCAGGCGGCCGCCGAAGGCAGCGTGATCGCACTGGAGCGCGCCGCCGCGCACACCTGCATCGAGGCATTCGCGAAGCTCAAGTACGAGGGCAAGCTGTTCCTGAATTTCAGCGCCGGTGCGATCCGTCAACTCGCCGATAACCGCGAAGACACCTTCGTGATGCTGCGCAACATGGGCGTCGATGCCGAGCGCATCGTGATCGAATTGACCGAGCAGAGCGCGATTCCCGACGTCGCCAGTTTCCTGCCCGCCATCTCCATGCTGCGCATGGCCGGCGCCCAGTTCGCACTCGACGACTACGGCACCGCGAACGCCAGCATGAACCTATGGGTGCGTCTGCAGCCGGACGTGGTGAAGATCGACCGGTTTTTCATTCACGACATTGCCAGCGATCCGCTCAAGTTCGAAGCCGTCAAGGCAATGCAGCACTTCGCGGCCGCGAGCGGCGCGCGTCTGGTGGCCGAAGGCATCGAAAACGAGGCGGATCTGATCGTCGTGCGCGATATGGGGATCGCTTGCGGACAGGGCTATTTCTTTGGCAAGCCGCATGCGCATCCGCCGCGCAAGGTCTCCGACGACGCGCGCGAGGCACTGCGCGCCGGTCATATCGCCGTGTTCCCCGAAGCGACGCGCGCGGTGAGCGCATCGCCGTCGGGCGGGATGGCATCGGCGAAGATGGTCGTGCATGCGCCCGCGCTGCCGCGCAACGCGACCAACAACGACGTGCTCGAACTCTTCAACCGTCTGCCGAACCTGCATGCCGTCGCCGTCGTCGAGCATAACGAGCCCGTCGCGCTGATCAACCGGCGCGCGTTCATGGACCGCTACGCGCTGCCTTACCACCGCGAGCTGTTCGGCAAGCGGCCATGCCTGTTGTTTGCGAATGCATCACCCGTGGTCATCGAAAAATCGATGACGGTCGAAGACATGGCCAAGCTGCTCGCCAGCGACGACCAGCGCTACCTCGCGGACGGCTTCGTCATCACCGAGAGCGGCAAGTACGTCGGCCTCGGCACGGGCGAAAGCCTCGTGCGCGCGGTGACCGAAGTACGCATAGAGGCGGCGCGTTACGCGAATCCGCTGACTTTTCTGCCGGGCAATATTCCGATCAGCTCGCACATCACGCGGCTGCTCAGCCACGAAGCCGGCTTTTATGCGTGCTACGTCGACCTGAATCACTTCAAGCCGTTCAACGACCAGTACGGCTACTGGCAAGGCGACGAAGTGCTGAAGTTCGCCGCGCACGTGCTCGCGGAAGTCTGCGATCCGACACGCGATTTTCTCGGCCACGTCGGCGGCGACGATTTTCTGATCCTGTTCCAGAGCGAAGACTGGCGCGAGCGCGCAGAGCGCGCCATTCACGTGTTCAACGAAGGCGCGCAGCGCTTCTACGCGCCGGGCGACCGCTTTGCGGGCGGCATCCATGGCGAGGACCGGCGCGGCAATCCGACGTTCTTCGGCTTCGTGACGATGGCGATTGGCTGCGTGCTCGTGCAGCCGCACGCGGGCGAAGCGGTGTACAGCAGCGAAGACATTGCATCGGTTGCGGCGCTCGCGAAGCGCCGCGCGAAAAGCGAAGCGTCCGGTTTCGTGATGATCGGGTTCGAAGAAAGCCAGATGTTGCTGCAAGGGCGCACGGCGGCAACCGTCGACTGAACTTCTTCGCCCCGGCTTCGGCTTCCGCCGTCATCTCCAGCGGCAAAGCACGCCGCAACGACATTCCTTTGTCACGACGAGCAGTCACCTTGGCAGCAAGGTTCGGACCGCGCGTTCACCACTCGTGTTTCTCATTCCCGAGCGGCGCGCGCCGCGCTCGCCTGCGGCCGCAACTTCGCTGCCGTCCGTATCAATTGATGAATCCAATACGCCGTTTAGTGCATTTTACTAAACAAACGATTCGCCTTCATTGCGCCTGTATACGGGTATCTACGCGTATCGAAAGCCCCTGAGCGAGGGTTTAGCGCGATCGTTTTACTATACAATCACCCGAACTTGAACTCCGCCGCTGCGCGTCTCTCGCGCCGCCGCTTTTTTCGATGGCTACAACGATCCGCGACGTCGCCCGCGCGGCCAGCGTGTCGATCGGCACCGTCTCACGCGCTCTAAAGAATCAGCCCGGTTTGTCGGAAACGACGCGCGAACGCGTCGTCGAAACGGCCCGCCGGCTCGGCTACGATTCCGCACAGCTGCGCCCACGCATTCGCCGGCTCACGTTCCTGCTGCATCGTCATCACAACAACTTCGCCGTCAGCCCGTTCTTCTCGCACGTGCTGCACGGTGTCGAGGACGCGTGCCGCGAGCGCGGCATCGTGCCGTCCGTGCTGACAGCGGGCCCGACCGAGGATGTCGTCCAGCAGATGCGCCTGCATGCGCCCGACGCGATCGCCGTCGCCGGTTTCGTCGAGCCGGAAACGCTCACGACGCTCGTTGCGATGAAGCGCCCGCTCGTGCTGATCGATCTGTGGGCGCCGAACCTGCGCTCAGTGAATCTCGATAACCAGGCGGGCGCCGCGCTCGCGATGCAGCATCTATTTGCGCAGAAGCGCACGCGCGTCGCGTTCATCGGCGGCTCGCTTGCGCACTACAGCATCGCGCAGCGCGCGCTCGGCTACCGGCGCGCGTTTTTCGACGCCGGCCTGCTGTTCGACCCGTCGCTGGAAGTGACGATCGACGCCGGGCTGGACCCCGACGCCGGCGCCGCGCTCGCGATGGAGCAACTGCTCGACCGCCCCGGCCCGCGCCCCGACGCCGTCTTTGCCTACAACGACCTCGCCGCGCTGGCGGCGCTGCGCGTGTGTCTCGCGCGCGGCCTGCGTGTGCCCGAAGACATCGCGATCGTCGGTTTCGACGACATTCCCGCCGCCGCGCACGCGCGCCCGCCGCTCACGACGATCGCCGTCGACAAGGAAGCACTCGGCCGGCGCGGCGTCGAACTGCTGCTCGAAGACACGCCGTCAGCACTCGACATTCGCATTCCGGTCCAACTCGTTGTCCGTGCCAGTACCTCGGTGAAAATGCCATGAAACAACCCGACACGACTCTTTCGAACAACACCGCCAATCACAAGGTGCCGCCTGTCGCGAGCTTCCGCGATGGCGCTTTCCTGCTGTCGCACGTCGAGGACACGCTGCGCTTCTACGCGCCGAACGTGCTCGATCCGAGCGGTGGCTTCTTCCACTTCTTTCGCGACGACGGCACGATCTACAACCGCGCGACGCGTCACCTCGTCAGCAGTTGCCGCTACGTATTCAACTACGCGATGGCGTACCGGCAGTTCGGCGATCCGCAGCATCTGGAGTACGCGCAACACGGCCTGAAGTTCCTGCGCGATGCGCACTGGGACCCGCATCAACAAGGCTACGACTGGGAGATCGACTGGCGCGACGGCCACAAGCGCACGCTCGATGCAACGCGCCACTGCTACGGCCTCGCGTTCGTGCTGCTCGCGTACGCGCACGCGGCGATGGCAGGCATCGAAGAAGCGAAGCCGATGATCGCCGCGACCTTCGAGCTGATGGAGCACCGCTTCTGGGACCCGGCAGCCGGCCTGTACGCCGACGAAGCCACGCCCGACTGGAGCGTGAGCTCGTACCGCGGCCAGAACGCGAACATGCACACCACGGAAGCGCTGCTCGCCGCGTACGAGGCGACGGGCCATCTCGTGTATCTCGACCGCGCCGAGCGCGTCGCGACGAACATCACGCTGCGTCAGGCCAAGCTGTCGCAAGGTTTGGTGTGGGAGCATTTTCACGCGGACTGGTCGGTGGACTGGCACTACAACGAAGAAGACAGCTCGAACATCTTCCGTCCGTGGGGTTTTCAACCGGGCCATCAGACGGAATGGGCGAAGCTGCTGTTGATCCTGGAGCGCCACCGTCCGCTGCCGTGGCTGCTGCCGCGCGCGATCGAATTGTTCGACGCGGCCATGACGCACGCGTGGGACAACGATCACGGCGGCCTGTACTACGGCTTCGGCCCGGACTACACCGTCTGCGATCACGACAAGTACTTCTGGGTGCAGGCCGAAACCTTCGCGACGGCCGCGCTGCTCGGACACCGCACGGGCAACGAGCGCTTCTGGGACTGGTACGACGAGATCTGGCGCTACAGCTGGACGCATTTCGTCGATCATCGCTATGGCGCGTGGTATCGCATCCTCACGTGCGACAACCGCAAATACAGCGACGAAAAGAGCCCGGCCGGCAAGACCGACTATCACACGATGGGCGCCTGCTACGAAGTGCTGCAGCACGCACTGCAAGCCGCAGTGCAGCTTGAATCGCAGCCTTCCAGCGCGTCCGAATAACCTCGTACGGTGAGCATCATGAGCGCGAGCCCTGAATTTCACGCTGAGTTTCCCGAATTCGTTTCCGCCGGCGACATCCTCACCGATCTCGTGCGCACGGGTCCTGCAAGCTGGCTGTCGGTTCCCGGCGGCGCGGGCTGGAACGTCGCGCGAGCGGTTGCGCGGCTGGGTCTGCCGACGGCCTGCGCCGGATCGCTCGGCGTGGACAATTTCTCCGACGACCTGTGGAACGCGAGCGTCGCCGCGGGTCTCGACATGCGCTTCATGCAGCGCGTCGAGCGCGCGCCGCTGCTCGCCGTCGTGCATCAGACGCATCCGCCCGCGTATTTCTTCATGGGCGACAACAGCGCGGACCTCGCCTTCGATCCGTCGAAGCTGCCCGAAGGCTGGATGCCGCAGGTGAAGTGGGCGCATTTCGGCTGCATCAGCCTCGTGCGCCAGCCGCTCGGCGCGACGCTCGCGAAGCTCGCCGCCGACCTGCGCGAGCGCGGCGTGAAGATCAGCTTCGATCCGAACTACCGCAACCTGATGGAGCACGGCTACGAGCCGACGCTGCGCCAGATGGCGTCGCTCGCCGATCTGATCAAGGTATCGGACGAAGACCTGCGGCTGCTGTTCAAGACCGACGATGAAGCGGCCGCCCTCGCGCAATTGCGCGCGATGAATCCGACGGCGATCGTGCTCGTCACGCGCGGCTCGGAGACGGCGACGCTGATCGACGGCGACCGGATCGTCGAAGCGAAGCCACCGCGCGTGGCTGTCGCCGATACCGTCGGCGCGGGCGACGCGTCGATCGGCGGACTGCTGTTCAGTTTGATGACGGCGCCGCAACGCAAGTGGGAAGAGCATCTGGCGTTCTCGCTCGCGGCAGGCGCAGCAGCTTGCCGCCATTCGGGCGCGCATTCGCCGACGCTCGATGAAGTGGTATCGCTGCTGCAGGATTGATCCGCCGATGCTGTCGGAAGAAGCTGCCGGTGCAAGCGCCCGACCGGCAACTCCGCTGCGCGGCGGCATGCAAACGCGCTGGAAAACCTGCTGAGCGCGCCTCTGAGCGCCGACATGTGAGCGTCGAAATCGCGTGCTAGGATGGAATCTCCCCCTTGCAGGAGATGCATCATGGAGGACGTCACCTACACCAAAGGTCTCTATACGGCGACGGCGAGCGTTCGCCCGGTAGATGGCGGGCAATACCAGGGCGTCGTTGCGCTGTCGCGCGACGAGGGCGACGAGACAGAAGACACGCTCTACGAAGTCGAAGCCACGTCGCCGACAGCCGACGAAGCGCTCGAAGACGCGAAGGCGCTAGCCCACAGAATCCTCGGCGAGATCGAACTATAGGCACTGGGCTTTCGCATTGAACGATACGTGGCGCGTCAGCCGCGCGCCGCGCCTACGACGTTTTCTTCGTTGAACAGGCGGAGGCGATCATGGCAGAACCGCTCTTTCTTTACGGCGTGTACGCGATACACGTGCGGCCACTCGAACTTCAGGGCGCGCGCTGGGACGCGGAGTACGAAATCCGGCATCGCGATCATCCCGTGCAGCGCTGGACCACGGTAGGCGGCGACACGGGCTTCGCGACGGAAGCCGAAGCTGTCGAAACGGCGCATCAGCAGGCCGTTGCCGATATCGAGCACGGCGCGGGCGTGCCGAAGCCGCGAGCGTTTCCCTAAGCGGACGCCGGTCGCGTCGCCTGAAGTCACGCATTGCCGTCAGTAACCGGGCGGACGGGCTACACTACACGCCGCAGCGGGCGACGGGCATCATGGCCGCGCCGCGACGCTGCGCGACACACCGTCAGCAAAACAGAAAAAGAATGAGCGCGACCCCGCCCGAATCGAACCATCACCGTGCGCGTAAAGGCCGGATTCTCGACCGAAAAATTCGCATGCGTTCGCACACAGTGATCGCGCATGGCTTGCCGCTGCGCGTCTGGCAGGACTTCTATCACCGCGCGCTGACGATCAGCTGGCCTGTGTTCTTCATCTCGCTCGCGTTCCTGTTCCTCGTGCTGAACTCGGTCTTCGCGTCGCTGTACGAACTTGGTAGTACCGCGATCGCCAATCAGAATCCGCAGGGCTTTGCGGGCGCGTTCTTCTTCAGCGTCGAGACGCTCGCGACGGTCGGCTACGGCGACATGCATCCGCGCACGCTTTACGGGCATCTCGTCGCGACACTGGAAATTTTCGTCGGCATGTCGGGCATTGCGCTGGCCACGGGGCTGATCTTCGCGCGCTTTTCGCGGCCACGCGCGAAGATCATGTTCTCGCAATACGCGGTTGTACGCCCCATCGACGGACGCACCACGCTGATGGTGCGCACCGCGAACGCACGGCAAAACGTGATCGTCGAAGCTCGCGCGCGGCTGCGGCTGATGCGCGTCGAGCAGTCGTCGGAAGGCTATGTGCTGCGCAAGATTTACGACCTGCGGCTGGTGCGCGATCAGCAGCCAATGTTCTACCTCGGCTGGAACCTGATGCACGTGATCGACGAAGCCAGCCCGCTTTTCGGCCAGACGCCGGAGAGCCTCGCCGAGCAGGACGCGTCGCTGCTGATCACGATAGAAGGTTCGGACGAAAACACCGCGCAGACGATGCAGGCGCGCTATTCGTGGCTCAGCGACGACATACGCTGGCAGCACCGCTTCGTCGATCTGATCCGCGAAGTGAACGGGGTGAGCCATATCGACTACACGCATTTCGACGACGTCGAGCCGCTTCAGCCGCACGAACTGCAGCAGGCGCCGACGGGCTGAGCACGCGACGCGCTTTCCACGCGGCGGCTAGTGCGTCGCCTTCAACGCGTCTATTTCACGTTGTTCGATTGCCATTGCCCGCACGTGCCCTTCGCGCGTGATCGCCCGCTCGACGTACTCGCCGATGCGCCCCGACGGCTCGAGCAGCTTCGCGACAAATGCGATCTGCAGCGTGCCCGCCAGCAGCAGGTCCGCAGCGGAAAAGCGCTCGCCGAGCAGCCAGTCGCCTTCATCGAGCGCCATATCGATGGCCGCCTTCACGCGCTCCAGGTTGCCCCAGCCAAAGCTGAACGAATTGCCCGACGCGCCCGTCATCTTTTCGGCCATCGCGGGTTCGAGACAGCCTGGCGTGAAGAAAAGCCACTGCAGGAAACGCCCGCGCAACGGATCGCCGACTGGCGCGCCAAGATTCGCTTCGGGGAAACGGTCGGCCAGATACAGCAGCACCGCGCCCGATTCGGCGACCTGCACGCCACCGTCGTCGAGCGCGGGGAGCTTGCACATCGGATTGACGTGGTGGAAATCGGTGGTGTCCTGCTCGCCTGTGCGCAGGTTCACGCGTGCGAGCTCATAGGGCTCGCCGATTTCTTCGAGCATCCACAGCGCGCGGAAAGCCCGCGTTTTCGGCCAGTAGTACAGTTTCATTGTCCGTCTCCTGTGGGTTGCAGAACTGTTGGCATAGCGTAACCCAAGGGCGGGCTTCACGAACCTCGTCTGGATGGCATAGGCATGTCTCAATCGCCATTCCAAGTAACGCTCTCAATCGCCCTTCAGACAGCCCGGCTTCCGAAGGCGGTGGATCTATCTCAATACGAGCCCGAATGGCTGGAATCATGTCGCAGTCAATGAATCAGCGATAGAAAGTAGCAAGAAACTTCTCCAATTGACGCGAAAGAATGGAGTCTCTTTCGGTACGACGGCAAGCCGTAACACGATGCCGCCAGCGAAACGCAAAACGCGCAACCAGTTGCATGGGACCAGAGTAAGGCGCTGAAGCGCCAACTCTGGTCGACAGGAGACTCCACAATGACCGCACGTCTACCCATCGACGGCACCCCCGCACTCGCCGACTACCGCCTGTCGGACAACCTGACCGCCACGCGCGGCCGCATCTTCCTGACAGGCACACAGGCGCTCGTGCGTCTCGCGCTGATGCAGCGCCAGCTCGACAAGGCGCGCGGCCTGAACACCGCTGGCTTCATCAGCGGCTATCGCGGCTCGCCGCTCGGCATGGTCGACCAGCAGTTGTGGAAAGCGAACAAACTGCTGGAAGCGAACGACGTCCGCTTTCTGCCCGCGATCAACGAGGAACTCGGCGGCACGGCGGTGCTCGGCACACAGCGCGTCGAATCGGACCCGGAACGCACCGTCGATGGCGTCTACGCGATGTGGTACGGCAAAGGCCCGGGCGTCGATCGCGCAGGCGACGCGCTCAAGCACGGCAACGCCTACGGCTCGTCGCAGCATGGCGGCGTACTGGTCGTCGCCGGTGACGACCACGGCTGCGTATCGTCGTCGATGCCGCATCAGAGCGACTTCGCGATGATCGCGTGGCACATGCCCGTCGTGAACCCGTCGAACATTGCGGACATGCTGGAGTTCGGCATCTACGGCTGGGCGCTGTCGCGCTACTCGGGCGCGTGGGTCGGCTACAAGGCGATTTCGGAAACGGTCGAATCGGGCTCGACCGTCGATCTCGACGCGTTGCAGATGGAATGGCCCACGCCCGAAGGCTTTCAGGCACCCGCGGGCGGCCTGCACAACCGCTGGCCCGACTTGCCGAGTCTCACGATCGAACAGCGTCTGCACGCGAAGCTCGACGCCGTGCGGCACTTCGCGCGCTTCAACAGCATCGACAAGTGGATCGCGCCGAGCCCGCACGCGAACGTCGGCATCGTCACCTGCGGAAAGGCACATCTCGATCTGATGGAAGCATTGCGACGGCTCGATCTCACCGTCGCAGATCTGGAACAGGCGGGCGTGCGCATCTACAAAGTGGGCCTGTCGTTCCCGCTCGAAATGACGCGCATCGATGCGTTCGTTTCCGGTCTATCGGAAGTGCTCGTGATCGAAGAGAAAGGCCCCGTGATCGAGCAGCAGATCAAGGACTATCTGTACAACCGCACGGAAGGCACGCGCCCCACGATTGTCGGCAAGCACGCTGAAGATGGCTCGATGCTGCTGTCATCGCTCGGCGAATTGCGGCCGTCGCGTATTCTGCCTGTGTTCGCGAACTGGCTCGCTAAGCACAAGCCCGCGCTCGACCGCCGCGAACGCGTGGTCGATCTCGTCGCGCCGCAGATTCTGTCGAATGCCGCCGATGCCGTGAAGCGCACGCCCTACTTCTGTTCGGGCTGCCCGCACAACACGTCGACGAAAGTGCCTGAAGGTTCTATCGCGCAGGCGGGTATCGGCTGCCACTTCATGGCGTCGTGGATGGAGCGCGACACGACGGGTTTGATCCAGATGGGCGGCGAAGGCGTCGACTGGGCCTCGCATTCGATGTTCACGAAGACGCGCCACGTATTCCAGAATCTCGGCGACGGCACGTACTTCCACTCGGGCATTCTCGCAATCCGCCAGGCTGTCGCGGCGAAGGCGACGATCACCTACAAGATTCTCTACAACGACGCCGTCGCGATGACGGGCGGCCAGCCGGTTGACGGCAGCATCTCGGTGCCGCAGATTGCGCGTCAGGTCGAAGCGGAAGGCGTGTCGCACTTCGTCGTGGTCAGCGACGAACCGGAAAAGTACGACGGCCATCATGGCCAGTTCCCGAAGGGCACGACGTTCCATCACCGCAGCGAACTCGACAAGGTGCAACGCGAACTGCGCGACATAGACGGCGTGACGGTGCTGATCTACGACCAGACGTGTGCAGCCGAAAAGCGCCGCCGCCGCAAAAAAGGCGAGTTTCCCGACCCGGACAAGCGCCTCTTTATCAACGAGGAAGTCTGCGAAGGCTGCGGCGATTGCGGCGTGCAGTCGAACTGCCTGTCCGTCGAACCCGTTGAAACGCCGTTGGGTCGCAAGCGTCGCATCGATCAGTCGTCGTGCAACAAGGACTATTCGTGCGTTAACGGCTTCTGCCCGAGCTTCGTGACGATCGAAGGCGGCAAGCTGAAGAAGGCGGCAGGCGTCGCATTCGATGCAGCCGCGCTCGCCGCTCGCGTCGACGCATTGCCAACGCCTGCGACGCACCTCGACGCCGCGCCCTACGACATTCTCGTGACGGGTGTCGGCGGCACGGGCGTCGTGACGGTCGGCGCGCTGATCAGCATGGCCGCACATCTGGAGGGTAAGAGCGCATCGGTGCTCGATTTCATGGGCTTCGCGCAGAAAGGCGGTTCGGTGCTGTCGTTCGTGCGCTTCGCGGCGCGCGACGAATGGCTGAACCAGGTGCGCATCGACACGCAACAGGCCGACGTGCTGCTCGCCTGTGACATGGTGGTCGGCGCGGGCGCGGACGCATTGCAAACGGTGCGTCACGGCCGCACGCGCATCGTCGTGAACACGCACGCGATTCCGAACGCGTCGTTCGTGCAGAATCCAGACGCGAATCTGCACGCGGATGCGCTGATCGACAAGATGCGTCACGCGGCGGGTGAAGAGCGCATGTCGTCATGCGATGCACAGGCGCTCGCGACGCGTTTCCTTGGCGACACGATCGGCGCGAACATTCTGATGCTCGGCTTTGCGTGGCAACTGGGGCTTGTGCCTGTGTCGTTCGCCGCGATGATGCGCGCAATCGAGCTGAACAACGTCGCGGTGCAAATGAACCAGTTGGCGTTTTCGATTGGCCGTATGGCCGCCGCTGATCCTGCCGGACTGGAGACGCTGTGGACGCAGCGTCATGCGGCGCAGCCTGCTGTAGCGCTGGAGACACTCGATGCATTGGTCGCGGATCGTGAAGCGCGTTTGCTGGCGTATGGTGGCGAGGCTTATGTGAAGCGCTATCGTGCGCTGGTCGATGCGGCGCGTCGGGCTGAGCGCAAGCTCGAAGGCACGGTTGAGGTTGACGAGCGCTTGAGCCGCGCTGTTGCTACGACGTTCTATCGGCTGCTCGCGGTGAAGGATGAATACGAAGTCGCGCGCCTGCATAGCGATCCGGCTTTCCGTGCTGCGCTCGAAGCGCAATTCGAAGGTGTCGCGGGGAAGGACTTCGGCGTGAAGTTCAACCTTGCGCCGCCGACCATTTCACGCGCGAAACACGGCGCGACGCCGCAGAAGAAGACGTTTGGTCAATGGATGTGGCCGGTGTTCGGTGTGATGGCGAAGTGGCGCGGGCTGCGGGGCACGATGCTCGATCCGTTTGGCCGCACTGTCGAGCGGCGGATGGAGCGCGAGTTGTCCACGGACTATGAGGCAACGATGCAGCGGGCGTTTGTGATTTTTGATGACGTGACGGCGGATGATGTCGTCAAGCTCGCTGGATTGCATGCGCGTGTGCGCGGGTATGGGCATGTGAAGCTGGCTAATCTGGCTGCTGTTAAGCGCAGTGAGCGCGCGCTGGCTGCGCAGTTGCATGTCGAAGCCGCGACAGGGGCGGCTGTGGATGAGGCGCTTCGGGAAGCTAAGGGTGTTGGGGCGTTGCGGGGGATTCCTGTTGTTGTAGCGAAGTAGGTTTTTTTGTCTGCGACGCTTGTTGTGGTTTGCTTGTTTTTCGCTGGTATCCGCGATGGGTTCGGGTTGTAGGTTTGTGCTTTCGCTGGCATCCGCGTTTTGCCTTCGTGCTTCAAGCGTCGCCCCTGTGCGGGGGGCCTGTCATAGATTTTGTGTTCAAGGCATAACATGTAGCTCAAGGAGCATGTATGCCACGCAAACCCAAGACGAC
>NZ_JAWRXV010000347.1:0-369 GCF_046534875.1 Paraburkholderia sp. SIMBA_054 | reverse complement strand
GCCGTGACCATAGGTGGCGCCCTGCGCGACGGTGGCGTGGCGCTCCACGACGCATACCCGGTGGCCGGCCGCGCGTAGCTGATAAGCGGTGGCGACGCCAGCAATCCCGCCGCCAATGACGATGACATCCATTGTTCTGATTCGATTTGCCGGGCGGGGGCCGTTGTGCGGGCCCCGCTAGGCGTGACATGCGGCGCGGCCGCACCTCGCGCGCAGCCAAGACTTCCGGAACGAAGTCCGGCGCGGCTCGCGACGTGAGGCCGGCGCAAGGCCACGCCTTGCTCGCACCGATCTGATGAAAGGGCGAATGATAGCAGTCAACGCCCGCGCATGGTCATGCGCGCTGCTGCGCAGGCGTCGGCCGAGACA
>NZ_JAWRXV010000346.1:0-370 GCF_046534875.1 Paraburkholderia sp. SIMBA_054 | reverse complement strand
CGACTGTCATCAATGCTCGCACGCTGCTCTATATCCAGACGTTCACGATCACGCTGATTGCGTATCTGTTCCTTAGCAATGTGCTGTCGTGGGTCGCGGGGCAAATCGGCGTGCGCGTTTTTCATCCGCCGCTCGAAGTGAAGAAACGCACGCGGCGACTCTTTCTTGTCGCACGACAGGCCGATCGCACCTGATCGCTGAAACCGGAGACCGAACATGTCGAGCGAATTGTTAATGACGAGCCTCGCAATCCTGTTTCAGGGATTGCTCGCGACACTGCTGTTGTCCGCGGCGGCGATTGTCGGCGGAACGTTGATCGGCCTGCTCGCAGCGGTGCTGCGTTCGTTCGGGCCGTGGGGCACGCCGACCG
>NZ_JAWRXV010000345.1:0-370 GCF_046534875.1 Paraburkholderia sp. SIMBA_054 | reverse complement strand
ATGATATCTCGACCAAAGTGGAAGTCAAACTCATGAAGAGCTACGATATTTCGGCTGTGCATGTGCACGTGGAGCCACATTAAAACTCCGGCCATTGCCGGAGTTTTTCCTATTTAAAGCGTCTCTCAATATGCCTTCGCCCAATACACCAGCTCACCTGCAGGCTTGCCACAGTATACGCATGTTTCTGACACCGCTTTCGAGTCGAATGGGATACAGCGCGAAGTCGCTTGGGTCTGCTCTTTGATCGCGTCTTCGCATTCCCGTTTGCCGCACCACATCGCTTTGATGAAACCTCCATGGGCATTCAAAGTCTCGCTGAACTGTTCCATCGACTGTACCGTTCTTGTTTCGGACAAACGGTGCATAC
>NZ_JAWRXV010000344.1:0-370 GCF_046534875.1 Paraburkholderia sp. SIMBA_054 | reverse complement strand
CTGCACGCCGAATTTTTCGGCACCGACGCCGAACTCGACGCCGGCAATTTCTCTTCCGACACGCGCCAGCAAATGCTGTGGGGACGCGAACTCGCGATGGGCAACGGCGATCCGCAACGGCAACGCGGTTTGTCGCTCACTTACTGCGGCCATACGCCGATGCGCGACATCAAGCAGATCGGCTCGCAGGTGTTCGTCGATACCGGCGCGTTTGGGCCTGGCGGCAGGCTGACTTTGGTCGAGCCGAGGGCGCTGCGGCGCTGGTCCATTTCCGTCGAAGAAGCGCGCGCGGAAGGCGCGGCGGCGTTGGCGCTGCCCTGATCGCGCGTTGCTCGACGCGTGTCAGCCGACCTGGCTGAGTTCGAACACC
>NZ_JAWRXV010000343.1:0-370 GCF_046534875.1 Paraburkholderia sp. SIMBA_054 | reverse complement strand
CGTGACCAGTGCTGACGGGCACGCTGAACGCGAGGCGGCCAAGATCATGATCAACGATGCAAGGCAAGTGGCAGAAGACCCCGACGTGGAAATCACGCTGGGTGCGGACAAGGGTTACGACGCACAGGAATTTATCGAGGCCTGCCGGGCGATGAAGGTTACACCGCACGTTGCACAAAACACTTCGGGCCGGCGTTCAGCGGTGCCCGATACGATTGCCTCAAGCGTGGGCTACGCCATTTCGCAGCAAAAACGCAAGTTGATCGAACAAGGTTTCGGATGGGCCAAGACCATGGGACGCATGCGCCAGGTCATGGTGCGTGGCTTGAAGAAGGTGGACCAGATGTTCGTGTTGAACATGGCGGCCTAC
>NZ_JAWRXV010000342.1:0-370 GCF_046534875.1 Paraburkholderia sp. SIMBA_054 | reverse complement strand
GCACGGAACGACGCGGCGTAAATCCGACGGGCATAAGCGTGAAGGTGGGTGCGTCATACCCGGGGAGATCTGCGCGGCTGCCATAGGCTACCGGCGTCGAGAGGCGGCGGGATGGCTGTGCAGAAGTCAGCAGAGGGCATAGTAGGCCGAGAGGCTGAAGGCCCGAACATGAAGGACCACGATTAGGACGGTGGAGACTCGATGCGAACCGACGAAGCACAAGCCCGTGAGAGCGGGGCCATGACGCAGGAACCGGGGCGGAACCTCGGAGTGGGCATACATGGTGCGGAGGCAGGCACGGCGGCTACCGGGCAAACGAAAGTGGAGGAACCATCGCTGATGGACGCGGTGGTTGAACGTAGCAACCTAT
>NZ_JAWRXV010000044.1:0-87103 GCF_046534875.1 Paraburkholderia sp. SIMBA_054 | reverse complement strand
GCGGCCCGTCAGGCTCAGCCGGCGCGCACGGTCCGCCAGCAGGTGTGGGCGCAGCGTGTCGCGTTGCCCGATGCGGCAGGCGACGTGGTGAGCGTCACGTGTATCGTCGCCCGGGAACTCGACCCGCCGGCTGGCGTCAAGCCGCTCGAATGGCGGCTGCTGAGTAACCGCCATGCGAACGACCTTGATGCGGCGGCGCAGCTGATTGACTGGTACCGGGCGCGCTGGGAGGTGGAACTGTTCTTTCACGTACTCAAGAACGGCTGTCGGGTCGAGGCGTTGCAGCTCACATCGAAGGCGCGGCTTGAGCGCGCCCTGGCGCTGTACATGGTGGTCGCGTGGCGTATCGCCCGGCTGATGCGACTGGGTCGAACCTGCCCGGACCTTGACGCGCAACTACTGTTCGAGCGCGATGAATGGCGCGCGGCATACATTCTGAACAAAAAGAAACCACCCAGGACGCCACCGCGACTGAATGAGGCCGTGCGTCTGGTCGCCATGCTGGGTGGCTTCCTGGCGCGCAAAGGCGATGGCGAACCCGGAGTCAAGACCATCTGGCAAGGTCTGCAGCGAGTGATGGATTTCGCCGCCGGACTCAGGTACGCACGAGAACTTGACGAATGAGTTGTGTGTAATCAAATGCCTGATGCCGGGTCATTTCCTTACCCTGGTCGTAGGTAAAGCTCTTGCGCAGTGGTGCGGCGATCGAATTCAGTTTGGCAGTGAAGCCCGCCAGTGCCGAGGCGGCGGTGGCGTCTTCCATCTTCGCCAGCAGCACCAGGCGACTGGTGCGCTCAACCAGCACGCCGACGGAAGACTGGTTGCCGGCGCCCTTTATGAAGTCGCCTTCCCAGTGACCTGGCATCACCCGGTCGTCGACCTCAGGCGGGCGCACATGGATGCTCACCATGTCGGGGATCTGGCCGCGCCGGTCAGTGCCCCGCTTGCGTGACATACGCGTGCTGTGGCCGTGGCGCAGACAGGCGATAAGCTGGCGGCGCAGCTCACCGCGTGGCTGCGCATAGATGGCAGTGTAGATGGTCTCGTGCGAGACGTGCTGGGTCGGATCGTTGGGCCACATTCGTTTGAAGGGTACCTGAGATCTGCTGGGGCGACCACTTCCATTCCAGCAGGGTGAGTACGACGCGCCACGACACGCTTTGAGGGTGCAGCTTGGGACATGGGCGCGCAGCCTCGCGTCGGCTCGTGCTGAGCGACTGCGCCGGCGCAGACGCATAGCCCACGGCAGAACACGTGTTTCTGGTCAGCTCGCGGCTCACGGTTGATGCCGGGCGCCCGAGTATTCGGGCCATGGCCCGAACACTCGAACCCTGCTGCTTCATGCTTGCAATGGTTATGCGTTCTTCAGGCTGAAGCTGTTGATACGTTCTTCTTTTTTGCATGTGCGCACCTTACACGAGGAAGGTGTTGCACTTCAGATTTGATAGCGCCAAGATAAAGGCCAAAGAGATGACGGCCTAAGGTGAAAAGTACTGATGCAATCAGCCCGCCGATTAGCGCCAGCCGGAACGTGACATGCACGTCGGGCAGCCATTTGATTAAAGCGCCGAGCCCGACCGTCAATATCGCCAGTCCGAAGAGCGACTGAGCCGCTTCGGCAAATATGGTAAGACCGGTGCTGCCGAACAGTGCATGACCGACCGTCTGGATCGCAGCGTCGAGCACGAGGGAGACGACCAGCAGAAACGCAAGGCCCATCACGAGACTTAAGGAAACAAGGCGCGCGCGCAGCAGTAGCGCGACACCGGCGATCCCTCTGGGCGACCGGGCGTGGAATACGACGTCCAGCGCGGTGTTGAGCGACGAGAACGTCGCAGAGGCGCCGACCGCGAGTAGTCCGATCGACAGGACTGCCGCAAGGCCACCATTGGCGGAAAAGTGCGCATTCTGGACGATAGACTGGATTGCGCTCGCCGCGTCGCCGCCCAGTATGCCCTTGACCTGCGCAAAGAGCCGCCCTTGAGCGGCATCACGCCCGAAGAACCAGCCGACAACGGCAAGCACGATAACGAGCGTCGGCGCGAGGGAAAATGCTGAATAGAAGGCGATGCTCGCACCCATCATTGAGCAGCGGTCGCTGGAAAAGCGTCCCACAATCTGTTTGGCAAATGCACCGAGGTGGCGTATCCAGACAGGCGATTGTCTTGACTCGCGGGTGGGGCCTTTCGAAGCGGTAGATCGCATTGTGTCGCTCCCTGACTCCTGATCGGCGGCAACGACCAATCAGCAACGGCCGTGCCGCCAACGCAAATCTTGCGTGCCCCCGGACCTGACCTGGCGCGGGTTCTCCTTTCACTTTATTGCCTGTTATGTCCACCTCCATTTCGGCCGTTCGACGAGAGTACGTTGGGGCAAATCTGTTGACGCCACCGGCTAGCTCCGCGCTTCCGTTTCCTTTAGATCGGCATGCCGGTGCGAATGCGTCGCCGCGTATTTCAGTTCATAGCGTGCCGCTTGCCCGTTCGGATAGCCGGGAATTGCTCTGCCTCGACGCACGTCATCTCAAAAGTGCCTTTACCGTCGTCGTGGACCACCGAATAGATGCCGGACATCTTGTCAATCTCGCCGGGCCTGAACGCCTTATCAGCTGCCATGCTTGCTCCTTCATTTTCTCGGTTGGCCAATCTGAGGCAGCAATGGCGATTCCCTGCCGACGGGTCAACGGGCAATGCGATCCCTTGCAGTTGCGGAACGTGTGTTGCTCCCCCGAAGGAAAACGCCGAAGGGCAATCCAAAGGCAGGACGCGGAGGGCAGCGCAAGATCGGGCTGGCGGATTTTACAAATGCGTGGGCGCTGCTCCCATCGGGTGTTTGCTCCGGGCTGCGAGGCAGCGTCATACTTTTTTCGGGAGGAACGATGGACGCCAACGGGCTGTCATCTGTTCGCAGGACGCTGCGTTCGGGACTGTTCTCCGGCGCTGTCACAGCCAGCTTCGCGGGCTGGCGAGCCTCGGTAGAATGCGCCACCGCAGTCGCGCCCCTCAATGCCGTTACACACTGCCTGTGGCCTCGGCTGGCTCTGGTAGAAACCCGATTCAGTGTCCGCTGCACGTTGACCGGAGCGGCCATCCATGCCGCGTCTGCGGTGTTCTGGGCGACGCTTTTCGAGGGGCTATGTCATCGCCTGTCGTCGAGACAGGCTTTATTCCGATCCTGTCGCCATCGCGACAGCCGCTGCGGCGACTGCTGCAACCGCCTATGTTGTCGACTACCACGTGCCCGAACGCTTCGAACCCGGCTTTGACGCACATATCTCCAGACGGTCTCTCACCCGCGTCTACGTGGCGCTCGCGGCTGGACTGGCCGTGGGTGCGCTGCTGGGTCAGCCGCGCGAACGCGGCTAGCAGCGCTCACCGCCGCAGCCAGAACACGCGCCGGTGATGCCCGTCCCCGTCATGACGCGCCGGCCGGTCGCTGCGCTGCATGCGTACGCCGCGGCGTTCCATGAAGCGATCGAGGAGGAGTCCCGGTGCGGGCGAGGGCCACCGTAGCCGCCGACGCTTGCCCCCGCCTGAATGAGATCATCCCTGACGGACTTAAGCGCGACCACGTCGGGGCCGATCAACATGACCCGGGCGCCGCGCTTCGCGGCCTCGCGTGCCGTTGTCAGACCGATGACACTCGCTGCTGAGACTGAAAGAACATGTCATCGTCATTACCAGCGCAACGCGTTCCTATGACTATCTTTCTAATGCCGACGTCCGCCGAGCACTCGCGGTCCCTTCGCGCTGGAGCCACGCCCTTGGCACGTAGAGCGGGCCCGGAAAGGCCAGATGGCACACCGTATGCTGGGCAACGGCGTTCCTCCATTCGCTTGTATCCACGCACATGCCCGACGAAATCCATGTCCGCCCAACTGCCTCGCGCGCGATCGCGGCTCGGCATGCAAGCACTATGGCGCTCGTCGGGCTTGCCACATGGAACGCTGCTGCCGAGCCACAGCAGAGCGCGCTCGCGCCCGCTGGCGTTCAGGCTCAGCATATCCAGAGCTTGTGGAATCTGACCTTAGTAGTGTGTGGCGTCGTCTTCGCGGCAGTACTGCTCGCGACGCTCATCGCGCTGATGCGCGAGCAGCGCGGCGATGCCTTGACATCCCCTATACCCGATTCCGAAGCGAGCACTTCCCGGCGCGCACGCAACGCAGTCGTCGCGGCGACGGCTGCATCGGTCGTGCTGCTCGTCGGCCTGGTGACCGCCGACGTGATGACGGATCGCGCGCTCTCAAAGCTGCCTGTCGAGAACGCGGTGCGTATCGAAGTGACGGGACAGCAATGGTGGTGGCAAGCAGTCTATTCGCCGGATGCGGACCAACGCGGTTTCGCGACGGCCAACGAGTTGCACGTGCCCGTCGGTCGGCCGGTCATCGTTGCGCTGAAGGCGGATGATGTGATCCACACGTTCTGGGTGCCGAGTCTGCATGGCAAGAAGGACATGCTGCCGGGTATCGCGACGACGATCGAGTTTCGCGTCGACAAGCCCGGGATATATCGTGGCCAGTGCGCAGAATTTTGCGGCGCGGAGCATGCGCTAATGGCAATGCTCGTCGTGGCGGAGTCACAAGACCAATACATGGCATGGCGCGGCCAGCAGCTTGCATCCGCTTCGGATCCATCCGACGCGCTGGCGCAACGCGGACGGCAAATCTTCGAGCAGTCGAGTTGCGCAGGCTGTCATACGGTGCGTGGCTCTTCCGCGCAAGGCACGCTCGGCCCGGACCTCACGCATCTGATGAGCCGTCAGACAATCGCAGCAGGCACGCTCGCCAACACGCCCGCGGATCTGCTCCAGTGGATTCGCGATCCGCAAGCAGCCAAACCAGGCACCACGATGCCGGCAGTGCCGCTAGCCGCCGACGATCTGCGCGCCGTCGTTGCATGGCTGGGGACATTGCAATGAGTACGGCCGAACCGCGAATCGTGACGGATGTAAACCTCGATCTGAAAGACGGGCCGGACGCGCCGCAGCATATAAAAGACGCGCTCGCGCAAACATGGCGCGACCCGGGCGGCTTTATCGGCATGCTGTCGGCCGTCAATCACAAGACCATCGCGCGCCGCTTCATCGTTACAACCTTCGTCTTCTTTCTGTTGGCAGGCTTGCTCGCGCTCGCCATGCGTACCCAGCTCGCGCGGCCCGACAGTCGGCTGTTCGGACCGGACTTTTATGACCAGCTCTTCACGGTGCACGGTTCGACGATGATGTTCCTGTTCGCCGTGCCCGTGATGCAGGCGGTTGCAGCGTGGCTCGTTCCACTGATGGTCGGCGCGCGCAGCATCGCGTTTCCGCGCGTCAATGCGTACGCCTATTGGGTGTTTCTGTTCGGCGGCCTGACGTTGTACGTCGCGCTCGTCCTTGGCGCCGGGCCGCGCGCGGGCTGGTTCAGCTATGTGCCGCTCGCTGGCCCCGACTATTCGACGGGCAAAAGCACGGACATCTGGGCCCAGATGATCACGTTCACGGAGCTCTCCGGGCTGCTCGAAGCGGTGGTGCTGATTGCGACGATCCTCAAGATGCGCGCACCCGGCATGTCGCTCAACCGCATGCCGCTGTTCGTATGGGCGACGCTCGTGACGCAGTTTATGGTGCTGTTCGCGATGCCCGCCGTGATGTTGGCAAGTACTGCGCTGATCCTCGACCGCCTGGTCGGCACGCAGTTCTACAACCCGGCGCTCGGCGGCGACGTGTTGCTATGGCAGCATCTGTTCTGGTTCTTCGGGCACCCGGAGGTATACCTGATCTTCATCCCGGCGCTCGGCTTCATGTCGGCGATTGTCGCGACGTTCTCGCGCCGTCCGGTGTTCGGCTATCCGGCGATGGTGCTTTCGTTGATCGCTACGGCGTTCCTTGCGTTCGGCCTCTGGGTTCATCACATGTTCGCAACGTCAGTGCCCGCGCTCGGCAAGAGCTTCTTCACGGCGGCGAGCGTGATGATCGCGATTCCGTCCGGCGTGCAGATCTACTGCTGGCTCGCAACGCTGCTGACGGGCCGGCTGAACATGAAAGCGCCGCTTTTCTTCGTGCTGGCGTTTTTCTTCAATCTCGTGCTGGGCGGATTGACGGGCGTCATGCTCGGATCGGTGTCGCTCGACCTGCAGGTGCACGACACGTACTTCGTCGTCGCGCACCTGCATTACGTGTTGATCGGCGGCGCTGTGTTTCCGCTGTTTGGCGCGATCTATTACTGGTTCCCGAAAGTGATGGGCCGGATGCTCGACGAAAAGCTTGGGCGATGGCACTTCTGGCTTTTCTTCGTCGGCTTCAACGTGACGTTCTTTCCGATGCATCTGCTCGGTCTGCATGGGATGCCGCGCCGCGTGTGGACGTATCCGCACGGCATGGGCTGGGACACGATGAACCTCGGCGCGACAATCGGCGCGTTCACGATGGCTGCGGGCATGCTGGTGTTCATCTACAACGTTGTGCACAGCAGCAGGCATGGATCACGGGCGGGCGCCGATCCGTGGGGCGGCGGCTCGCTCGAGTGGAGCGTGCCGAGCCCGCCGCCGCCCCACAACTTCGACGCGCTGCCCGTCGTCCATGCGCAGGAGCCGCTTTGGGAGGCGCCTCGTGAGCCTCGCTGGGTGTCGGGACTGACTGCGACCGCGCGCGAAGTGCTGACGACGACCGCGCTCGAGGCGCAGCCCGACACGCGCCCGCTGTTCCCAACGCCATCCATCTGGCCGTTCATTAGCGCGGTCGCGACGACGGTGTTCTTCATCGGCTCGATCTATACGCCGTCGGCAGTGTGGTGGGGCACTGTGCCCGTCACGATCGCGATGATCATCTGGTTCTGGCCGACGCGGCGCAACAATGCGATTGCGCGCGCACTGGAACGCTGGCCCGACGATGTGCCGCACGACGACGCAAAGAAAATGGCGATGCCGCCCGCGCAACCGTCGACGCTCGACGTGCGTGGCCTGCCGAGCTTCGGCTTCGGGTCACGCAGCCTGATGTGGTGGGCGACCATGGGGCTGATGCTGATCGAAGGCACGGCGTTCGGGCTCGCCATCGCGATGTACTTCTATCTGAGAGCCGTCAACGCGGTATGGCCGTTGCACGCCCCGCAGCCGTCGCTGCTGTGGGGCTCGCTGAATACCGCCGTGCTGATCGCGAGCATGGTGCCCAACGAACTCGCACGGCGAGCTGCGAACAACGGCAACCGGGAAGGCGCGCGCCTCTGGCTCGCAATCTGCCTCGCCTTCGCGCTGATGTTTCTGGTGTTGCGAGGCTTCGAGTTCGCCGCGCTCAACGTGATGTGGTACGCGAACGCGTACGGTTCGATTGTGTGGCTGCTACTTGGCCTTCATACGACCCACCTGATCACCGATACCGTCGATACGGCCGTCCTTGCCGCGCTGCTGTACATCGGGCCATACGAGGGCAAGCGGCTGGTCGACACGAGCGAGAACGCCGTCTACTGGTATTTCGTCGTGCTGAGCTGGCTGCCGATTTATCTGGTGATCTATTTCGCGCCACGGATGTCGCCATGATCCGTACTTCTTTTGCCTCGTGGCTCGGTCTGGTCGTCGCGCCGTTTGTCGTGCTCGGTGCGCAGAGCCTCAACTACGCGTTGGTGCAGGTGGCATGCGCACAGCGCAGCACGCTGGCGCGCGATGCCGCCAGTCAGCGCGCTGCTTTTTTTTCGCTGATGGCGATGCTGGTCGCCGCGCTGTCGGCGCTCATCCAATTGATGATGTGGTTCCCGCAATGGTTGCTCTCGCCATGTCGTTGAACGGATCACGCATGCGAATCGGGCTCGTCGTCGCGCCGACCTGCGTTGCATCGCTCACACCAGCGTTCGCAACTGCGCACGTGCTCGCCGCCGATGGCCCGGCCGTTCCCTCGTTCGGCTGGACGGCAGAGCCCTGGGTGCTTGCACCGATGATGGCAAGCCTCGTCGCGTACGGGATCGGCTATGTGCGTCTGCGCAAGCGCGGCTCGCCGCACGCGTGCAGCGCCCGCATCCGTGCGATGCATATCGTAGCATTTGCCGGCGGCTGGCTCGGACTCGCGCTCGCACTTTTCTCGCCGCTCGATCCGCTGGGCTCGGCACTCTTCTCCGCACATATGGTGCAGCACGAATCGATGATGCTGATTGCTGCACCATTGCTCGTAATGGGCCGGCCGCTCGGCGTATGGATATGGGCGCTGCCGAAGCGTGCGCGATTGCGGCTTGGACGGCTCGTCAGAACACGGGCGTTTTCCCGTTGCTGGCGCGCGCTGACCTTGCCGCTCGTTGCCTGGCTGCTGCACGCGGCGGCGCTATGGGCGTGGCATGCGCCCGCGTTGTTCCAGGCGGCGCTGCTGCATCAATGGGTCCATTCGCTGCAGCACGCGAGTTTTCTGCTGACGGCCTTGCTCTTCTGGTGGACTGTCGTCGGCGACGGCGCGCGGCGTCAGACGGACGGCCACGCGATGCTGTCGCTGTTCACGACGATGGTCCACACGGGCGCACTCGGCGCGCTGATCACACTCGCGCCGGGCCTGTGGTATCCACTGTACGTCGAGCCATGCAGCGCGCTGGGCGTCGATCCGCTGCATGATCAGCAGTTGGGTGGGCTCATCATGTGGGTGCCGGCGGCGACCGCGTATCTGGCAGGCGGACTGGCGATTGCCGCCCGCTGGCTGACGCGTCGTAATGCGCCCGTGCTCGCAACGCGGCATGCGGTGATTGTGCCGCGGGATGGAACGCGATGAAGCTTCGCCGCACGCCGTCGATCCGTTGGCTCATAGCGTGCGCATTGTTGGGCGGCTGCGCGCTCGCGCTTCTGTTCATCCCGTCGACGCGCGATGAAGCCGCCGTTGCCAGTCTTGCGCAAGCGCCGCTGCCGGATAACGCAACGCTCGCGCGCGGTGAATACGTCGCGAAGGCGGGCGATTGCGCAGGCTGTCACACGGCAGTGAAGGGCGGCACACCCTACGCGGGTGGGCTAGGGCTTGCATCACCGTTCGGCACGATCATGTCGAGCAACATCACGCCCGACCGGCAATTCGGCATCGGGCAGTACAGCTACGAGGATTTCGCGCGCGCGTTGCGCGAGGGCGTTGCGCGAGGCGGCAAGCGGTTGTATCCGGCGATGCCGTATGCGTCGTTTGCAAAAGTATCGGACGACGACATGCGGGCGCTCTACGACTACGTCATGCATCGGGTTGCCCCCGTCGCAAAACCGACGCCGCCTTCTGACGTGAGGTTTCCGTTCAATCAGCGCTGGGCGCTGCGCTACTGGCAGCTAGCGTTCGCGCCACGCGGCGTGTACCGTCCGCGTGCGGAACATGACGCGCAATGGAATCGCGGTGCGTATCTGGTGCAGTCGCTCGGCCATTGCGGCGCCTGCCACACGCCGCGCGGTGCGGCATTTCAGGAGCGCGGCTACGACGAATCCTCGAAGAGCTATCTCACGGGCGGCGTCAACGATCACTGGTTCGCGCCGAACCTAACAGGGGATAAGGGATCGGGTCTCGGCCGGATGAGCGCCGACGACATCGCGTCGTTCCTGAAGACGGGGCACGCCGGCGGCGTGATCGCCTATGGCAGCATGGTCGAGCAGATCGAAGACAGCTCTCAATACCTCACCGACGAGGATGCGCAGGCAATCGCGCGCTATCTGAAGTCGCTGCCCGCGCAAAAGCCGTCCGGGACTTACACGCCGAACGCCGATCCGGCACGTGCGTCCGTCAATGGCAACCGGGTGTCCGATGAACTGTCGCTCGGCTTTAACGTGTATCGCAGTTTTTGTGCGAGATGCCATCGCGATGACGGTATGGGCGTTCCCCACGCCTTTCCTTCGCTGGCGGGCAATCCTTCCGTATTGACGGAAGATACGACCTCGCTGATCAGGCTGGTTGTCGAAGGCGGTAATAGTCCGGCGACGCTCACGGGGCCACCGCGGCAGTCAATGCCCGGCTTCGTTGGGACGCTGGCCGATGTGCAGATTGCTCAGGTGCTTACCTATATCCGCAGCGCGTGGGGCAACAATGCGCAGCCGGTTAGCGCTAACGATGTGAGCTCGCTGCGCAGCAAGCTACATAAATGATCGCCAACTGCCTTGTACGCCCGCAAAGGGCACATCCCTGACGGGCAGTGCATGCTCGCCGCCTGAGCGGGTTGCCGGAAGTCCGGTTGTGTTTGCTGCAGGGCTCCCTTTACCGACGCGTCCCTGGCTACATGGATAGGAAAGTAGGCATAGCGCCCCTTGCGCAGGCCGCGAATGAAGCTCACACGAGCCGGCGCAGACGCATTGTTTTCGCGCGATAGGTCGCTCTTGTTGCCCCAGAGTGCGAACGATGCCGGTATCGCAAATGAACCTGGTTGGTCGTCCTAGCCCGCCACGGCAAGCCGCGCCTTCAGGCGTGCGGCATCGGACGGTGCTTCGACCTTGATGTCGTTATCGAAGTACGCCAAGACGTCTCGCGAACGGCGACGCTTCGGACCTTGTGGGCTGAAGTGCACGGCATCGTCGGGTTCACCGCCCTTCGACCATGCGTCTATGCGGGATGCGAGTCTGTCCAATGCACTATCCGGGTACGCACCACTGTAAAGTGTTTTCGTCCCATGCAGACGGAGGTAAACAAGATCGCTGGTGACATCTTCCCCGTATGGCCAGTCAGCCGTGGAATCGGAAATCACGAGTGCAGCATGGTGTTTTCGCAGTAACGCAATAAACTCAGCCACGCCGAAGCTGGGATGGCGTATCTCGATGGCGTGACGAATGCGTCGATTTGACTTCGCGTCGAACCAGGGCGCGCGCACGCGTGCGTCATGCGACTGAGCAAGACGCGCGGCAGCCTCGAAGTCGACAGGTAACAATTCGAGGAAGGCGCAGAACGTTGTGGGAACAAAAACGAAGCTTGGTGGAAACTGCCATAGAAACGCTGCCAGTTTTTCATTCAGCGACAGCACGCCCGACGCGAAAAAATTGGCGAGGGCGGAGCGCGTGCCTTCGCCGCGAAATCGCAGCATATGTGTCGGGTACCGCGGTCCTTTCACACTGAATGCGAAGCCCGGTGGCGTATCCGAATACCATTTTCGATAGCTCTCCGGCGACTGAAGTGAGTAATGCGAGCCATTGATTTCGATGGTATCCACAGCGCGCGACGCAAATTCAAGTTCCCGCGTCTGTGGTAGGTTCTCGGGATAGAAGACACCGCGCCAGGCGCTATAGCGCCACCCGGAAATACCAATCTTCACACTCATCAGGCGTACCCTTCCCGGCCGCCGGGAACAGCCGAGCGTTCCGGAGAGACCATGCAGTAAGGCTTTTCGTCTTCTCGATGCCCATCGGGAGAACTCGCTGTTGTCAGGCTTCTGTCCAGTATGGGGGGCGTCGCAGGTCAGGTCATATTGCGCGCCGGACGTCGACTGCCGCCAAAGAGCCGCACCACGCCAAAGGCGAGGAGGGTCACGAGCACCCCGGTAGCGACAGGAAAGGTACCAGCCGTATTCACCGCGACCTCGACGGAATGTTCGCCGAGCAGTTGCAGGCGCCGGCGCGTCATCTCTGCGCCCAGTGTGCGCAACTCCGGTCCGAGCGCGCGTTCCGCGAGAGGCAGGAGTCTTGTTTCCTCATCAGCAACATGGTGCAGGGTATCGCGCATCAATTCCATGAACAGCGAGTCGTACGCGGCATTATCGGGACCCATGCCGCGCAGCTTTCCGATCACCGCGCGTAGTTCGTCGTGCTCTGACGGGCTTTTCTTCAGGGTTTCGTCAGTCGGTGCGATGCGAGCAAGCGCAGGATAGAAGATTTCTTCTTCGAGCTGCGCGTGTATTTCAAGTGCTCTGCAGACGGAGGTGACGATCGCGCGCTTACGCCACCATGCAGTTTCGCTGCCGTAACGATGAAATGCAGCGACGACGTGGGTGTGATCGAGACGGATCATCGTCGTAATGGCTGGCACGTAGGGCATGATGGGGACCTCTCGTGGTTCGGAGCCGCAATGGACCGGGTGCATAGCGCGCAGCATGCCTCGTTCCCGCAAGGACGTTGGCGATGCGTCGGGCACGCTCACTCGCTCGCGTCAATCAGACGATCCGCACCGGGATTGACTTCGCACCTGGCACCTTGCTTTCCTTCGCGTAATGCCATAACGGCAGCAATACATTGCATTCCGGATAGTAACCGCCGATGCAACCTTCCGGTATCTCGTACGCCTTGATCTCGAGCCCTTCGAGACGCCGGTCGATCCCGTCGTCTGCGATCGTCTGTAGCGTTACCTTCTGTCCTTCATGCAGCTGGCGCTTCTCGATGTCCGCTTTGTTCATCAGGATGACCATGCGCGTATCCTTCACTCCCCGAAAGCGGTCATGGAGGTTATAGATGGTCGTGTTGAACTGGCCATCGCTGCGCAAGGTCATCAGACGAAGCGCTTCGGGCACTTTCTCCGGCATGTCGGGGTCTTCGCCCAACGATTGGGGCGTGAGGAACTCCGCCTTTCCCGATCTTGTCTTCCACTCGCGATGGCGGGCCGGAAGCGGACGGTGAAAGCCGCCCGGTTCCCACATCCGCTCATTGAAGTCGTGAAAGATATCCGGGTACGTTGTCGTAATCTCGCTGCGCACCAGCGAGTAGTCGTCGCGCCATGCGTCCCAGTCGACGGTAGAGCGCGCGCCTAGCGTCGCCTTGGCGATGCCAGCGACGATATATGGCTCCGGGCGTGCCTTTTCGCTCGCGGGTTCCGTGACGCCTCTTGAGCCATGCATGCACCCCGTGCTGTCTTCCATCGAAACGGCCTGATCGCCGAGCGGCGTGCGATGAATTTCGATGCGGCTCAGGCACGGGAGAACGTACGACACTTCGCCGTGAACGAGATGACTGCGATTGAGCTTGGTTGCCACGTTCACAGTCAAACGCAAGCGCGCCCATGCCGGTTCTGTTTGCAGCCGGTCCGGTACCGAGCGTACCAGATTGCCGCCCAGATTGATGACGGCTTTCACGTCGCCTTTTACCATTGCTTCAAATGCTTCGACGGTATTCAGGCCTTTCTTCCGCGGTGGATCGAATGAGAACTGCTTCGCGAGCTGATCAAGCGGCGCGAGTTCCGGCTTCTCGGTGATGCCCACGGTACGTTGACCCTGGACGTTGGAGTGACCGCGCACAGGCGATGGGCCGGCGCCGGGCTTGCCGATGTTTCCGCGCAGTAGCAGCAGGTTGGTGAGTACACGTACGTTCTGCACGCCGAGGCGATGCTGCGTCAACCCCATTCCGTAGTGCGCCATCACCGCGTTGGCCCGTATATATTCGCCGGCCGCCTCGAGCAGCGCAGCGCGCGTCAGCCCACTAACGCGCTCGATCTCGCTCCATTCCGTTCCTCTCGCGTAGTCGGCGAACGCGTCGAAGCCGGTCGTATGTTCGTCGATAAATGCCACATCGATGACACGAGGTGCCCCCTCGGCCTTTGCCTGGTCATCGGCTTCAATGACCGCCTTGCAGATGCCGAGGATCGCGGCGGTGTCACCGCCCGTCTTGACCTGATGGTATTGCGTGCTGATCTGCGTCGCGGCCGGCGTCAACATCTGCACGGGCGACTGCGGATTGGCGAAGGAAACGAGACCAGGCTCACGTAGCGGGTTGAAGGTGATGATGGGGACGCCGCGCTTGCGTGCGTCCTGCAACTGGTGCAGCATCCGGGGACTATTCGTGCCGACATTCTGTCCGAAGAAAAACATCAGGTCGGTCTTCTCGAAGTCGTCGAGCGTGATGGTGCCCACCCCTACGCCGATTGCCTCGGTCAAGCCAACGCTGGTGCTTTCATGGCACATGTTTGAGCTGTCGGGCAGGTTATTGCAACCATACATCCGCGCGAAAAGTTGATACATGTAGGAGGTCTCGAGCGACGCCCGCCCCGACGCGTAAAAGACGACGCTCTCCGGATCTAGCGCGCCCAGTTCCTGCCCGATCTCACGAAACGCCTCCTCCCACCCAACCTCGACATATCTGTCGGTAGCGGGGTTATATTTCATGGGCGCAGTAAGCCTTCCTGCTTCCTCGAGATCGTGGTCATGCCAGTTCAGGAGCGATGTCACTGTGTTGAGTTCGAAGAACTCAGGCGTCATGCGCTTCGCCGTCGTGTCCCATGCGGTCGCCTTCGCACCGCTTTCACAGAATTCGAACGTGTGGGGATCAGCCGGCTTCGCCCATGAACAACTCACGCACATGAATCCGTCCGGTTTGTTCTGTTTCAGCAAAATCGCGCTGTCTTTCAACGAGACCTTTTCCTGCGCCAATATCGTCGTCACAGACTTCAACGATCCCCAACCACCGGACGCGAACGGATAGGAGGGGCTCTTGTTGACCTTGCTCATGACGAAAAACTCCAGATAAATAGCATAACGTGACATATACGGCAGCAACTCCCGTACCTTGCGGAGCCGGCTGGAGGCAGTCGTCTACTACGATCACGATCGGTAATACACGCTGGACAATTGGCCGTGTTCGAAAGTCAGCTTTATCCGCAACCCGGAAGCAGTATGAGTGAACTTGCCATCGTGTTCCCCAGGTCTGCGACGGCTGAGGCTGCCGGGAGCTAGAGCCGGTGGTTCCGCGACTAATGACGCTAATGTCCCGCCGAAGGTTGGTGATCGGTTTTCCTGCGCTGTCCGCGGTCCTGCTTCGCCCTGTTTTGGCATGCCGTATGCAATGGCTTGGTGATAGGCGGTCCGCCAAGTTGCGGCGGTAACCGCAGCTGTCATCGGCGACACAACGTATGCAGCTCTCGGGGGCAGCCTCGTGCGTCAGATGAAAGCTTCCTCGTCGAAACGCCGGAATGGCGCCCTTACATCAAGCACTAGAATGCAAACGTATCGATAGGCACTTCAACGCCTGTGAACACTGGGAGCTTGGAGCATGCAACATGGCACCCCGCGCGTTACGCGCAAAAGCGATCACCCGCAGGCGCCAGGCCGCCGATGCCCGGTCCGCGAACGATCGCTACGATGACAGGACGGCCACGCCGACCGTGGACTCGATAACTCCGAGTACCTGTATCCATGAGAGTTGTTCCTTCCAGAAAACTCGGACTAGCAAGGCAGTCACGCCTCCTGAAAGTGAACTCAATACGGTGACAATCGCGGTGTTGCGGCCTCCCGTGCCTGCCGCAAGGCAGGCGAGGGCAGCGATGCTCGCGATCCCCTGCTCTATGAAGCGCGGCGACCTTAGCAGCACCCGGCTTACGCTTCGCCCGTGTAACAAAGCAACTAGCGCGACAAGAACGCTGTACACATAGTTGATCAACAGCGCTCCCGTGGCGCCGACTTGCGGCACGGAGAATCGCCCCGGCATCCAGAAGTCCGCGCCGTAGCAGACTGCTGCGCCCGCGGCGAACTGCACCCCGATTGCCACCAGGGTTGCGAGTATTAGTTGTCGGTCAGCCTCATCGAGTGACATGCCGAACGGGATCGTGATGGTCGTCTTGGTCGCCGGCGTCGACAGCGAAATTTGCGGCGGCACAACGGCGGTAGTGTCCGACTCCGGTCTCGACATGATGTGCGCGCGTTGCACATAATTCCTGAGCTCCCGCACGTTCCCCGGCCAGGAGTACGACTGCATCATCTCGTTGACGGCGGGCGGGAAGTGCTTTCTTGTGTCAAAGCGTGCGTTCAGTTCGGCAAGAAAGGACTGCGCGAGAAGTGCGACATCGTCGCCGCGCTCGGCCAGCGTCGGCAGGTTGATCGGAAAGACGTTCAGGCGATGATACAGATCAAGGCGAAGTTTGCCTTCCTGCACGGCCCCCTCAGGATCACAGTTGGTGGCGGCGATTAGGCGGATGTCAGTGATCATTTCCTTCGTCGTGCCAACGCGCATAAAGATACCCGTTTCAAGTACGCGTAGCAGCTTTACCTGCAACTCGACTGGCATCTCGTGATCTCGTCGAGAAAGAGTGTGCCGCCGTTGGCACGTTCGAAATAGCCTTTGTGTTCACGGTCAGCGCCCGTGAACGCGCCGCGCTCATGCCCGAACATCTCTGATTCGCAATTACGGCGCTATCTCGCCGAACCTGATCTTGACAGCGATGAAATCGCGTTTGTCGGTCGGAGAAGTATTTACTTCCAGGTTCATCTCTGCACACTCAGCGCAAACGTCCAAGACTTCCACGAGCGAAGTGCAAAGTCGGCGGGTATTAAAGCATGTCCTCCGGCAAAAATCGTTCCTTGTGGACGCCAGCGCCGTGCCGTTGGTCGCCTTGTTCCGCTTGTACATGCCTTCGAAAGTTCGTCAACGACGCAGTCGACCGCGGAACGGCGGATATCTGTTTCCGCAGTCAGACCGTATGCATCGGGCAGTTGGCGTTAGCCTGTACGGACCTCAATGCGTCGTGGCTTCGCCTCGTCTCGACGCGGTATCGTCAGCTTCAGGACGCCATCCTTCAGGGACGCCTCAATTCGCGAGGTATCGAAGAATGAATTCAGTAAAAGGATTATCGGGGAATTAACAAGGAATTTATTCTTTTCCTGCAGTGGATTGAGTTTGCGTGTATTCGCGTAACTCTATGCGAGTTGTAAGGCGTGTCGCGCCATAATCGGTAAAAACGCCGTGAAATCCTGAAGGGTAAATCTTTTCCCGGCACTCCCCTCTATTGAAATAAACCTGTTATTTCGCGAATAAACTGCGCCCGCAAGCCTTTGCTGCCGACAACCATTCACTAGCTGCGCGATGCGGACTTAAGGCGGGAATATTTACCGTCGCCCGGTAGCGATCATCGTCAATTGATAAGGATCGCGAATCGAATGCGAAAGGGCTCAACCTCTTTTGCCAGCCCGCTCGCCGCCATTCCCTATCGAAGTGTTTTTTCGGGCACGGCCCGGCTGTGGATTGAATGGTCATGGTTAAACGTCGTCAATTTCTCGGTTTGGTGACCGCGGTCAGCGGAAGCTACGTGCTGACCGCCTGCGGCGGCGGGGGAGGGGGTGCAGGCGGCGATCAGGGCCACGGATCCAGTGCCGGTGCGACGACCAGCGGCGCGACATCCGGCTCGACCACGATGACAGCCGTGAACGGCGCAAGCTCAGCGACTTCGAATGGCGCGGCATCGGGATCGTCGAGTCAGACGCAGACGGATACGGACTCATCGAACAGCGGCACGCTGGCGTCGGCGAACGGCACGTCCATTCCACCCGCTGCTTCCTTCACCGACAATCAGGCCGCACTCTGGACACTCGTCAACGGCTCGGTCTATCGCAACGGTGTGATGGCCGGCAATACCTATAACGTGACGCTGCTGCTGTGGTATGGCAACGGCGTGTATCACCAGGGCACGGGCGGACAGTTCTATGGATGGAACGGCACGACCTGGCTTGCCTGCAACGACCCGCGCCTTGGCGGCACATCTGCCGACGGCACGACGATTCCGCAAGCGTCATACATCATCGACAAGGTCGGCGCCTTGTGGACGGTTTCGAATGGCAGGGTCCTTCGCAACAACGCATACGTTGGTCTGACCTCCGACGTAGCGCTGCTGCTGTGGTACGGCGGGAAGATCTGGTACCGGTCGACGGGCGGCCAGTTCTACGTGTGCACGGACCTCGATCATTGGTTGCCGTGCAACGATCCTCGCATCGTTGTCGCCGCGCCGCGCGGCTCTTTCCACGGCATCAACGGCCACTACGACTATCGCTACACGGCTGCCCAGATCGTGCAGATCATGATGAACATGGGCTGCTCGACATATCGCGTCGGATGTACGGATGATCCCGTGCAACTCACCGCCGTCACCCTGCTCGCGCAGGCGTTTCAGGCAGCGGGGCTGACGCTGTTCGTGCTCGTCAATATCGGCGTGCGAGATCTGAACGGCGTGCTGTTTGCAAGCGAAACCGTTGCCTACAATCGCGGGCGCTCATGTGGCGCGACGGTCGCGGCGGCGCTCGCGCCGTACGGCGTCGTGATGTATGAGTGCGGAAACGAACTGACACGCGATAACGCAATCATTGTCGACTCGACCAACGCCGGCACCAAGGCGGCGGACTTCAGCAACGCGAACTGGCCCATCATGCGTGGCGCGATGCGCGGGATGATCGATGGCGTGAAGTCGGCTCAGCCGGCTGCGAAATGCGGGATCAACTTCTGTGTGGCCGATATCGGTGCCGCCGACGCACTGTGGGACGGCAAACAACCCGACGGCACGAACGGCTATCCCACCGTGCGATGGGACCTGACGACGTGGCATAACTACGAGGTGTACGGCGACATCTTCAACATCGGCACTGACGGCGCAGGTCCCGGGTTCGATCTCCCGACCTACTGCAATGCGCGCTATGGCGTGCCGTTTCTGCTCACCGAGTGGAACACCGGTCCGGAGAAGAGCCAGGCGTATCGCGCGAATTACATCAGCGCGCGGTATGCAAGCTATTACCAGGCGAGAAAGACAAAGCACATTCAGTCCGCCATGTACTACGTGCTCGATAGCGGTGATGCCACGTATGGCGTGATGATCGACGGCGTCACGCTGAATCTTCCCTACAACGCCTTTGTGAGCTTTGTCGCGAGTCATCCGGACAATTGAGAAAGAGTTGCGGGCAAATGCAACGCCTTCTCATCAAACGAGAAACTTGCCGACGCGACAATTTCAGTTTCGCGAATTTGCACGCTCTACAAGACAAATTTTCAAAACGCTGCTCGCGTAACTTCACAACCTCCGATTCCATGCCATTTACACGAGTGGCATGGATGCTGCTATTTCAATGCGTCATGCATCGATGCGCGTTGCGGAGAGTTGTCGTAAGCAACGCTTCAATCGATGGGTCAAGGACGACACGCCGCACTATAAACATTAGCCGGGAGGCGACGATGTTCGACGCAGCACTACTGCGCAATGACGTCGCACTAACCTTCAGACAGATGAAACCTTCGGCATTGGGCTGTGCCCGCACGAGCATCGGTGTCGTGCCCTGCGCGCTCGTTTACGTGGAGGCCGACAGCACAGGAAGCCCGAATTGCAAAAGCGCCGATCCGTTCTGCTACGTCGAGCAGGCCATCACGCTCAACCGCAGCATGAAAGCAGTCGGCTTGCCGAGATTGACGGTGGCGACGAACGATGCTGACGACGTGTCGCGCTACCTCGAGAAGGTCGACGTCGATGCACGTCCGAATGTGTTGCAACTGGCGCCGTCGAAATTGACGCTTCCGCGGAATACCCGCTTTTATGCTGCGCATTTCAAGCTCGACATGATGGCGCAGTTGGGTGCGATGCTGCACGAAGACGAACTGCTGATGGTGCTCGACACCGACATGCTCGCACTTCGAACCGTGAATGAAGAACTGCTGCAGCGCTGTCGGACGACAGGTGTGGGCGCATTTGACATTTCCGACCAGGAGTTCTCGGCATACGGCGATGGTCGTGTCATCGACGATCTTGAAACGGTGGCGGGTGGGCGCCTTCAAAATCCGCGGTGGTTCGGCGGTGAGGTACTGCTCGCGTCCGCTGGGTTCGTCAAGGAACTGGTGCCGCGCGCGCACGCATGCTTCGAGCGATATCGGCGCGTTATAAACGAGTTGAATCACAATGGGGACGAGGCATTCATTTCCGCTGCGCTCAATCTGCTTTCCGACGAGGGCCATCAGATCATCGATCTCGGCGCGAACCGCGTGGTCGGACGTCACTGGTCAGGCAACACGCACCGTGACCTTCGCTGGTTCAAAGGATGTTCGTTGTTGCATCTGCCCGGATGCAAGAGATTGCTGGAACGTCAGGCGCGTCGTCCCGTCTTCAGCGCAGCGCATGTGTGGCGGAGTCTTGTTGTCAGGCACGAACTCAATCGGACAGTGTGGCCGCTCAGGCGCTGGATGCGCTCGCGGGTGCGGCCGCGGCTCGGGCACAGGTAGAAGGCAGTTGCACGTCGATTTTTCGTTCGCGTTCAAGCGAACGCCATAACAATCGTCTTAGAAGTCATCGCATGCGCAGGCATGCCAATCATAAAGCACGCGGGAGCGACCATGTTCATAGGAAACAACTTGCAATGGATACCACACCAGCAGACTAGCGCAGCTTCAACCACGCAACGTATCGCTTTCGTACTCACTGAATCGTGCGACCTGCTCGGGATCGGCGCCATCGCCGAGGCGCTCGAATGCGCGTGTTCGCTTGCGGCGGGCGAGACTGCGAAAACGTACGAAATGCGATTTGTGTCCGAAGGCGGTGGACATGTCAAATGCGATCGCTCGCTGTTCGTTTCGACAGACGAATTACCGAAGCCGAACGACGAACGATTTGCCCATGTGTTCGTCGCCGGCGGGACGCTCTCGAGAGCGGCCTGCGACACACCTGTTCTGAACGGTTGGCTGCAACGGATGCGGGCCAGCGGTGCGCGCGTCAAGCTCTTCACGACGGGCTTCGAAACATCGAATGGGACCCACGACAATGGCCCGATCAGCGGATACGAACAGGCGCGCCGCCGAAGGGCGCAACTGGGGAGTGCCGTCAAAGCGGCATTCGAAGTGATCCGCGCGGATTTCGACGAATCGATCGCACACGAAGCGCTGCGCCGCACATCGTTCGTCGATTCGAGCGAATGGCTGTCGCCGTCCGTCGACGCGGCCAATACTGCGGGAGATCGAATCCGCGCAGCGGCACGGTGGCTGCAGGACAACTGTCATCGCGCCGTCAGCGTGAACGACGCTGCCGAAGCCTGCGCGATGAGCCAACGTACACTGCTGCGCAACTTTCAGACATACATTGGCGCATCGCCATCCGAGTATTTGCAGCGAGTCAGGCTCGAGCGTGCGTGTCAGTTGCTCGCGGAGACTTCGTTGCCCGCGGACAAAGTAGCGCGGCGCGTTGGGCTGACCAACGGCGACAGCCTTGGCAAGCTGTTTCGCCGGTGTATGGGCAAGTCTCCAATCGAGTACCGTGCGTGGACGCGTGGCAATGCCGATTCAAATGGATCAATGGCGAGACGACGGGCAGCGCCCATCAACAGTTGGCGCTCGCAACGTGTGACGAATGACGCGCTGGGCGCGTGGATAGTGCCAGTTGATTCAAACGGCGGCGCGTAACTTTGGGTTTTGCGCTGCCGCATTTTCTCCGCGTTCCTTCGGACGGCTTTACCGGCGTCATTTCACCCTGAATCGCATTTCGTCGAATACATTCAGGGTCGATACAGAAAAAAAATTCTCATGTGACGGAAATTGCGCAATTCGCGACGCATTTTCGTTCCGGTAATTATGACGTTTCGGCAAAAGCGACGCTACCGCTCGCCTGTTTGTCGATTTCCAATACGGCAATACCCGCAATGCAGAGAACAATAAGGATCACAAAAGTACCTCATAGGGTCATATTGCCCGAAACTCCGGCGCGAAATTCACTCACAGAAAATCGAAAGGGCGAATTTCCTTTCCAGAAAGTTATAGTCGGAAGAATCCTGCTAATTGTCCGATGAAGTTATTTTCGGGTGTAATTTGCCGCATGTCTTGGGTATTATTTACGCCGATCGAAAGGATATGTGCGAACAAATTGCCGGACGTCCTTCACGCCCGAAATGTGAAACGTTTGCGCAGCGCACAAGGACAGTTGGCAGTAGTGGCAACACGTTAGGGAATCGTCGGAGCCTGCCGGGCCTGCCATGGCAGGTGGTTCATTCATCTTCTCCCGGTCTGAAAACCGGGCGACAAAGCGTCATTGTCAGTCAGGATTACTGAGCAATGCGAACTCGCTCGCGCCGCCATCCTCGTCCGGAATCCAGCAGTCAACTCTTTGGACTTTTTTCGAGAACTTTCTCGACAGGGATGCGCTTGCCATGAACAAACGACGTCAATTTCTAGGCCGCCTGACGGCGCTCGGCGGCAGTTATGTCCTCACTGCATGCGGCGGAGGCGCCGGCAATATCACCGATGCTTCAGTTGACGCGGTGGCGAAAGCCACGGCCCGCGCGGCGGCATCGGCTAGCGGCACGACCATTCCGTCGGCGACATCGATCGTCGACAACTCCGGCGCCACATGGACTCTATCGGGTGGTTCCGTCTACCGGAACGGCGTGAAAGCGGGCAACAACTATAACGTCGCGCTCGTACTGTTCTACGGCGGGGTGATCTATCACCAGGGGACGGGCGGCCAGTTCTATTCGTGGAATGGATCGACGTGGATTGCCTGTAACGACCCGCGCCTCGGCGGCACGTCGTCCGATGGCACGGCGATTCCCCCCGCGTCGTACATCATCGACAAGACGGGCGCGATGTGGACCGTCGTGAACGGCGTCATCTACAAGAATGGCAAGACGGTCGGCAACACGTATAACGTGTCGCTGCTGCTGTGGTACGGCGGAAAGATCTGGCACAAGGGAACGGGCGGACAGTTCTATGTCTGCACGGACGTCGGCGGCTGGCTGCCTTGCAATGATCCGCGCATCGCTACAGCGGCCACGGCAGGCATGTTCTATGGCGTCAACGGCCACTACGACTACAGCTACACCCCGGTGCAGCTCGTATCGATCCTGAAAGGCATGGGCTGCACGAGTTACCGCGTCGGTTGCACCGACGACCCGAATCAGTTGAATGCCGTCGGCAAGCTCGCGCAAGCTTTCCAGTCGGCGGGGATTTCGCTGCTCGTGCTGATCAACCAGGGCGTGTACGACTCGAACGGCAACGTCTTCACCAGCGAGTCAGCCGCCTACAATCGCGGGTTGCAGGCTGCGATGGCCGTCGCGAATGCACTCAAGGCATACGGCGTGACCCTTTACGAGTGCGGAAACGAGTTGACGCGGCAGAACGCCACGATCCTGGACTTTACCAACGCAGGCACCAAAGCTGTCGACTTCAACAACACGAACTGGCCCGCCATGCGCGGCGCGATGCGCGGCATGATCGACGGCGTGAAGTCGGTTCAACCGTCGGCAAAGTGCGGCATCAACTTCTGTGTCGCGGACATTGGCGCAGCGGACGCCCTGTGGGACGGCATGCAGCCAGACGGCTCGGGCGGTCATCCGAAAGTGCGCTGGGACATCACGACGTGGCATAACTACGAAGTGTACGGCGACATCTTCAACATCGGTATCGACGGCTCGGGGCCGGGCTTCGATCTGCCGACGTACTGCAAGGCCCGCTATGGGGTGCCGTTCATCATCACCGAATGGAACACGGGGCCCGAGAAGACGCAGGCGTATCGAGCCAGCTATATCACCACTACGCTCGGCAAGTTCTATCAGGCGCGTAAGACGCACAACATCCAGTCGGTCATGTATTACGTGCTCGATAGCGGCAACAACACTTACGGCATTATGACCAACGGTGTTGCGCTCAATCCGCCGTATAGCGCGTTCACGAGTTTCGTGTCGGGCAACGCGGATTCCTGATCCGCAGCGGGCGCCACGCGCTCCACGAATGCGAGCGGGGAAGCGCGGCCTCACAGATCAGCGCTCACCTCCAGCAGTTGTCCCCATTCATAATCGATGTGGTCGGGCGTGAAGGGCAATACGCCAGCCCCGGGTGTGAACGTTAATTCACCGAAATAGACGCGATTATCGGGGGCATAGAGATCGACGCGAACATAGTCGAAATCTTCGGCCATGATCGTCGCGGCTTTCAGCACCGCTTCGAGATTGTCAGGTCGAGGCGGCGGCTCGGCACTGCGTGTGTAGGGGCCGATCATCACATCCATATGCCGCCATTGCGCGTCGAACACGTCGCCATGCGTGTTGTTGCCGAACCGGTCCGTGATCAGAAGAACGTACATGAGTGGACGTCCAGCGTGCCCGCCGAAGCAATGCACCTTGAAATCAGCCGGAACGCGCCCTCGGCGGTCCAGAAGAAGCTGCTCGAAGAAGATACGCGGCTTGATTCTCCTGTAGTGCCGTTCGCGTGCAACCCAATAGAACGACGTCGATAGCCACCGTTCGGACAGCTCCTGCAGCCTTTCGAACGTGGTCTCCGACTTGTTCCGCACGATTTCGACGAACGTGCTGCCGTGATTCGCCTTCATCACGAACGCATCGGGCAGACTGTCGAAGACCGCACGCGTGAACACATCAGGCGCGGCGATCAGCGGAACGAGATGATCTTCGCCGAGCTTTGCGGCAACATATTCCCGAACTTCGAGCTTATCGGTCAAGCGTACGTAGCGCGGGTCCGGACGAAGATTGCGTTGCAGGATCTTCTCGTTGAAAGTCGCGGGACGAGCGAGCCGCGGATATCGCCCGATACATTTCCGGTGCAACAGGCACAGGAATAGCCTATCGGGCAATATCGACTTCGCCTTCTCTTTCATTCTCCGGGTCGCTGACTGCGATGGAATCGGATCTCCCAAAGCATGGTCATGCAGCAGCGGGCGCGCCTCGACTTTTTCGGACGATGCGAGCGTCTCCTTTCTCATGGCAGACGCGGTCATCTCTTCACGGGCCTGCGCATACTCGGTTATTGGCATTTTTTTTGCGCTCCCTGTGCCCTGCTAGAAAACAGGCTTCATTAGCGGATCCGTCGTTGCGGTCGATTCGATGGCATGATCAGCCGTCGCTGCCGTCGGCGTTTGAGTGTGATTGCCGTTGCCGAGATGGCGCAACGCGCGAAAGGTTGTGGGCGACATGCCATAACGCACCTTGAAGATGCGTCCTAGCCGGTTGCCGTCGCCCATGCCGCAACGCCTTGCAATCTTGTCGATCGGAAGCTCGGTGTCCATCAGCATCGAGCAGACGACTTCGAAGCGCGTGCGCAGCAGGTATTCGAGCGGGGTCATGCCGAACTCGACCTTGAAACGGCGCTGAAAGTTGCGCTTGCTCATCGCCGCGGACTCGGCAGCCTGGCTGACGGAAATGGGCTTGCTATAGTTTTCTCTGATCCAGTGCGCGGACTCGCGGATTTTCTCGGACGTCGTCGCGACGCCCGGATCATCGGCGTCGGGCCGCATGCGCTGACGTACTTGCGGCTGCAGCGTATGCGCGATCCGGCGTGCCGTCTCCGCGTTGAGGTCGCGCTCGATCTGCACGAGGGCCATTTCAGTCGCCGTCGCACCGGCGGGTCGCATCTCCGAAAGACCGTCGTCCAGCACGAACACGGGCACGGCGGACTGCGCCGGGCCGCTCGACAGATCAGTTTTCTGCCGCATGCAGGGCGGCGTGCCCGGTCCCTGGCGCGACAGCCAGGAGACGAGTTGCTCGCTCGACTCGGGCATCGGATCGGCGCTGCAAGCAACGAAGAAGGCGTGGAAGTCAGCCAGCTGAAATCGTTCGAGCTTCTGCGTCCAGATCGGAAAGCTGGCGCCGCCCGTGACGAACCCGCCCGTCTCAGACAGCACTGAGAAGCGGTACGGCGGCGGCTCGGTGCCGACTTCCGCTTCGAGCTTGTTGGCAAGGCAAAAGGCGTCGCCAACCGCGCCCGCAGCCGCCATCGAGCAATGCGGCGCGATCAGCAGACCAATATGCTTTTCAAACTTCGATTTCTCGAGCCGTTCATCGGCACACAACGGATGCGATTGATAAATCCAATTCACCGTTAGCTCTCCCAATTAATACACAACAATTCGACCCAAATCAGAATACATTAGAGAAATGAGCCATGCGACACCTGTCCGATTGGCGCGATTGATGTGGCGAAATCGTTCGGATGTGGGAAATTCTTACTTAAATGTGCACTTACGGTTCGAGGTGTTTCTTCTGGTCACGGAAAGATTTTCTGAGAGAAAGTGTCCGATTTTGTTGAGTCAAAGCCGGTTCATTCAGCGGAAAGGCTTGCCATATAAGGGTCGCAGAATGTGAAATGATTTCGTAAGCGAATCGCCGTAACCGCATCCTGTCACTACCGTTGTGTTACGCGATTTTCCGCGTCGGGTATCACTCTGTTACACGAATTTCGGATCGCAACAATTCTTTCTCTCGTCAGCCGTCGATGTAACGTGTTCCACGATATCGGCCATTAGCACCCGAATTTAGGCCGGGTTTGTACTAATTCGAATTCTGTGCGTCTATGCTTCAACGCAACATCAATGGAATGGCGATTTCGCGGATCGAAAGCCAATTCATGTAATCAGTCTGAAGCTATTTCAAACGCTCTTTCCAGGCGAATTGCTCCCGTCGAGAGCGTGCACGACATGCCACTCGCCTCACGCGGTTGTGAGGATCGAAGCTTGTCGTTGGGCACGCCAACAGGTCTTCGCATCAGCGCAGACACGACGGGCTTTTCGCAAATGCCAGTGCCGCCAGTGCCGGAAAAGGGGATACGCATGAGTGAACACACAGGCATCTTGCTCTTCTCATCCTGAATTCCCGATACGGCATCGGGGGTTTCGGTTATCTCACTCCCCGTCATTTGCCGGCGGTTGCCGTCATTGCTAGTCGGCCAGCCGTACCCGTAACTCATCATCGGCCCGAGCACGGCTGATCGAGCTTCTGTCACGCCCCGTCAGGCGGCTTCAGGCCGCCATCGGGCCGTGGAGTCACGTGCTTCGCAGCCTGCTCGACAACCGCATATCAAAGGATAATTCCCGTGGATTATTACCCCTCGAACTCGCTTCCTGTTGCACCAGAGGTTGAGCGCGGGCAGCTCACCGCTCGAGAGATGCTCGACCTGATGCGGGACCACATCTGGGAAATCGTGGCGGCCACCGTCGCGGTGTTTCTGCTCGCCGTCGCTTATCAGCTCATTGCAACGCCCGTGTATTCGGCAGATGTGCTCGTGCGTGTCGATCCGCCCGAGCCCAATGCGCTCGGCCTCGCGCTACAGACTCAGGAGGCACTGCCGCCGCCCGCGCCGTCGCCCAGCACGGAAATGGGTGTCATGCGTAGCCGTACGGTGCTCGACCCCGTGATCGACCGATATCGCTTCGACGTTTCGATCAAGCCGCGGCGCATCCCGATCATCGGCGACATTGCGGACAAGTTCTCGACGCCAGGCGAGCCGAATGGCGCATGGCTCGGTCTGAAGTCGTTTGCATGGGGTGGCGAGGTCGTCAAGGTCGCTTACCTGAACGTTCCGCAGAATCTCGAGGAAGAGAAGCTGAGTCTCATTGCGCTCGGCGAGGGCGCGTATGAACTGCTGGGTCCGTCGGGCGAATTTCTGGTCAAGGGCACGGTCGGCAAGCCAGCCGAAGGCAACGGCATTTCGATGCTGGTCAATCAGCTCGCCGCACGGGCAGGCACGCACTTCGAGGTGACCCGCTGGAACTCGGTGGATGCGACCAAACGCTTCATGGATGTCGTGAAGATCACGGACAAGGTGAAGGACTCCGGCCTCATCCAGATCGAATACGCGGACAAGAGTCCTTCAAAGGCCGCTGAAGTCGCGAACGCGCTGGGGCAGCAGTACCTTGCGGCAGCGATCGCCGGCCGTCAGTTGAACGACACGCAGACACTGAATTTCATCAAGGGCGAGTTGCCGCGCCTGCTTGCCGACCTGCGTAAATCGGAAGAAGCACTCAAGAGCTTCCGTGCGAATTCCAATTCGATGCAGCCGACAACCGAGGCGCAATCCTATCTGCAAGGTGGCCTCGATCTCGACCGGCAGATTGCCAGTCTGGAACTGCAACGCACGCAATTGCTGGAAAAGTACGCGCCTGGAAGCCGCTGGATTCAAAGCGTCGACACGCAGCTCGCGCAATTGAAGAAGACGAAAGCCGAGTTCGACGGGCGCTTCCAGGGCATGCCTGCGTCCGAGCGTGAGAGCGTCGACCTGATTCGTGCGCAGAAGGTTGCTGAGACGGTCTACATGGGCATGGTGCAGAAGGCCGAGCAATTGACGGTGCGTCGTGCGAGCACGACGGGCGGTGCGCACATTCTCGATACAGCGGTGCGGCCGCATCGCCCCGTCAAGCCCAATCCTCTAATCGTCCTGCCGGGGGGCTTCGTGCTCGGTCTCGTGGCGGGCGTATTCATCGTTTTCATGCGCCGCCATGTGCTGGTCGGCGTAACGGATCCGCGCTATGTCGAGCGTCGTCTGAGTGTGCCTGTCGTCGGTGAAGTGCTGTTCAGTCATCAGCAATCGTTGCTCGATCGGGGCCTGCCGGCGGCCGCGCGCAAACCGTTGCCGGGCGCGGGCGGACGCGGCGCGCTGCAGATGCAGCGTGGTGCCGAGGGAAGCGAGGCGGCAACGGGCGAAAAGATCGATCCTTCGTTCGGTACTTCGGGCAACAAGATTCTTGCCGAACGCTTCCCGCATGACGCATCCGTCGAAGCGCTGCGCGAAGTCCGCACCGCAATGGCGCGTGACCTTGCGCATACGCGCAACAACATCGTGATGGTGACGGGGCCGACCACATCGGCGGGCAAGAGCTTCGTCGCGGCGAATCTCGCGACGCTGCACGCGGAGGCAGGAGCGCGGGTCGCATTGATCGACGGCGACATGCGCCGTGGCCATCTCGCCGCATTCTTCAGCCAGAGCAATCGCGGCGGCCTTTCCGAAGTGCTTGCCGAGCGGATGCCGCTGCGCGATGTGTTGCGGCAAGTCGGCATCGAGGGCGTGACTTTCATGTCTTGCGGGGCGCGTCCGGAGAACCCGGCGGCATTGCTTACGCGGCCTCGCTTCAGGGAAGTATTGCAGCGCTTGAGCAATCACTTCGATCTGGTGATCGTCGACACACCGCCGTTCCTCGCCGTGACGGACGCTTCGATCATTGCGAACGAAACGGGCGCATCGCTGCTCGTGCTGCGTTCGGGCATGCAGACCGAGGAGGAGATTGCCGACACGATCAAGAAGATCGAGCGCGCAGGTGGACGTGTCGCAGGCGCTGTCTTCAACGGCATTCCGCTGCGTCGTAGCACGCGCAATTACGGCTACGCGACGAACTATGCGAGCGACTTCGGCGAAGTCGAGACAGCTGCCTGATGGCGGCATGTCACTACGCAATCACTGCAAACGGCACAACTTCGTGAGGCGGAGAACGATGGCATTCGCGATTAATGGAAAGTTCACATCGCAGCCTGTAACGGGCGTGCAACGGGTCGCATATGAACTCACGAGAGCAATGCAAATGCGTGAAGAACCGGGCAACGAACTGGAGATCTTCGTGCCGCACAACGCGATGGAGCCCGGTGCGTCGCTCAAGCGGCAGCGGCGCTTTCCGTGGCTGCGCGGCACGCTATGGGAACAGATCACGCTGCCGCTCGCGGCAAGAGGCCGGACGCTCGTCAATCTGTGCAACACGAATCCGATCCTCAAGCGCAGGCAGGTGGTAATGGTCCACGACATGGCCGTTTATGACGCGCCGAATGGTTTTTCGAAGAAGTTCCTGCTGTGGTATCGGCTGTGCTTCTCGATCCTGCCAAGAATGGAACCATTCGTGCTGACGGTATCCGCGTTTTCGAAGCGACGCATCAGCCATCACCTGAAGATCGACGAGTCGCGCATCGCCGTGATCCAGCCCGGCGCCGATCATCTCGATCGCGTCGTGCCGGATTACGGCGTTATTGATCGGCTGCAGCTCAGGGAAGACACGTACTGCGTGATCGTCGGGAGCCTCGATCCGCGCAAGAATCTGCAGCGCGTGCTGGAAGCGATCTCGGGCTTGAGCCATTTGCGCAATGTGAGATTCGTGATCGTCGGCGGAAAGAACTCGCGCATTTTTGCTAATGAAGACATCGAGGCGATGTCGCGTTCAAAGCAGGTGATTTGGGCGGGATTCGTGTCGGACAGCGAGTTGAAGGCGCTCTATCAACGCGCGGGCTGCCTGGTTTTCCCGTCGCTTTATGAAGGCTTTGGATTGCCGCCGCTCGAGGCCATGTATTGCGGATGCCCAGTCGTCGCTTCGTCGCGCACCTCGATTCCCGAAGCGTGCGGAGACGCGGCGATGTACTGCGATGCGATGTCCGCGCAAGACGTTGCCGAAAAGATCTCGCTGATGATGAGCGACGGCGCGATAAGGCAACGGTACAGGGTGAAAGGCATGGCACATGCGCGGGAATACCGCTGGGATCGCTCGGCAAAGAGGCTGCTCGACGTGTTGTACGGCAAGGAGAGCGAGCCTCTTCCGGAACTCGCAGCACGTGTGTCGGCCGGCTGAGCAACGAATGGGACAGCCTGTGGATCGAATCAGTTACCGGCCATTCAGACGACGTGTACTCGCAACATTCGCGGCGCTCGCGTGCGCGGGCTTGCGACCTATGCATGCGGTCGCAGCGGCCGCGTCCGGTCCGGTCGGCAATCGCACACCTCGCAGGATTGTCGACATGATCGGAACGAATGGCTGGCCAGGCTCGGCTGCCGACATCGAGATGTGGCACAAGATGGGCATCAGCTGGGGGCGCGGGTCGGTTGGGCCCGGACAGCCGGATGCGCCGACGCAACCGATGCGCGTCGACAAGACAGGCAATCGCTATGACAGCGATCTGCCCTCGGTCGTATTGCGTAATAACCAGAATGGAATCCGGTCCTTGTTGTTTCTCGGCTATACGCCGAAGTGGAATGCGAGTGTTCCCGGCGACACGAAATCAGCGCCCGAAGATGTCGATGCATGGGAGCGTTATGTGGACGCGGTGGTTCGCAAGTACTCGGGCTCGCCGTATGGCGTGCGCCATTTCCAGATCTGGAATGAAGCGGCGGGGCGTCTGTCAGGCGGATTGCCGCAAGCCACTTTCTGGCACGGCCCGAACTTCAACAAAAACGAGCACCAGTCCGGACCTTATGACCGCGCGATGCAGGACTATGTCGAACGAATTCATATTCCGGCTGCCCGCATCATTCGACGCTATGGCGCCTATGTCGTCTATGGCGGATGGCCGGATCAGGGCGGTCTCGACAATCTCGACAAGTGGCTCGATTACCGGAGCCCGCGTTTGAACGAGCGAATGGCCGATTGGGTGGACTACCTCGATACGCATTACCTGCCCGTTGCAGATCTCGACCGTCTGTATGAACGATACGTCAAACAGGGGCCGGCGCGCGGGTTGTGGCAAACGGAGATTGGCGACAGATACATGCTCGACGAGCACTACTTGTCTCGCTACTTCTTCGAGTTCGCGGTATGGGCGCTGGCGCGCAATTGGGACGATCCAGACAAGTATCTGTCGATGGTCTATCACTGGGACGGCTATGAGCCATTCCGGCTCACGCATCGCGGCCCGCCCGCGCGCACCTTCAATGTGTCGGGCCAAAGTCTGATCGTACTCAACCAGACGATTCCCGGCGCGCTTGCGTCCCTTCCAGAGCCGCTTCGATTCGGTCCGGAAGTGTCGGGCTCCGGTTTGCTGTCGGACAAGGACATGGTGATCCAGGTGAGCGCGCCATCCGGTTGGCGCACCGTGGAAGCAGCAGGCATTGCACCGCAGTCGGGTGGCACGCAAGTGCTCTTCATCGATGCGTTGACAGGCGCTGCCGCTCCGAAGGAAGACGCCGCACTGAACTGGAATAGCGACGTCATGAACATACGGTTTCGCGTGCCGGACAACGTCAATGGCGCCGGCAGAAAGCTACCCAGACATCTTGCCTATCTCGTCGTGCGGGCGAATCAGGGGAAATCGGCTTGAGAGAGACGAGTTCTTTTTGCATTCGGCAGACCCGTACGCCCAATTTCGCAAGCGGATTCAGTTGCCCGCTCACTGACTCAATTCATCGTATCGAGGCTCTATGAAACAGATCGCCATCGTCATATGCAACTACAACTATGAACGTTTTATCGCCGAGACGATCGATTCTTCGTTGGCGCAGGACCATCCCGGAACGCGAGTGATCGTCATCGACGATGGGTCGACGGACGGTTCGCGAGCCGTGATCGAGCAATACGGTTCGCGTATCTCCACGGTTTTCAAGGAAAACGGTGGACAGGTGTCCGCATACAACCTCGGCGTCGAACTCGCCGGCACCGACTACGTGATCTTCCTCGATTCCGACGATGTGCTGTATCCCCCCGCGGTGTCGGAGGTCATGCGCAAGTTCGAAGAAGAGGATCCGGCGAAAGTGCAGTTTCGTCTCGACGTGATCGACGAGTCGGGCAAGCAGACGGGCGCCTACGTTCCGCACTCGGAGCCGCCCGCCGACTGCGGCCGTTTGCTGAGAGAAGGCTGGCTCTATCCGTCGCCGCCGGCGTCGGGCAATGCGTATAGCGTGAGCGCGCTGAAAGCGGTCTTTCCGGTGCCGGAAGGCGGCATCAATCGCTATGGCGCGGACTTCTATGCGATCTACGGGGCCGCGCTGATCGGTGCCGTCGCGACGATACCGCAATCGCTCGGTGCCTATCGGGTCCATCATTCTGCTACCCCGAGCGTGTCGTTTGCGAACTCGGAGCAGATCAAGAAGGCGCCGAAGGCGTTCAAGGAGCGCTGGGTCACGCTGCGTGAAATCGTGAAGGAGCGGATGAATCTCGAACTTCCGCCTGCATTCCATGATTTCGCGCATGAGAAAGCGTACTTCGGATCGAGTCTCTATCATGCGTCGCTCGGCGCGCGGTGGCGCTGGATGCTGAACGATTCGCGCGCCTATATGCACACGATCGTCGCCAACCCTTTCTGGAGCCTGAAAAAGAAGGCCGGCACGCTCTTTCTGTCGAGTCTCTGTCTGTTGCCGTACTCACCTCTTTCAGACTTCGTGGTCCGATACATCACCAACCCGCTTGCGCGACGCGGCACGGTCGAGCAATAGCCGTGCAGCGTCGCCGATACAGGAGAGGTGGGAATGGATGGTAAGAAGAGCGCTAACGTCATAGCATTCGTCTATGGCGGATATCTGATGAGGTACGTGTACCTCATCATCGTCGTGCCTTTCTATGGGCGCGTGCTTGGCGTCGCCGAATACGGACGTGTTCTCGCGGCGATGTCGCTGATGAACGTCATCTGGATGCTGGCGAGCTACGGCTTCACGTTCGTCGGCATGCGCGAAATATCGAAGGCTCAGAACAACGGCGAATGCAACGCCATTTACTCGTTGCATACGAGCGCGCGCCTTGCATTGTGCGCGCTGGGCGCTTGCATCGGCGTCGTTGCGACCTTTTGTTCGCCGACATTGTCCGAGCGACCGCTGATCGGTTTGCTGGCAACCACGCTGGGCGTGGTGTCGGCATTGAATCTGGGCTGGCTCTATCAAGGGCGTCACCATTTCCGCACGCCGATCATGATCGAGGTATTCGGCTTTGCGGTGAGTCTGGCGCTCGTGCTGTGCCTCGTGAGAGGGCCGGCGGACTCGGTTTGGGTCGTCGGTAGTCTGTTGACGGCGGGCGTGCTGTCTCTGGCCATTTCCTATGGACTGGCGACGTATCAGCTGGGGCGGCCGCATCTTTCGTTTTCCGGCATCGCGTCGCTCGTAAAAGGCTCGACGATGCTGTTCTGCTATTCGTCGGGTTCGGTCGTGCTCACTGCATCGTCGACGTATCTGCTGACGCTGCTCTCCACGCCGGCCCAAGTGGGCTATTTCGGCGCTGCGGAACGCTTTGCGACGATCGGGCTGAGCCTGATGGGGCCCGCCTCGCAAGTGTTCATTCCGACCATCTCGCGCCAGCTTGCACAGGGGGATAAGGCGGGCGCGCACGCGACCACGCGGCGAGGCGCGACGCTGATGCTGGGCTACGGCCTGCTGGTGTTTTGCGGCGCGTTGACGTTGTCCCCCATCGTTCTTCCATTGATTCTCGGGGCGGCGTTTACGCCGAGCGGGCATGTGCTGCAGTGCTTCGCATGGATGTTTCCGTTCGCGGCCTTCAACGAATTCGCTGCGTTCTATGTGTTCGTGCCGCGCAAAAAAGATCGCTTGCTGGCTATGGCAGGCGCCGCTTCCGGCGTCGCGAATCTGCTAGCGGCGCTCTATCTCGCCCCGCGATACGGCGCGGAGGGCATGGCATTCGCTCGCGTGATCGGCGAGCTTTCGCTGTCGGCGATGCTGCTGACCATCATGGTTCGACTGGAATTGATCACCCTCGTGCCGGGCGCCGGGCGTGCGATCGCGATGGCGCGAGTCGCGTGGGGAACACGCGGTCAGGCTGGCGCGGGCAAGGAGGATTGAGTGAGGCCTTGTTTCTGGACGAAGCGGATTGAAAAGACCGGGAAAGTACGGACGGACTCGACAAGCACAAGGAGGTCGCGTTGAAAGTTGCCATTGTTCATGACTGGTTGGTGGTATCGGGTGGTGCTGAGAAGGTATTGCAGAACATTATCGAGTGCTTCCCGAATGCGGACCTGTTTTCGTTGGTCGATTTCATGGAGGACCGCGCATGCATAAAAGGCAAGCCGGTCCGCACATCGTTCATCCAGCGCTTGCCGTTCGCGCGCAAACGCTACCGGGCGTATCTGCCCTTGATGCCGATTGCGATCGAACAGCTCGACCTGTCAGCCTACGACCTCGTCATTTCCAGTTCGCATGCGGTAGCGAAAGGCGTGCTGACAGGGCCGAACCAGCTGCACGTCAGCTATGTGCATTCGCCGATACGCTACGCGTGGGATCTTCAGCATCAGTACCTGAGAGAGTCGCGTCTGACGGCGGGCGTCAAATCGGCGATGGCCCGCGTGCTGCTGCACTACATTCGCGGCTGGGATTCGCGCTCCGCGAATGGCGTCGATCATCTTCTTGCCAATTCAAAGTTCATTGCACGTCGGATCAGGAAGGCCTATCAGCGCGATGCGACGGTTATTTACCCGCCCGTCGATCTCAGCCATATGCCGATTCGAGAGGGCAAGGAGAACTTCTACGTTACGGCGTCCCGCATGGTTCCGTATAAGCGCATCGATCTGATCGTCAAGGCGTTCTCGCAAACGCCGGAGCGCAGACTGGTCGTGATCGGCGATGGGCCGGATATGAAGAAGGTCAAGGCTGCCGCGGGGGATAATGTCACGATTCTCGGTCATCAGCCGTTCGACGTGCTGGTCGATCATCTGCAGCGCGCACGTGCCTTCGTGTTCGCGGCGGAAGAAGATTTCGGCATTTCGGTCGTCGAAGCGCAGGCGTGCGGGACACCTGTCGTCGCATTTGGGCGGGGCGGAGCGTTGGAGTCGGTGCTCGGCTTGCCGCGCGAACCGCCCACGGGGGTGTTCTTCCAGGAGCAGACGGCTGAATCGCTGCTGGAAGCCGTGGACAGGTTCGAAAAGTACTCCCGTCTGTTCGATGCGCGTCAGTGCCGCAAGAACGCGGAACGCTTTTCGTCGGAGCGGTTCAAGACGGCGTTGACGTCATTCATCGAAGACCGGCTGCCGGATAGTCTCATCGATCCTGCGCATGCGTACGCCGTCGAAGATGAAGTGTCATTGACGGACGAAGAGCGCGAGCGGCATCTGCTCGTCTGAACCGCTCGCGGGGGTGCTTAGCCGTGTTCCCCCGGTCGCGCGTGTGAAAGCGCGCATACGAGCGCCGGCGTATTTTCTCTGAGCGCCGCCGAGTTCTCCTTGATGAGATCCTGGAACGGCGCCGTGTGCCCATAGGTCAATGTCGACACGGCTAGCAGGCAAATCGTCGACCCGATAGGCCGTACCCCTCGAAATTCGACGCGAAGCGCCGTCCGCAGGAACGCCGCAGCGGCGGCCGCGCCGACTACCCAACCCACGCAGACTTCGGCGATCGAGTGCGAATGTCCATGCACGCGCGAAGCCCCTGTCAGGGCGCCCAAAAGCAGTCCAGCGGCGATGCCTGCGTTGATGCCCGGATAAGCAGGCAACCGCCACCATCTCAATTGCAGCGCGAGCACGACGACCCACACAGCCGTCGATAGCATCGTATGGCCGCTGATGACGCGAAAGTGCGCCAACGGCAGCGCAACGCCCCATGTGTAATACAGGATCTTGCTCGCGCCGACCAGCAGCATGCCGCAGCTCAGCGCGAGCGCCCAGCGTAACGCGAGCCTCACATCGCTCATTGCAATCCAGATTGCGCACACAATGGCCACGGGCAGCGTGACGGCGGCATCGCCGACGTTGGAAAGGACAGTCCACATATCGGGCTATTCGTTCTGTTTTGTCTGGTTCAGGAGCCCGGGACACTGCGCCCGGTTGCCGTTGGATAAGCTTGTCCGCGGTGTCGATACGGGGGCTGCGCGTTCGGAACACGGGCCCGTCCATATTCACGATTCACCACGCGCACAGGTCGCGACGCGAGCAGCAGCGAAATCACGAGAGAAAGAATCAGAACATTTGACGGCGAGACCAGCCGATGTTCGGTCGCGGCCATGACGAGCAGACACACGGATGAAATCTCGACGAAGCGGAATGCCGCAAAGTTCCGCCCACGCTCGACCAATGCGCTGCGTGCGGCGCCATCCTGGCTCCATTTGACGAGCTTCCAGTAGAAACCCAGCATCAGCGCGAGGCCCACCACGCCAAGCTCAGCAAGAAAGTTCAGATACGAGTTGTGCGCGTGCGAATCACTATGTTCGACGATGATGTCGGAAGGCACGCCCAGCACGCCGAAATACGACACGACGTTGCGTATCTGGTCGTCGAATGAACCGAATCCCATGCCCACGATCGGGCTTTGGCGGAAATAGGCGAGCGCTCTTGGCCAGAGCCATTCATAGCGGATGTCCAGATTCGCGGTCTTGGCGTCCTGGTTCTGGATGCTGAAGGTGTAACCCATGTAGTCGACCGTGGAGCGTGTGTGATACATCGCCATCGCAAGGGACGCCACGACGAGGCACGAGATCAGCGACGCGAGAAGCACGCGTTTGCGTCCGAAGTACAGATACGGGAGCACAGCAAGGGCGCCCAGCAGCGAGCCGCGGCTATACGTCGAGAAGAGCATCAGTCCGTTGAGCGCGATCAGCGCGAGCATGATCTTGCTGCGCCGCTGGAGATAGCAGGCCACGCCAAGGCAGAACAGCATCGCGAGAAAGCCGCCTGCCGCATTGCGGGCAATGAAGAAGCTGCCGAAACTGTCGTCGGGATGCTTGAAAATGCTGAGCAATCCGTTCTGTGCAAGATAGAGCGCGTAAGGCGGAATATTGATGACAATCGCAAACACGAAGAACGCGCGAAGCAGCTTGTTCATGTCCCAGCGATGCGCGTACAGACAACCGGCAAAAATGGGCGCATAGGCAATGAAGAAATTACCGTCGCGTCGATAAAAATCGAATTCGGTCAGAGAGTGAGGGTCGTAGAGCAGTGTCGATACGAGCGCGAATAGCGTCAGTGCCGTCAGCGGCGCAATAAAAGACGGGTAGCTTCTGCCGAAAAATCGCCAGGCGCAGAAGATGATCGGCAAAAATCCCACTGCGCTAAGCGGAATCAGATTGGTAACAGTCAGGAATAGCGCCAATACCGATATGTAAGCCATTTCGACTCTCGTGAAGAATAGAGTTGCACGTCCGCTGGTGGAAGTGGCGCATGTCAATGGTGGATGCGATTCGATCCGACATTGCGCGCGGCGAGCGATCGGGTATGCCGATCACTCGCCAGAATGGAATTGCGACTTGCTATTGATGTGTGGTGTTCCCGGATCCCGAGACTAACGGTTGCAGATGCCGTGCCAAACCGGAATAACTAAAGGGACACTTTCTATACACAACCTAACACGACTACCCCTTAATTTCCAAGCTCGAATCGCTTTTCAAAAAAAGATAAAGCCGCCAGATATTAGCCATTATCCGAAAGGCTCAGCGTGACAGGCCATAACATCAACCGTTCGCGCCAGAGATGCTGTGTCGCTGCGTAACGTGTCTATCATCCATCTCAGGTCGAGTTGAATACGCTGGCTGCGAGTCGTTCAATACGCCGTCGCCGGAACTTCGATCTTTCATTCATCTTGCAAGGTTGCGCGAGCACGACGCGAGACGGGCGCTCTCATATGAGCCGCCTTCCATTCGCGGCCGGTGCGATCTGCGGCCATCACAATCCCGCGTCAACACCCGTTACATTCGCGCGCAAGGTGTGTAGATAAAAAGCCGGTGGTTGGGTCATATCGACGTCGCCCGGACAGTCATGGGCGCTGAGGACCGGACTTCCAGACTTCAATACCAGGGAGATTGAAGTGGACACACGAATCACGCATGCCGAACAACAGAACGTCGCCGTTGCCGAAACGGCAACCGGTTGTCGACGGCTCGTGCAGGTTATTCTCGCAGGCGGATCGGGCACGCGGCTCTGGCCCGTATCGCGTGAGCAATATCCGAAACAGCTGATCGATGTGGTCGGCGATCAATCGCTGCTACAGGCCACGATGAAGCGCATGGACGGCTTCACGAAAACGTGGGACGTTGCAGCGGTACCTGTGATCGTCTGCGGTGCTGAGCATTTCTACGCGACGTCCGAGCAGGCGCGAGAGTGTGGCGTGAAGCCGTGCGTCGTCGTCGAGCCGGCGCGACGCGATACGGCGCCCGCGTTGACGCTGGCCGCGCTGGCTGCCTGTGCGGACGGCGACGACCCTATTCTCGTCGCGATGCCCGCGGACCACGCGATTGCGGACGTGCCCGCATTGCATCGTGCCATCGAACTCGCGGCGCTTCACGCAGAGGCCAGCGAGATCGCTACGCTGGGCGTCCCGCCGACGAGTGCCGACACAGGCTTCGGCTATATCCGTCTCGGCGCGCAATTGCCGGATGGCGCGCATCGTATCGACCGCTTCGTCGAAAAGCCTGCTGCCGAATTGGCCGCGCAATACGTTGCATCGGGCGGCTACTGGTGGAACAGCGGGATGTTCGTGGTGCGCGCTTCTGTATGGCTTGCCGCGCTGAAAGTATTCCAGCCGGACATGCACGCCGCGTGCATGCAGGCCCACGCGAACGCCAAACGGGACGACGGTCATATCGCGCCGGGCGCCGATGCATTCGAGCGCTGTCCGTCCGATTCGATCGACTACGCGGTGATGGAGCAACTCGGCAAGCCCAAGTCGCCCTTCACGGCTGTCGTGGTGCCGCTCGAAGCCGGCTGGTCCGATCTCGGTTCATGGGATGCCGTGTGGCAGGCAATGGACAAGGATGAGTTCGGCAATGTGGCGAACGGCCGTGTGCTGATGGAAGGCGCAACGAGTACTTATGCTCGCTCGCAGGGCGGCAGGCTCGTCGCGTGCGTGGGCACGAGCGATCTCGTCGTCGTCGAAACGGACGATGCCGTGCTCGTCGCGGATCGATCGCATGTGCAGGACGTCAGGGGGCTGGTGTCGCGTATCCGGCAGACGAAGTCGCCGGAAGCCGACAACCATCGAAAAGTGCGGCGCCCATGGGGCTTTTACGACTCCATCGATCACGGCGAGCGCTTTCAGGTCAAGCGCATCGTCGTGAGTCCAGGCGGGCGGCTGTCGTTGCAGATGCATCACCATCGCGCGGAGCACTGGATCGTCGTATGTGGCACCGCGCTCGTCACGCGCGACGACGAGCAGTTCCTGCTGACCGAGAACCAGTCGACCTATATTCCGATCGGCGTGCAGCATCGTCTCGAGAACCCCGGCCATGTGCCGCTGCAGATCATCGAGGTGCAATCCGGCGCGTATCTCGGCGAGGATGACATCGTGCGGTTCGATGACGAGTACGGCCGCTGCAATTGAGCAGCCGTGGTGAACATGTGCTTGCTGAAAGGGGTGTTGTGATGCGTGCATTGACAGGTCTGCTGGCGCGGCTATTCGACGTCGCGTTGATCGTGACGGGTGCGCTCGTGGCGTCGCAAATCCGCTTCGACGACGTTTCGCAGCGGGGGTTCTATCTCGCGTTCGTCGCGTTTGCGGCGGCGTTCTCGCTCGCCATATTTCCCACGCTGGGCGTATATGAATCGTGGCGTGGGCGTTCGAAACGGGTATTGACGGGGCAAGTGGCATTGGGCTGGCTGATCGTGCAGGGATGCGCAATGGCCTTGATGTTCTCGCTGCACCGGATCGATGTTGTGTCGCGCCTGTGGTTCGTTTACTGGACGGCCATTTCAGGTAGCGCGCTCATTGCGAGCCGTCTCGTACTGCATAGTGTGATTGGACGCGCTCGCCACGCCGGAATGGATTTGCAGCCTGTTGCGATTGCTGCGTGTGGAGACCACTACAACGACATCATTCACAAGATGGAGGGTGCACCCGCATCCGGTTTCCGGCCGTGGGCGATCTACAATCTGCGGCCGGATTCCAAACCAGCGTCGCGCGTGCCGACCTTCTCCGAGCACAAGGCATTTGCTCGATACGTGCGCGAGCAGAACATCGGCGAAGTATGGCTAGCGTTGCCATTGACGGAAGAGCGCGCGATCCTGAAGCTCGTCGACGAGTTTCGCAATGACCTGATCAACATACGGTTCATGCCGGATGTGCGCGCGCTTGCGCTATTCGAAGGAAGCGTGACGAGTGTGCTGGATCAGCCGACGATCAATCTCGCCGCGTCGCCGCTCCCGCCGAACGCAATGGTCAAGAAGGATCTGTTCGACCGCCTTTTCGCGCTTTGCGCGTTGCTCGCCATTTCGCCGATTCTTCTCGGCTGCGCGATCGCCGTGAAGCTGAGTTCGCGGGGGCCCGTGTTCTTCAAGCAGCAGCGCAAGGGCGCAGATGGCCGCGTGTTCACGATCTACAAGTTCCGTACGATGCGCCTGCATCAGCAAAAGACGGGTGTGCTCGAGCAGGCGAAACGCGATGATCCGCGTATTACGTGCGTCGGCGCCTTTTTGCGGCGGACGAGTCTCGACGAATTGCCGCAATTCTTCAATGTACTGTGCGGCGATATGTCGGTGGTCGGGCCGCGTCCGCATGCGCTGGAGCATGACGACCAGTATCAGCACGTGGTGTCGGGTTATATCCATCGCTACCGGATCAAGCCAGGCATTACGGGCTGGGCGCAGATCAACGGATTCCGGGGCGAAACCGATCGCATCGAAAAGATGGAAGGACGCGTTGAGCACGATCTGTACTACCTGTGCAACTGGTCTTTCGCTTTGGATCTGCGGATCATCCTCGCGACCATCTTCAAAGGCATTGCTCATCAGAACGCGTATTGAGTGCAGTCGCGTATTGCGCTTTATCGCGGCGGTCGAGGCCCCGTTTTTCCCCCAATGTAAGCAGGAACGGCTCAACGCTTTGTTTGAGCAGGTGCGCCATACATGACTCATGCAATTACGTTCAGGAAGTCTTCGGTTGACACGCAGCGTGCGCGGCCGCAAAACGAAGATCGAGCCTTCGTTCATCAGGAGCGCGTCTTGAGCGAGCAGCTTTGGTGCGTTCATATCGAAGGGCTGGACGACTTCGTTGCGACGATGTCCCGGGAAGCCGCCGAGCGAGAGGCATCGGCGATCAACGCATACCTCGACAGCGCGAAAGAGAACGAGCAGGCTGTGACGCGCACCGTGCACGCGTCGGCAACCGTGTGGCCGTTTACGCCAGCGGGCCACGCGCGCTCCTTGGAAACGGACTGGCACGATCTGCAGCGCATGCCGCATCGCCTTGCGCAAGCGCATCGTCGTGAAGGTCCGTTGTCGGCGCTGTTGCAGCGGCTCAAGGCGTTCGTTAGCGGCGCGCGGTAGGGCGGCCAGTACAAGCGCGACGCGCGCTCGCGCAGTTGCGCAATCACGAGATGCCGTGCAACGGCACGTTAGTTACATTACATAGGCGGAGATCGACATGTCGTACGGCATCTTTTCACGGATCGTCACGGTTGGCGCCATTCTGATGTTGGCGAGTTGCGGCGGCGGAGGCGGCGGTGGATCGGGCACCTCGCCGGGCGCGCCAAGCGCGAACACAAGCCAGCCGACGCTGGCGACCGCGACCGCGCTCGTCGACGGCAGCAAGGTCGGCGACGACTATTGGCCCGCTGGTTCGACACAGACGGGCGGCACGGGCCAGCCTGTCAGCGGCCTGAATTGCGGCGCGCGCGGCAATGTCTACACCTACTCGCATCTGTCGATCTATCTGAACGGCAGGCCGCTCGCGCTACCCCCGAACATCGGCACGGTCGCGCCGACGATGGCCGCGCAAACGGGTTGCACGTATCCGCTGCACACAGATGACGAAACGGGTAAGATCCGCATGGACGTGAGCTCGAATGCATCGTACACGCTCGGCCAGTTCTTTGCGATCTGGGGCCAGCCGCTCACGGCGACGAATGTCGCGGGACTGACGTCGACTCCTATCACCATCTACGTGAACAACAGCGGTCAGCTCACCAAATATACGGGCGATCCCGCCAGTCTCGTGCTGCCCGCGCACGGCGAAGTGTCGATAGAAATCGGCTCGCCGCTCGGACAGATCCCCACGTTCAACTGGACCGATCCGCCGTCTTTCGATCCCAACCAGACGGTGCTGGCATACGGTGGCACCGTCGGCTCCGCGCACTGGCAGAATGGCAATACGTCGACAGGCGGCACAGGCGCCGATGTCGATGGCCTGGTCTGCGCGTCGGGCATGAGCGAGCTGTACCACGTGCACGCGCATCTGGCGATCGTCAGCGACGGTCAGTCGCTCGCGTTGCCCGCGAACGTCGGCATTCTCTCGCAGTGCAACTATGAGATGCACACGCACGATTCGACGGGAATCATCCACATCGAAACGCCGAACTTGAAGACTTTCACGCTCGGCCAGTTCTTCGATATCTGGGGGCAAACGTTATCGAGCACGAACGTTGCGGGGGTAGCGGGAACGGTAGTCGCATACATCAATGACAACGGCGACGTGCGGCGCTACGAAGGGGATTTGCGCAGTATCGGGTTGATCTCGCATCGGGATATCACGCTGCAGATCGGCAAGCCGGTGAATACACTGGCGACGTACTCATGGTACGAGCCGCAATAGAGCATCGATTTCAACCGTGGCCGCGACAGACTTGTAGTAGTATGCCTATTTTTTCGGCGACCTAAAGTCTGGGTAGGGCCGATAAATTCCGCACGAAGGTTAGCATCGCGCGACCATTAGACAGTGGAAAAACAGCCGACTGTACCGACGGCCATTCGAATCAGGATGCAAAATTCGAATGGCCGGTTTGCCCCAATCAACGGTCAGCCGTTACACAAACGTGACCGGCCGCTGTGGCCGAGAGCACCAGTTCGATGAACGTTCTACAGAGCCGACATTGAATTTCGCCACGTCAGCTTTCGGGCGAATAGTTTGAACGCGAACTTACGGTAGAGTCGAGTTGTGGCGCGGTAGCATTAGGTTCGGTTTGTCTGTTGCCGCCCCTTTCGTCTGGCGGTGCCCGAATATCCTTGCCTTAACCCCGTTTCCACAACCCGCTCATCGAACCGGACATGCAGATCTCCCGCATCCGGCTCTCGGACAAGACATCACGCCTTCGTACACGGCAAGTCATTACCAAGGCCCTTGTAGACGAACGAGACCAAAGTGCCCGTAGAGGTGCGAGGGTGGATAGCTCCCGCCCCTGCGACGTCTTACCTTGTGCTTGGTACGTAACCACCGACGCAACCGCGCGCTGGTGTAGCTATCGAGCGCCCGATATGCGCGACGGACGGTGCCTACCTTGAAGTAGTTCGCCCAGCCGCGTAGCGTGCGGTTCAATTTGCCAATCAGCTCCGTGGTGTCCATCCACGTCATCGAAGCGGCGGTCAACGCATGAACCTTCTCAACCATGCGCCGGATACTCTTCTTCGACGGGCGCATGCCCATGCGGGCCTGGCCAGTCGTCGCAGAGTACAACCGCCCAAACGTGTAACCCAGGAAGTCGAATTCACCTTCCGGAACCTCGCAGATTCGGGTCTTCTCCTCGTTAACCGTCAGCTTCAGCTTGCTCATGATCTCGCGTAGTCGCGACAACGCTTCTTCAGCTTTGCCTCGCCTGCACAGGATCACCAGATCGTCCGCGTAGGTCACGATTCGACTGCCAAGACTTCGCTCAAGTCCGAGCTTCTTCCATGCCAACACAAACCGGCGCATATAAATATTCGCGAGTAGCGGTGAGATGGGTGAACCTTGCGGAATGCCACGCCTGCTATCTCGGGCCTCCGTCGTACGCTTCTTCCGGCCTCGGTTATCGGTTTCTTCTACGGAGCATTCCAGCCACATCCTGATCAGATGCAGTACACGCCGATCAACGATGCGTCGCGCCAGCGACAACATCAAATCGGCGTGCGGAATACTTCCAAAGTAGTCCGCGAGATCGGCGTCAACGACGTCCGTCTGCCCTCGATGCAACCGTTCCTCCACCTCGATCACTGCCTGCTGGGCATTGCGGCCCGGGCGGTAAGCGTACTGCTCCGGTGGAAGGTCCGCTTCGAAGATCGGTTCGAGCACCAGCATCGCTGCTGTCATGCACACCCGATCACGCAAGGTCGAGATGCCCAGAGGCCTCAGCTTGCCATTGGCCTTCGGGATAAACACTCTTCTGATAGGGTCCGGCCGGTAAGTCTCCTGCCTGAGCGCAAGCGCCAGTTCGCCGAGCCACTTCGACACCCCATACGCCTCGACCTCCGCGAAGTCCTGCCGATCGACACCCGGTGCGCCCCTGTTCGAGCGACACTGAGCGTACGCATGCGCCAGCACATCCTCGCGATAGATCTTGTCGTACAGAGCGTAGAAACGGTACCCGGCTTCTGCCTTCGCTTTCGCGTGTAACGCCATCTGCAGCTTCTGAACACGAATCGGAGTTGATAGGTTGCCCAATCTCCACGTCCTCACTACGTATTGCGTCAGTCTTGAACTGAGGCCCCTTCCCTCCACCAGCATTACACCGGCTTCAACAGTCATACGGGCCTCTCCGCCACCCCAAGGCGCCCGGCCTGTCCCTCGCGGGCGTCCGGTTGGTCATCCCTGACCACGCCAGGGGGTTTCCCGTGTTGCGTGCGCTTTCCTTGTGTACATGCTGTCGCCACTACCCCGGCGCAGCGACTGGGCGTCCTGCCTGCTCATACACCCAGCCGTATCAGCCTTCCCCGACATGGCAATCGGGTCGGCCTGCGCATCGACGTTTTCGAGGCTTGCTCGGCGTTCACTCGCGTTACGGCCTGCACACTCGCGCTGTCACCGTATTTCGTGACATGCTTCACCGAAGGCTTCAACCGCTTCGTTACCTCCACGATTGCTCCGGTTGCTTCCGGCTGGAGCGGTTGCCGGGTGGGGCTTTCACCCACAGGAAAAGCGCCGCCTTTGCACGGCGCACGCCATGAAGCGCCGTTCATCTAGAACGTCACATGGACATTTGTGCAACTGCTCCGCTTTTGAGCGGCCGTTTCGATTACAGCGACAAGTGTCGCATCGACGAACCTGGCTTCGATAAAATCACTCGCTCGGGCGGCGCCACCATCGACACGCTTCCAGCTCCGCACCGCAACGCGTGGTTCATAGATTTTTGATCACACCACTCGCCAGCTTGCGGAGTTCGTCGAACTGCGTAACGAGTTCGATGCACAGAATAAAGGCCAGCATCGCTGAAGGCCCCGGGCGGAGTTCGATCCATCGCAGCGCCCGAGTCGCGTAGCGCACGCGGATCGCGTCTCGCGTCATGACATAGGTAATTCCGATTCCCACAGCGGCGCCCATCAGCAAATCGGTTGGGTAGTGAAAGCCAAGATAGGCGCGCGGAACGCAAATGAACAGCACGGTATAGAGAATCGCCAGCACACCGATGCCACGCCACACGAGGAAGATGCCGCTGGCGACCGACATCCATAGCATCGCGTGATCGCTTGGGAAGGAACTCCAACTCGTCAGCAGTGCGTCCTTGATATTGCTACCTGCAAAGTGCAGATGCAGATCGGCGCTATAGACGGGGCGCACTCTGAACGGCAACCAATGGGTCAGCAGTCTTCCGACGAAGAGCGCCACGAGGCCACTGAGAAGCGTCGCGAGAACCATTTCTCGCCGCCATTCGCGGCGCTCGTCCTGCTGAAACCACATCCACCACAGCACGGGAATGAGTACGAGGCCTTTGAAGGTGTAAAGGTCAGCGATGGCTTCTATGGTTCGGATCGCGAATTGACCAAAGTGTATGTTGGAAAGATATGTTTCGATAGACGAATCGAAGCTATTCATTATTTAGTAAGAAACTCGAGCTAGTCGCACCGGGGTTAGCATAGCCCACTGAATGGGCCGCATTTTCGGTGCTTTACTTTTCCTGACAACTTTTACTGACCAATTTCATCACCAACTTTCACTGACGGCTTACTGCGCGAGTATCCTCGTCGGTCGGCCACGTTCATCGGAAAATCTCGTTTAGTTATGGCGACACCTTCTCGATACTCGTCGATCAGCGCGTCGATAGTCGTAGTGGAAATGCGATCCACTGTCCTTGGGTGACCCTCGAGCTTCGGCCGAGAATCCGCCGACGGTCTCGTCCCTCGAATGTCCGCTGCATTCCGAGACGCGCCGCACAGTTTGCTGGATGATGACTATCTGCGCCGGGTCGAGAGTACTCATCCGCAGATAGCGAAACCTGACATTCGCGATCGCGGAGGTTCGAATGGCGAAAGAGCAACCCAAAGCCGCCCTACCAACGGCGACACGTGAATGTCAGCTGAGGCCGATCAGCGGGCATACCGGGCAGCGCGGGTTAGGGCAGGTAAGGGGAGTCGGATGGATCCGTTTGACATAACACCCGTCGACAACGACAGATCGCAACCGGCGCGTGCGCGCGTTACTGATTGAAACGGCATGGACGTGGATGCGGTATCAGCCCGGCAGCCTGCTCACCCGCTGGTTCAACGAGCGCACGAAGGGCACTGGCGCCAACCGACGCGCTCGACGTATTGCGATTGTCGCGGTGGCACGCCGCCTGGTCATCGTGCTGTGGCGCTACCTCAAGGACGGTGTGATTCCCGAAGGTGCTGAACTCAAGATGCGATAAGGACACCTATCCATCAGGCAGCGCAGCAACGGATCAAATGAAACAGGTACTTGCCGGGTTGCTCGACAGCAACCGAACGATATAGATGGGGCGTACTCCTGGTGAACCTTCCAGCGTAACGCGCATAGGATGCGGCCGGCTGTCCGCCGGCGAATAGAAGGCGGTGAGAGGTGAACGTCTCACGTGCGCAACGCGCTTCAGATACGTGCGAGATAGTTTCGTCCCCCAATGCGCCTGCATGACGAGAACCTAAGAAGGCAGAAAATGTACCGATCCCATGAAAAGCCCGGAAACCAAAAAAGCCTTGACTATTTCTCCTCATAGAAGGCAACTGCTGGTCGTACAGCAGGTCACGGCTTCAAACTCCGATATTCAGGTTGTTGAATGTGACAAGGCAGAGAAGAGCTTTGCCATCCACTACATTGCCGATTTACGTCCGGCGGACGGCGACACGCGTCGCACTTGTTAAAGCTTATTAGACCTGCGCCAAACCGCCGTCGACAAACACTTCACTGCCGGTCATAAAGCTACTCTCGTCCGACGCCAAGAACAGCGCCACGGCAGCCGTTTCATCCGGATCAGCTATACGCCCGAGCGGCGTCTGCACTTTAAGCACGCCGAGCATCGCATCGAGCTGAGCGCCCGAGACAAGACTCTCCATCAGGCCCGGCGTCGCCGTTGCACCGGGAGACAGTACGTTCACGCGGATTCCGGAGTCTTTCAGATCGAGCGCCCAGCTGCGCGCGAAATTGCGGATTGCCGCTTTCGTTGCGCTATATACGCTGAACGCCGGCGTCCCCTTCGAACCTGTCGTCGACCCGGTAAGGATGATCGAGCCGCCTGCGTTCATGAGCGGCAACGCCTTCTGGACCGTGAACAGCGTCCCTTTCACGTTGACGTTGAATGTAAGATCGAATTGCGCCTCCGTGATCGCTCCGAGCGGCGCAAGCGAGCCTAGTCCAGCGTTCGCGAACAGCACATCGAGATGCCCCTTCTCCGCCTGCACTGCCGCGAAAATCCGGTCGAGATCATCGAGCTTTGACACGTCGCCCTGAAGCGCCCGCACGTCGTGCCCGACGGCCGCCGCAGCCTTGTCCAGCTCGGTCTGACGTCGCCCCGTGATGAACACGAACGCCCCCTCATCGACGAAGCGCTTCGCGCTCGCGAGGCCGATGCCGCTATTGCCCCCGGTCACCAGCGCGACCTTTCCCGTCAGCCTACCCATATGCGTGCTCCTTGCAAAAATCATAAATTGCGTCCGGGCATCGTAGACCTTAGCCCTGATCCTGATTCACCTCGCACACGACGCACGACGTTATGGACACCTAAAGCGGGCGAGCGGAGCAGTTAGCCAAAAGCTGCTAATCCGGCAATTGGAAGGAATTGGAGACAGATGGCCTCGTCAATAGTGTCGACTACAAGGAGATTCCGCGGCGAGTCGAATGCTCGCTAACAGCATTCGGCCTGACCCTGGCAGGCGCGCCCGCCCCGTTATGCGAGTGCGGCTCGGCACATGCCATGGAGGTCGGCGAGTTGATCGCAGACCGCAAGGCATCCATTAGGTGAAATCCGCGCAAGTGTGGGCATGGCGCAAGCGTTCAAGGACCACACCCAGCGAACCGACACGCACAGTAAATGTCAATGCCAGCGAAACTCGTCGTCAGCATAGGAATGACCAACAGATCCAATCACGGTCCTAATCGGCCTTTTGAGCAAGGAAGTCGCGTATTAGCGGCACCATCTCGTCCGCCTTGTCTTCCAGCGCGAAATGGCCCGTGTCGAGCAGATGGGTCTCAACGTCCGGCAAATCCTCTTTGTACGGATACGCGCCGTCCGCAGGAAAGATGACGTCATTTTTGCCCCACACGATCAGCATCGACGGCTTAAACTCCCGGAAATACGCCTGCACCTTCGGGTAAAGAGGCAGGTTGGTTCGATAGTCATAGAACAGGTCGAGCTGGATGTCGTTGTTGCCGGGGCGATCGAGCAGCGCCTGGTCATGGACCCAGTTGTCCGGGGAAACACGCGTGCGGTCGGACACGCCGTCGGTATACTGAAAAATGGTCGTCTCGAGCGTGAGCAGCGGCAGCAATGCTTTCCGGCTAGCGTCCGAGCCGTCGGCCCAATAGGCCTTGATCGGATCCCAAAATCCTTTGAGGCCCTCGTCGTAGGCATTTCCGTTCTGAACGATAAAACCTGCCACGCGGTCCGGATGCTTGAGAGCAAGCCGCCAGCCCACGGGCGCGCCATAGTCCATGACATACATCGTGTACCGACGCGTGCCGAGCTGGTCGAGCAGGCCGTCCACTAGTTCGGCATAGCGATCAAACGTGTAGGCAAATTCGGCACGATCCGGCATGTCGCTCTGACCATAGCCGGGGTAGTCCGGCGCAACGACGTGATAGCGGTCGGCGAGTGCAGGAATCAGGTTCCTGAACATGTGTGAAGAGGTTGGAAAACCATGCAATAGCAGGACAACGGGAGCGTCCAGCGGACCGGCCTGACGGTAGAAGATCTTCAATCCATCCACAAGCGCCGTTCGATGATGCGTGACGGGAACGGCAGGATTGGTGCGGTTGGCAGCAGACGAAGTACTCGAAGCTGAGCTGGCCATTGCGATGCTCCTTGGGTCGGATGGCCGATTCGCGATCACTTTTGCCCGAGGATATCGAGCCGCGGCTCAGCACTGTGTATAAGCTGCACAGACAGGCATGTGAAGCGAGGAAGTTCGGACGCCAACACAGAGATTCAAGTCATCGCTGCGATGACGTTGTCAGTGGATACGACGGCGTGGGCGAGAAACGCGTAGTTGATCATCGCGGCTTTATAGCCATCACCCCAAACGGGATGACGAGGCCCTGCGGTTGCATCGGCTACGACCGACACCTCGAAGCCCTGCTCGAGCAAGTCCCGCAAATGAGCCTCCACGCACATGTTGGCGAGCATGCCGCCGAGCACCACTTTGCTCATGTGACGTTTGCGCAATTGCAGGACAAGGTCATTAGTTTGCGGACCGAAGACCTTGTGGGGACTCACGACGATGGTTTGGCCGTCATCAATGTAAGGTTTGAACTCCGCCAGCCAATCTGCGCCCGAGCCCTCAAATCCCTGGAGGTTCAGAGCGCCTTCTCGCGCGAACGTACCGGTTGCGAACTCGTCCGCTTCCAGCGGACCGTTGAACTTCCATGCGCGATCGGTCGGAAAGAAGTAATGTGGAGATATGAATACATTGACCTTCGCGGCTTTTGCGGCCTTGAAGATCCTCAACATGTTTTCGACGGTTCTGTTTTCCGTGACGCTAGCGCCCACCGCACCCCAGTTCTTGCCCGTCGGGCTCAGCACGTCGTTCTGCGGGTCGATGAAGACCACGGCCGTATCGGTTGGATCACAGTTCATGCCGAGTCCTATAGTAGAGAGACGGATGGCCGCCGAGCCTCCGCTTACATTAAGTGTTAGGAAGGTTAGGTTAGCAGCCACCGTTTAGCAATGCGGAATGTTGACGCTTTTTGCTGATCACGGCGGCAGGCCCATTTGAAAATGCGCTGGTATCCCAGGGTGTGAAGCCTGGCCGCCGACGACGCAACACAGATTATCCGCACACGACGGTCCGTTGTCCGGGTGAAGCTGACGTTCGAACGTCGGTGTGAACGCGTGGTTCAACGTCCGTAGATGGCGGCAAAGACACGCGTCAGTCACGACAGGGTGGCGATGAAAAACGGCGGCGAGGCTGATCTGATCGCCGGAGGCGGGAGGCTGCCAGGAAGAACCTGTTGTCGCAGCTCGAGCCATTGAAAGACAAGAAACAGATAACGGTCAAAAGCGGCCCACAGGATATCGAAATCGGGATCGATGCGCGCGTGCTTTTCAATTCAGGTGACGCACGCCTGCTCCCGCAATCGTATGATGTGCTCGATGAGATAGCTACGGCACTGCGAAAACAGACGGACAACAGGATCCTGGTCGAAGGGCATACGGATAGCGTGCCCATTTCGAACGCCCGATACGCGTCGAACTGGGAGCTGTCTTCGGCAAGGGCGGGGGCCGTGGTGCGGTTTATTGTCGACAGACGTATTGGGCCGCGTCGGCTTGCTGCGGTCGGCCGCGCAGACAACTTTCCGCTTGTAACGGGCGACGCCGCTGTTTCACGCTCGATGAATCGCCGCGTGACCATATTGGTGCAGTACTGATGTCCAGGGGACGGTCTGTGTCACGCGCGCCCATTTGCGTGCCAGTCCCAGTGTCATCGACGACCGGGCTGCACCGCGACAACGGAAGGAGGCGTCGCGTGCACTGCGCCGCCGAACGGTTCGTTTGCAGGAGTTATGGTTCCCTGGGCGCTCGACGGCGCGGCTCCTACTCCGCGTCCGGTTTTCGTGACCTGGTCAGCCGGCTTGTTGAATCAGTTCCGCTCCCGTCGGCCGCCGATTCTTCTTCGTCTATCTGGGCCCGGGCCTGCTGCCAGTACTCGTCGGCGCATCCCTCGAGACTGCCGTCTTTTTCCCAGAGCTCGTAGGCACGCACACGAATCTTCTCTGCCCGCGAAACCGTGTCCATTGCAGTTTCTCAAGTAGGTTGTTATTCACGAACAGCCACACATGATGCCGCCTGGCCTACCGTTTCGACGGCGGAACAGGCAAGGGCGGACGCGCGAGCAGGAAGGCCCAGCCCTCCTCAGCTTAGAACTGGCTTCGTGTTTGATGCCGGATTTCGACGCCGAGTGCCGGGCGTCACTTTTTTAACAAAGCGCTCCCGCACGACTCCGCCTTGAAAGCAGGCGGCAAATATCAACCCGGTCCAGGGAAAAGTCTGCATCTTCGAATCGCACGATGTCCGGTCCGTCTGGCGTCGTACTGGTAAATGCCAATCGTTTTGATGCGTGCTTGCCCTTTGGACCCATCTCCACGTCAAAACTGACCTTCTGATTCTCCTGCAAGATCTTGAAGCCTGCTGCGCTGATTCCGGAGAAGTGGGCAAACAGGTCGTCCCGCCGTCGTCCGGCGTGATGAATCGAAACCCCTTCGAGTCGTTAAACCACTTCACCGTTCCAGTCGCCATCACCCGCTCGTATAAATTTGCAGAGCGCGTTTAATCCGGCGCGCGTAAGCCGTAAATCTATTGCAACAGTTGCGTCGAGTGCCCTGGCTCAATCGCAGTGTCCGCCCGCTACGGGGGAGCCGGAATGCGCCGTCAGCAGCAAGACTCACGGCTCGTGACGTCCACGCCTTCGCAGCCCGGCGCCAGCGCGTGACGGCGGCGGACCGTCTCGGGACGAACTGTGGGGGCATGGCTGCGCGGTTCACTCGTCGCACAGGTCGCTACACGGTCCGGCATATCGAACATCCAGAGCGGTGCCGTCCCTGAAAACGAGTCGCTTCACGTTTCCAAAATCCATAACGCTCTGAACGGCATCGCGCTTTACGAAGACGCCTGGCCGCTCGTCAGGCAGAACCAGTTGCATCAGCGCGCCGAATTTTTGCATGGCATCGAAAAAGCTGGACTCGCGCGACGGCTCAGCCGCCCCTAACCAGTAGACGATGGCGGCCTTGGGGTTCTGGGCATCACGCGCGAGAAACCTGAGCCTTTCTTCGGTATGGATGTAGGACGACGCTTCGATATGTGGCACATCGCGCATTCGATTCTCCGTTGTTTGTCCGTCCGAATCACGGCGCTGACGCGTGATGCAGACTTCAGGCATTCAGGTCGACCAGATGCGTCCCCAGCGGGTCGCATACCTCAACGCCTGATCGTCGTCAAAGAAGTAGTCCAGAGCGGCGAACGTCTCCCGCGCACGGCCGGGCTTCTCGATAACGAGGTCGGCGGCATGCAGACCACTGTGTGTTGGGCATGCCCTTGCGATAAGTTGGTAACCTCGATGTAACGTCCGCACGGCCGCCGTCATTGCGTTATCTCCATCACGTTTCTTCGTCCACGCCGAAGTGTTTGTGGCGCGTCACTGCAACCGCACGAATTCGCTGCAGTCGGTTGCCCGCACGACAGCCCATGTATTGGGATTTCATGTCGAATGAGCATTCTGCGTTAAACGCGCGACCGCTAAAACCAGTGTTAACTCTACGTATTTTGGCGTCACATGCGCGTTGCAGCGGCGCGGTCCCCGTCAGTCGGCAAGACCGGGGAAGGAAGCTGCCGACGGCGTCGCGCGCTCTGCTACATGCGTGTCAATGCCTCCGCTCCGTTCTGGGGCAAGCACGACATTATGGTGTTCGTCGTGCCGGTGCCCGTGCCGATGGTTATGGTCAAGGACCTGGTAAGTGTGCGGGTGTTCATGCCGCTCACTGATGTGCAGCCAGATTCCGAGAGCCATAACTGCAGCCGTCAAAAAAGCAGCGAAGGCATCTCAGGCCAGCCGATGAGCGATAACGCCACCCCAAATACCGGCGCGACCGAGAAAATAGGCGCCGGTTCGGCTGTGCCGTGGTTACGTAGCGCGACGACAAACGCTGTAGCCGAATCGCCAGACCAATGGTGCGGCTGGAATTCGACGGGCGGCGCCTAAAAAGCCAGCAAACCGGCTCAGTGCAGACTGCTCAGCCTGTTCCTGGACCAAGGCTGACTTCTCAGTGTCCGCCTGCGAGGAAACCGATACGTAGTCGCCCGTCGCCATCGACATGGCTCCGGCAGCCAGACCGGCGACGGCCGTGAGCACAATGCTTCCGTGAGCGGTGTGCGCTGCGAGAGCTAACAGCAATCTATGTCCGGCGGGGCTTGGATTTGCTGCTCGCCAGGCAGGTTGCCGAAAAGCTGATGGCGTACGACGCGCTGGGTGCTCACGCGCGCGATGAGCTTGGCATTTCGGACGTCACTACGGCCCGACCGCTGCAAGCGGCACTGGCTTCTGCCTGCAGCTTTGCGGTCGGTGCCGCGTTGCCGGTCATCGTTGTCGCCCTCGCGCCCGAGTCGGTGCTACTGCCGGCCATCGTCGTTTCCACTCTGGTTTCGCTAGCTGCTCTGGGCGGGTTGGCCGCGAAAGCTGGCGGGGCGAAAGTCAGCTACGGCATCATCCGCGTTGTCTTCTGGAGCGCTTTGGCAATGGCCGTGTCCTCGGGCGTTGGCGCCTTGTTTGGGGCGGCAGCCTGAGGGGCCTGGACGCCGTCCGAAGAAGTACCTCCGGGCTAGCGCGACCGAAAGCCCGCATCTACCGACGCTGAACTCAGGTTCCTGATTCACTTTTTGCCTGTTGCGCGAGGAAGATCCCGGCTGACGGACTGACGCTGCTCCATGTTCGTTACTTTCATCCGATATTCGTTGCCTGGCGTCGGTACATTGGTTCGCTCCGATAGGTACCCGATCATAAGTAACGGCAACTTCGGCGTGTTTTGGCTCCTCGGTTGCCGAGAGCTTTTACTTCCGTTCGGCTGTACTTGCGAATCGTCTTCCGATCCATCCCAGTCGGGCAGCAATGGCCGAGACATTCATTCGTGGGCCCGACCGGGCTATCGTCGGCGATGAAGCGATGAAGCGATGAGGCTCGCGGCTACGCCGCACATCTCGCCCTTCACCTTGGACAGGCTAAAATTAACGTATCTTGACCCTCTGACTCGCCACCATGACGGTTTTCGCGACGGATTTGACGGGTGTTCCAGCGGTCATCATCAGTGGCTCCCCCGGAGAAGCGGACCGCTTTATTGTCGCGGCGCTTTGGACCGGCGAGGAACCAACTCCGACCATAAACGCCGTTACGAAATGGGCGAGTGTGTTGCGTGAGCGTGGGGTCGAGTTTGCGTCTCACGCGTCGGCGTGTCACTACTGGTTGTCTGAGCAAATGGCGATCAAAGCTGGAAGGCCGCCGCTTCGCCCATATCCCAAATAACAGTCACCCGAGAACGGTTGCCCAGCGATGCAACCGGCAGGAAGCGTTGATCGAGCCTACCATGGCGTCCACGCAGTTGTACTCAGTCGCAGCGGGCAGACGATGGCGGTCACGACCGTAGCGCGGATCAGGCTTTGTCCCGCCGCACTGGAGGGACGAGCCGACAGTTTCGCGTAACTTGCAACCATTCACCGGCGGTCTGGCAGCTCCCCGTCAGCTGCTGGAGGACATTGCGCATTCCGGAACAAAGGACATACCGTTGCACGATGCGACGATCGAGTACGAAAACGACATACCCATCGGCGCACTGGTCATCGAGAAAACGACGGGAGAGTGGCGACTGTGGTCGGTACGTGTCGAGCCCGGTTTCCACAGGATGGGGCTGGCATGCGATCTGGTGGCCGCCGTACAAGACGAGGCGCGACGGGCGAATGTAGTTGTATCTGCGATCGTCGGACGGAGGAGCCCCGCGGTGCAACTTTTGCGAAAACATGGTTTCGATGTCGCTGCTGAGACCGACGCGGAGGCCTTGCTTAAATGGCGCCGTCCGTTGGCCCTTCGCGTGTCGTGAGCTATGACGTCAGGCAATCGGTGAAACGCTGGCGAGAGACCGGGTGCTGACACGGCGTGCGCAGCCGCTGACCGGCACCGCGTTGACGGAGTCAAATGCCGTTGATCGGAGCGCAACATTCCTTCGCTCTGTCGAGCACCACATCGATAACATCGACAATCGGCCATGCGTCGGTTCCATGGCCAGCGGATAGGTGACGAAGAGCGTCCAGAGGAGGCCGAAGCCGAACTGCGCGCACGCCCGCGAGTATGTGCCGATGCCCGCCGGGTCGTCGTCAGCGGCGCCGGTGACGAGGCCCGGTCCGAGCCGCCTCAGCCATGTGCCGGCGGCGACCGGGGCACTCGCGGGTCGAGGTTTCATCGGTCTGGACATCAGGTTTCCCTTCCCACCGCTGGCGCCTTGTCGTTCGGTTTTTTGCGACGAAGCGCATGGCGCATGCCCGGACCGCGCCCCGATTTTGGCGGCCGACGAAACGTTCACGGATACCGCCGTCCGCGACGCAGTCAATGTGCCGAAAAATGATACGTCAGGGTCACTGCTGGCGAACGCCGCTGGCCCAGTGGCCGGGGTACGAAACAGATCGTCCTCCCGGAGCTTTGAAGGAGCAAACCGACCAGCGCGAACATCGTGGATAGACGCCGTCTCGGGGAAGCGTGCCAACGCGCAGGAGCTTGCTGCATTTCGTACGGACCGGCTCCTACTGCCGAACAACGCCGCCTTCCCTGGCGCCTGTAGCGATGGTAACTTGCGCGTTCTCACCACAGAAAGGACGATACCGGCACGTATGGAGAACGCTCGCGCTAACCACGACCGAGCACATCCGCTACCGCTCGTACGATCACGGCAGGATCGGTCGAGCGCGGAAACCACCGGTCCCATTCCGCCCAGTCCAGCCGCGCGTCGTCAATGGAGAAGGCAATCGTGACGGGACGATGGGTGCAGTTCCGCACGCCGAGCACGTCGTCTGGCAGGTCACCAGCATTGATGACCCGAAGTGGGCTCGAAGCAACCATGACCCGTGGATTGAGCCGCACGGCTTCGAGCCGGGCTTGCTGTGTCGTGATGGTGGGCATGACCTGCATGCCAAGCGACGTCAGCCTGGAAACCAGTATTGACAAACGCCTGGCATCCGGATCGAAAACAAGGACGTCGACCCTGGGGGCGGGGTTCGTTGCCGCACGGGCGGGTGTAGGGTGACGCGGCCGCACCGTGGAGCGGATCCAGCGTCTGAGCGGCCAGATGGGCCGATTCAGCTCGTGCAACAGCACCAGTCTGCGCCAGATGTGCGCCGCGCTGAACGTCCGACGGCGGGCCTGACGCTCGAGCAGCCGTTTGCATCCGGGCAGATGCAGCAGCGAACATCCTTTGAACCAGCGCAGATCGCGATGCGTGTTGCCGGACCAGTGACGTCCGACAAGTCGATGCGCACCGAGATCGATGATCTGATGTCCGTCATCGGCAAGCAGATTGAGCGCTGCGGAAATAAACACTTCATCACCGTGGTGATTCAGTTCGCCCATCGCCTGCCTGTACCGATCAAAGCACGCGTGCGCGCGAGGTACCAGCTCGCTGATGAATCCCGCGGTTGCCAGGAGCGCTTCGCCGCCGAACCATCTGGGGTTCCGCAGGCGGGTACCGGCAGTCGTTTCAAGATCGGCGATAACGCGCGCATCGCCGTAGGCCGAAAACTCCTGATCGGAGATGTCGAAGGCGCCCACGCCGGTCGTCAAACAGCGCCGCAGCAGTTCTTCATCCAGTGTTCGAATGGCAAGCATGTCGGTATCGAGCACCAGCAGCAGATCGCCTTCCTTTAGCGTCGCGCCTAACTGCTCCATCATGTCCAGCTTGAAGTGGGCGCTATAGAACCGCGTGATCCTTGGCAGTGCCAGTGTCGACGCTGCCAGCTGAAAGACGTGAGGACGCGAATCAGAATCAACTTCGGCGAGGTGCCGTTCAATCTGGTCGGTGACATTGGTTGCCACGGTCAGTCCAGGCAGACCAACCGCCTTGAGGCTTCGATGAAGCGTGATCGCCTGCTCGAGATAGCAGAACGGATCGGCGTTTGTGCAGTTTGGGCTACCCGTACCATCCAGCTCCACGTAGACGAGCGCACACGGCACCACCCAGACCTTACATCGCGTAGAGCCAGATGAAGATGGTGCCATCTGCCTGAACATCCGGGCGAAGTCACTGCACAGGAGTGCTACATCAAACATTCGTCGCGTCCGGTCTGACAGTCGCATATGAGTGCGCGGGTACTGACACAGCACTAGCCGCAGTCCATCGTGCAGGAGCAAGCAGCATCGGTGCCATCGGCAATAGCGTCCCTGATCGAAGGTTCAGTGAATGAGCCGGCGGCATTTTGAAAATTTGTCCGGCGTGGGATGCAAGTTTTCCCCTTGCGTGCCGCGAAATGCCGCGCATCGTCCTCGATCAGTTGCCGACCATCAGCTCGCGCGTGAACCGGAGCGCCGCATGCGAGGTTTCCGCGACCCCATGACAACGCCGTGATGCGTGGTTGGAGAGGACGTCGTTTGACATGGGCATCGCTTCCCCTGTGTAGGGCCTTGACCGAGGAGTTGTTCAGCAAATCATTCTATTGAAAGACATGGGCCACATGTTCGCCGGTCGAAACGCCCGTTGAATGGAACAATGTGGCCGCACCGAAACACCGCCCGCTTGCGGACAGAACGGCTGGCTATTGCTTCGTGGGAGAGTTCGGTCTGCGAATGGGCAAGGCCGGCGTCCAGACGGGAACTTCCAGAAAGGGAGGCCGTTGATGGCTCGCATGAAGATAGACCCGCCGACGTTCCGTCAACGCAATCCGTAATCGCTGCGCCGACCGTGGCCGGGTGAAGGCATCTCCACCAACGATAGTTTCATACTCGTCAGCATGGAAGACCCGATACCGCCTCAGGAACTCCGGTCCCGGCAGGCCCTGGGAATTTGCCATGAGGGAACCATAGTCGGCGTCGGCCGGGTCAGCCAGCTCGTGAACAATGCGATCAAGTAACTCGAACCGCTTACGAAGCGTAGCTGCGCCTCCAAAGAAACCATGAAAATCGCGATACGACACGACCTGCTGCTCGCGCGCGGCGAGAATCAATGCCTCTCGAATTCTGACGATGGCCGACCCGTACAGGGTAAGCGCCCCCGCATTATGCTCGACACCCCGCCGCTTAACCATAGGCATACCACTGTTCCTCCACGCGGTTCATCGCAGGTCGCGCGCGCGACCTGAAAACACGTTCCGCGGCGTCGGCCCGTGACGTGCGCGAGCGACCCATGATGAGGCTTGCTGTCGCGAATTCGCTGTGCGTTCACGCACAGTCGGCCAATGCCCACAAGATTGCGCTGCAGAATCCGGGCGCCCGCCCAGCTCGGAAAAGGGGTTTCGCTACTGTATTGTTTCTCGTGGTTCTCCAGAACGGCGAGCAGCTTTTCCAGCGTCACACGTTGGTCATGTGGCAAGTCAGGCGTTGCCTGGATTTCGTAAAGACGACGTCTCCAATAGGTCTGAGCAAGTATCGAGTGCATCCCGCCCGCTGATAATGCTCTCTCCAGACTGGCAGTTTCTGCATCTGCGTTCTGGAAGCGCGGCGGTTCGAGGCGTTTAAGCCGCTTAAGGCAAAGCTGAATAAGTCCACCGTTCATGACGGTCACGCCTTATAGCGTGAGCATGCAACGGCGAAAGCGAAAAATGATGAAGCAACTGACACTGGCGATGGCTGTCGATCAATGCGCGGGATTCGGGACGCAGCGCAAACCGACGCGACGCGAAGCGTTTCTCGATGAGATGGACGCGATCGAGGCGCGTGACCCCGAAAATCATCAGACGCGCAAAGGCAAGCAGTGGCATTTCGGCATGAAGCTCCATATCGGCGTGGACAGTCAGAGCGGGCTGGCTCATCGCGCAGTCGTGACGGCGGCGAACGTGCATGACAAGCATCCGCTGCCACAGTTGCTGCACGGTGAGGAGCAACGCGTGTACGGTGACAGCGCATACGCGAGCCAGAAAGCGCTGATCCATGGCAAGGCACCGAAGGCGCGCGACTTCACCAACAAGCGCACGCGCCGCAAGGGCATCGTCGACGAGGTGGCGCGCCGCAAGAACCGCAACAAGTCGCAGATCCGTGCCCGGGTCGAGCATGTGTTCGCGGTCGTGAAGCGGTTGTGGGGCTTCACGAAGGTTCGCTATCGCGGTCTGGCGAAGAACGCCAATCGCGCCTTCGTTGCACTCGCGCTGGCCAATCTGTACATGTGGCGAGCTCGCGCGACGGCACAGGTGCGCCCGTAAAGGGCCAAAGACGGGCAAATAGCCTGCGCAGAGCTCCCTTGAGGCGTAACGTGAGACGGAATGCCCGCTTTTACGGATGTCATTCGCGATCTCGAAAGTTTACACATGCCTTGGTCGCAACCTGTCGTGTTTACGCGGCTTGATCAGTGCAGCCTTAAGCCTGAACGTTGCTGGCTCACGTGGGAGTCAGTATGGAGCGGGCGCTAATACTGCGAGGCCGCACCGAGAATCTTCAGGTTGCGTTAGGCACCGTTTCTGCACGACGGGGCGATCCGCCTCGACTGCTGACTTCTTGCGCTATCGCCACTGGGCTGAAGTTATTCCATCGCATCGCATTTGGTTATCCGGGGTGCGTCGCTGCCATTTCAATTTGCCGCCGCCGGCGGTTCGTCGAGCGCGCTGGACGCGATCCTGGATGCCGCTCGACAACCTGAAGGTGGGCAGTTGCCCGGTGAGCCATCGAAGCATCATGCACATCGAGCTTAGATTTCATGTCGCGACGGACGGGACGGCTTCCCTTTTGGCCATATCGCGAAATGGGAGACAAGGATAGTTCGATGCGATCGTGCACGCAGCACCAGGCGTTCCCCCTCGACGGCCAGGAAGTTGCTATTGTCTGTCATATCGCGCATTAATTCCGACAATGCAGATGGCCAGTATCACAAAGTGATAACGACTGAATTGGCTGCGAGCAAAGGCATGGGTGCTGCATTAGCCGTGCCGGAAGGTTGTGCTCGAACCAATCGACAACGCGGTCGCACGCGCTTTGAAAACGGTATAGAGGAGGGGCGGCGATGACGCCTCGCCGGGTGCGTCGCCGGTTTACCGCGATCGCGGGATAGGTGGCGATTGGCACAGTGCCGGCGGATAATCGTCGGATCGCCCGGATGACGGGACGCGCCTGATTGTGGGAGCAGCACATGAAAGCCCGAGGTCGCAAAAGCCTGATTTGTGCAGCGCTCATTACCGCGCTGTATGTAGGTTGCAGCGGGGGAGGCGGTGGAGACAGCAACAGTCCCAGCACCGCCGGCGGGTCCGGGTCGGGATCGGGAGCCGGACCCGGGTCGGGATCGGGCTCCGGATCCCCCCCAGGCAGCCCGGGCTCGGGCGGCGCAACGATGGCGCAGTCAGTGGACGTCGCCACGTATCACAACGACATCGCGCGCACGGGGCAGCAACTCGTCGAGAAGACGCTGACGCCGGCGAACGTGAATACCTTGAGCTTCGGCAAGATCGGGTTTTACGGTGCCGATGGCAAGGTCGATGCCGAGCCGCTGTATCTGTCGAGCGTGTCGATCGCTGGCGGCACGCATAACGTGCTGTACGTCGCAACCGAAAATGACAGCGTCTATGCATTCGACGCAGACACCGGCGTGCAGTTATGGAAAGTGTCCACGCTGCGTAGCGGCGAAACGCCGAGCGATACGCTCGGGTGCTTCCAGATCTCACCGCAGATCGGCATCACATCGACGCCGGTAATCGACCGCACACGCGGGCCGCATGGTGTTATCTATGTAGTCGCGATGTCGAAGGATGGATCGGGCAACTACTTTCAGCGCATTCATGCGCTCGATATGACAACCGGCGCCGAGCTGTTCGGCGGCCCCACGACGATCAACGCATCGTACCCGGGCAACGGCCCCAACAGCTCGGGCGGCACACTCGTCTTCAATCCGAAGCAGTACGCGGAACGCCAGTCGTTGCTGCTGCTCAACGGAAACGTGTACACCGCGTGGACTTCGCATTGCGATGTCGCGCCGTATAACGGCTGGGTGATCGCCTATAGCGCGGATACGCTTGCGCAGACGGGCGTACTGAACGTGACGCCCAACGGCACGGGCGGCGCGATCTGGATGAGTGGAGCGGGAATGGCCTCCGACGGCCAGTCGGTCTATTTCCTCGATGCGAACGGCACGTTCGACACGACGCTCGATGCGAGCGGCAGTCCCGTGAATGGCGACTATGGCAATGCGTTCATCAAGCTGGGCACGTCCAACGGCCTCAACGTCACCGACTACTTCGTGATGGCGAACACCGCAACGGAATCGCAGGCCGACGAAGACCTTGGCTCCGGTGGCGCACTTGTGCTGCCCGATCTGACGGATGCGAGCGGCGCGGTCCATCACCTGGCGCTCGGCGCGGGCAAGGACGCGATCATCTACGTGGTCAATCGCGATTCGATGGGCAAGTTCAATTCGAGCGTGAACAATCTGTTCCAGCAGGTCAATGGGCAACTGGTCGGACCCGAGTTCGGCATGCCCGCTTATTTCAATGGTTCGGTTTACTTCGGCTCGATCGGCGACAGCATCAAGGCGTTTGGGGTGAGCGGCGCGGGGCTTACCACGGCGCCGACGAGCAAGACACCGACGAGCTACGGCACGCCAGGCGCGACACCCAGTATTTCGGCGAACGGCAGCGCGAACGGGGTCGTGTGGGCGGTCGAGAACGGCGATATCGCGGTGCTGCATGCATACAACGCGGCGAATCTGGCGACGGAGCTATACAACAGCAATCAGGCTGCAAATGCGCGCGACCAGTTCGGCCAGGGTAACAAGTTCATCACGCCGATGATCGCGAACGGCAAGGTGTATGTCGGGACGACGAATGGGGTTGCGGTGTTTGGATTGCTTGGCGGGAGTTAGAGGCTGGATGGCTGTGCTTGGGAAGCCGGTGATGACGCATCTGGATGGCGCATGTCGGCCATCATTGCACGATGGCTGGTCTGATCTGTCCGCGGGCCTTTGCTTCAGGCGCCGGCAACCACGGGCGCCGAACACCGCTGTGCGACATCGACAGGACCGCATTCATCGTTCCGGCCACCGGTCACAACGCGCCTTCTCCTGACGGCCTTTTTACTCCGTCACACCTGCCAACTGCTCGATATCGTCCCCGATGCGACCACGCGCTTCTGCTGCCGCGTCGTCGGCATTGCTCGATGCGAGCGGAAAAATGAGGCCATTTCCTTTAAACGCGCCTTCGTAATGCACCCAGGCACTGTATTCGAATATCCCCGAATCGAGTCTGGCAACATTTATGGTCACATCGTAGGACCGCTTGAGACCCTGCGAGCGCGTGTAGACAAACCGATACACCTCGGACTTCATCATCAACCTCCCGGCTCATTGGTCCGGTCCTGACACGAATGGATTTTTTGCGGCTTGCGTCATGGCATCGTCAGTTCGACGCCCCCTCGCAATACAGCCATCGTTCGGTCTTCGATCATCCGGCAGAGGAAGCTTGCTGATGAGCCAAGCCCGCTCACCACCGGTCGATAGCCCACTCGGCATCCGCAAAAAAACAACGATCACTTCGCGTAATCTTCGTCGGCGTGCCCGGAGCTTGCGCCCGCCTTTCCCCTTGGCGAAGGACGCGACAACATGCAGTCAATGAATGTGTGCGCGCGTTTTTCCCCGTACCTGAATGCCTCCTGCGCGGTAAGAAACTCAAACTGCTCTGGAACGCTCGCAACCTTCCGATCCGGATCACCAGGGGAAGATACGGTCCAAGAGACCCGATAGCGCCGATGTGTGCCACCGAGCGCTTGCGATCTGGCTGGAGTAACGTGGACGTCAATGCTGCAACCGCGATACGGCGCATAAGATTGACTGGACATGGCTCTCCTCCCGGGGAATGTCAAACGGGATGACGAGCCGAAAGGTCGGCTCGCCGCTGCGTCCGACACCAAGTTTCTAACGTTAGCGGTTGATCTTGCACCCGGCGTCTTGTTTGGCCGGCGATGGACACCGATCTGTACGGCCATTCCTGGACAGATGCCGTCCCTACCAGCGCAGCAATCGACATACCGAATCGCGCCGTTCCGGTCGCGCACCATGGTCCGGCCTTCGCGCGGGCTCCCCGCCAAGAGGAACTCGGGGAATTCGCGGTTGTGGCCATTCGACCGATTACGTGCGAACTGCGTCGCGGCGGTTCGACGGGTCCCTTTTTTCTCACCGTTGGTGACTAAGATCCAAAAACATCAACCACGGAGGAAAGTGCGCGCGTTGGTATTCCGGGCCTATGGATCCGGCGCGCGGCAAAAAAATACCCGCCACGGAGGGCGGGTGGAATCCATATCAGGAGGAGACATGGAGGAGACAGAGCTAGTATAAACCCTTAGTCAGGCCGAGCGCAATGGCCGGTTCAGCATGGCTTGGGCACCGGCCTGGCCGCGGGGACGGTGACTGTGCCGGAAGGGCGGGTCTCTGATCGCAGTTAGCGGAAGGCTTGACTTTGACAGAGGTGAAGCGTCCCCAATTTAGGTTCGATGTTGTCTTGCGAAGGTCGATGCCTGCGAGTAGGATTAAATCCTATTGCAGGGAGGCGCTATGCGAACGACGCAACAGATGAGCATCACGTTACCCAACGAGATGGCTGAATTCGTACGGGACAAGGTCGCTCGCGGCGACTACGCCTCAGACAGTGAGGTGTTGCGCGACGCGCTTCGCGTTCTTCGTGAGCGGGACCGCGCGGTCGAAGCCTGGCTGCGTGAACAGGTCGTCCCGGCCGCGAAGGCACTTCGCGAAAATCCTGAGCGAGCGCTATCGGCGGACGAAGTCCGTGCGGAACTGAAGAAGTCCCGCGCGGGCCGCGGATGAATTGGCGCGTCCAGTTTGCTCCCGAGGCGCTAGCCCAACTGCAAGCACTTGAACACCGCATCGCCGAGGCCGGCGCACCGCTTGCCGCCGAAAGATACGTCGATTCTATCGTGGACTTCTGCATGAAGCTTCAGACGTTCGCAGCACGCGGTGTTGCGCGCGATGACCTTTTACCAGGGCTGAGAATCACGCACTTTCGCAAGCGCACGATCATCGCGTACCTGCTGGATCGCGAAGCCGTTTCCATCGTCGGTATCTTCTACGGCGGCCAGGACTACGAGGGCGTGCTGGGATCCGACGATGAGTGAATGGTGATGGCCGCGAGAAACGCGCGGCACATCTCTCGATGTGCCGGACAGTTTAATTATCACCTTTTATGTATGTAGTTGATTTACAATAAAAATCACCGTGTCGGCACAGGCGGCCTTGCGGAAGGACCGGCAAACGCTCGAATGGCTACGCAGGCACGTTGGCGATGCCGCGATTGCCAGTGCCGTCGCGCAATATGCCGGATCGGGCAAGCCTTATCTCCGATGAGGTCTGTCGGCGGATTTCCGAGGCGCGGCTTGATATTGAGATTGAGGCAGACGAGCCACCAATCTTGCTGTGCTGGCCGAGCTTCAGGCGAAGATCACCTTTTGGCAGCGCCTGTTTGCGCAGTTTTTCGATTTCAACGAAGAGCAGGTTCAGGCCGGTGCGTGAGGCGGGCGTGATGCCGCCCGCTCGTCGCACTCCGGTCCCGATGATTTCGGGCCTGAGATTGCCGGCATCGACGCGGCGTTCGATTCCGGCGCGGTCGCGACACGACGCAGGTGCTGCATTGCCCGATCAGACGGCATGATGACGGCGAGCGAAAAAAGAGGCCAGGCGTTCCCCCTGCCTGGCCATTGCGATTGCGGCTATCGGACATAGGTTGCCGACGGCTGCTTCAATAACCGGCGCGTCCAGGTATGGCAACATCGCAGGCCACGCTGATCGTATCTTCCTCGCTGGATACAAGGGGGGAATGCGGGCGGACGAAACACGGTTCGAGCGTACGATACCGGCGACGCTTACCTGGCGTTTGTCGCCTTCTCCGAAGCACTGCCTGTCTGGGCTGCCCCGATTGGCGGCACGGCGTCGTTCATCGACGGCAGCGCCTCCTTCGGTGCCGCTGCGGCGTCAACGGCGGCGGGCTGGTCGGAGTCGGCCTTCAGGTAAAGCTCGACTAGCGCGAAGAAACGCTGATAGAAAACGCCGGCAGGAATCGTCTCGCTTGCAACCTTCACCATCGAGTCATCGCTCGAGCCGATCGGCAGCGACAGCGATCCGAACACACTGAGGCCGACGCTCGCCGACGTGTTGCTCTTCTTCAGGGCATAGCGATCCTGCACCGCGTTCACATACGCCGTACTGCTGTTGTTTTTTGGGTCGTTGGTTGTGCAGACTACGTGGATTTCGATCACCGCGTGTGAGTCGCTGGTGGGCTGGAAATTTTTCGAGCCATCGACTGAATCGGGCCTGGTCGAGCTGGCGATATATCCCTGACTGAGCAACGCACGGCGGGCGGCTTCGCAAGCGGGTTCCGCCTTCGCGACGAACTTGTGCATATAAGGACTGTCGCCCGAGTCGAACTGTTCTTGCTGGTAAAGCGGCTTCGGCGTCGAGCAGGCAGACAGAGTGCTCGCAAGCGCGAGCACGAAAGCCGCGGAGGAAAAGCGGAACTGGGTATGCATGGCTGAATAGGGTGGGTGGATCGGCTCGTGCGGTGAAGGGGTCTGATGCCAGAAGGTCAGGGTGCCCAATTCTGTTGCACGGCATGAGAGGGGCACATCATGCGGCCGATCTGGATGTGAATGGGGCGCGCCCATTATAATTTTCTTTCCCTACAACTACCTTCGACGTTGTCGTGAGCGCAGGTCCGTCACGCGTACGGCGGCTGTGGCGAGCGGATACGAGGGGACGCATGATGCGGATCACACGATCGGGAAAAGGTCGCCGTGCCTTCCTGTGCCAGTCGGGCGCACTGGCGTCTTCAGTTCTGCTGGCGGCGTGGCGTGATTCCGGGCACGCGCGGTCCGACGAGCTAGCGCCGACGCCCGCATGCGTGGACCATTCGGAACAGACGCGGGAGCAAACGGAAGGGCCATTCTTTTTGCCGAGTTCGCCACAGCGTGCGTCGCTGCTCGAACCGGGAATCCGAGGCGCCAGAATCGTGCTGACAGGCCGCGTGTTGTCCGCGCAATGCACCCGGGTAGCGAACGCGCTGCTTGATTTCTGGCAGGCGGACGACGGCGGCGCGTATGATGTCGCGGGCTTCCGGCTGCGCGGCCACCAGTTCACGGATGGCGACGGACGCTACCGCCTCGAGACCATCGTCCCAGGCCTGTATCCGGGCCGCACGCGTCACTTCCACGTGAAGGTGCAGGCGCCGCATGGGCAGATCCTGACGACACAACTCTATTTTCCCGGCGAGCCGCGCAATGCGCGCGATTTCCTGTTCGATCGCAGGTTGCTGATGGCGATCGACGACCGCGGCGACCGCAAGACTGCGCGCTTCGATTTCGTCGTGAAGCTGGCGTAGCGGCGATTATCCAATACAACCAAGGCCAAGGCCCATGAGAAAAGTCTTGTGGATTCCGAAGTTGTGGGATGGCAATGCAAACGCGAGAACGAATCCGCGAGGTCGCACAGCGCAGATCGTAGTGTCGTCGCTCTCGGCTGAAGGCAACGCTCTTTGCCTCGCGCACCGGAACTGAAGCGCCGGTTAGCATTCTCACTACAGAAAGCCTCAAGTGACTAACGGCGACCAGCGAGAAGCAAATGAGATACATGATCCGACGATGGCTAAGCGTTCTGACGATAGCGTTTACTGCCATCTGCTTCAACACTGCGAACGCGACCACCGTAATGGGCGTCCGATCGTGCGGCCAGTGGACAGCCAGAAATGCTTCCGCTCTCGACAGGGCGGCCGCCGAGGCCTGGCTGCTTGGATATCTGGGGGGACTCGCCACGGGAAGCCGGGTTGATGTTCTGCGCGACACCGACTATGATTCGCTGATGGCGTGGATGGACAACTACTGCAAGGCCCATCCAATCGAGCGCGTTACCAGTGGGGCCGCGCAACTCTACCTTGAATTGCAGGGTCGGGTGCCTAAATGACGGAAAACCTTCCGCGCTTCCGTTTTCTCGTTCCGCAACTCCAGCGCCTGCCGTGCCACGCAATGGCGACAGCCGGCGGTGCCGCGGGCGCCGACAAGCAGGCAGCGACGAATCCCATGCGGCTGACGGATCACGGCTGGTAGCAAAAGAGTCAATGCCAATCCGCCGACGAGCCCGTTGGGTTCACATCCGTACAGCGATAACCAGCGAAACGGCGCGCGATAGTAAGCGTCGCGGCACAACCGTCTTGATCTGTGCAATCGGAGACGCCAAAGTGGTTCCCACCATTTCGAGTTATTTCGAGTAGCGGGAACCATTTTGGGATCAGAAGGGAAGCCAGCGTCGGGAACACGTAAAGGCAGCCCGAACCATAGCCCAGAGTTTCGACGTCGCCTGGCCGCGGCTGCATGTGAACCAGGCGTCTCTGTTTCGAACCTCGCCCGGGAACTGCGTTATATTTCGGATGCCGAATAAATCGATTGGAATTCGTGCAGACCGGATTGATCTGGCCCAAACATGGTTGGCTCCTTGGCTGCCGGTCTAAATCGCAGGAATTGAACGCTAGGGAGTGGCCACTACAGCAGGCTTTGCTGCAATGGCTCGCGATGTTCCCAGACCTTCACGATCGACTCCGTGACCAACTTCCCGGAGTCGACGCCTTGCACTTTGCGCCGATCAACAAGCAGGACGTCGCCCTTACCGAGCGATAGCGCCGATCCGGAAAGTACCGATTACGTCTCTCGCGGATCACGTGCCTAGTGGATGTCATGCATATACGCGATGTCGAGTTCACCAGCGAGCAGGGCGAGTCGTTTGTCCAGGGTCCAAAGTGACGCACCGGGAGTCATCAAAGTTGACGCAAGCAGCGTAAGGTCGCTGCTACCACAGCCTCGACCGTAAAACTGCCTTGCCTCGATCAACTGCATCACCTCGGTCCATGTCGCATGCTTCGCATGTTGGAGCAGTCCGATGTCGTGGAGTGTCTGCACCCGGGGCGCAGGCGGCGTGCCGCAGGCGAGTTCAACAAGCACGACTGGATGTGTGAGCGCCTGGTCGCTGGTGACCAGTTGAACAAGTCTCGTATTAGCGCGACGGAAATGATCAACCCATACAGATGTATCGATGAGGACGCTCATTGAGTCGATGGTTCCGAGCGGCGCCGCGGGATGTCGGGCATACCGGGCTCGGTGCCACCCAAGGCCGCCAGACGCTTTCCGGCCTGAACTCGAACGAACGTCTGCATCGCCACCCGAAACAGATCAGCCTTATCCATGTCAGGGTCGGCAAGCTCAAGAGCGCGCTCGTAAAGGTTGTCGTCAATCGTAACAGTGGTTCGCATTTCGACTCCCGCTTGATGCAGTATCGCATCAATTATAGCATCAGATAACGATGCTTCCGGCGTAATGGTCGGCGGCCCAGCCAGAAGCCGCGTGTCTGTCGCTGGCGGTGACACCACAAAGGTTCGCGCGCCATGGCGATGAACCGACGGCAGGGTTCATCCGGCCACGTGCGCGAATTTTACTGACCGGACTGGATTGAAATATTCCAGACGGTGTCTTGGAAAATCAGCTGCATCGACGCAGAGGGCCTGAATCTGGGATCTGACCAAGATCCGGTCAAATTGCTATCACAAGCCTGAAAGTTATGAAGTGACGGATTTCTATGCTCTGGCGGAATAAGGGACTTGGGCCATGAATGCGTCCCTGAACTATCGCGTCCGCTTGCGTCGTCGGCAGCAGACAGGTCAACGCGGTTAGCCAGCGCGGGAGGATCGCGTCTTTAGCCGACTGGTCTGAATGCGCGGGCTCTTAGGCGGACATCGTTCGTAGCAAACCGCGCACGACATCCTCCGGGGTGTCGTGCCGGGGACCGTCGGACGCCGCCGCTACGACCCGAAGCACGTCACCTTTGAGTTTCGCCTCCCACGAGACGATACGGCGGCGGTCATGGGGAAAGCGGGCCAGTTTTTCGCCAATCAGGCGCTCGATGCCCTGTATGATTTCGCGCCGTATTTCGGGTGGAACACTTTTGTCGAATCCGATCTGATCACGTAGCGCTTCACCACGCTCACTCTCGGGCAGCAGGCTTGTATTCCACGCCGCAACAATCGCCGTCAGTGCGCTCTGATATTCCTCCAGTGTTGGATGATCGGATACCTCATCCTGAAGCATTTGCGCGAGGGGCCAGGAGATTTTCTGTTCCGGCGGCAGGTCATTACGATCGAGAACGATAGCGTCAGCGATCCCTGACTGAACCGCTCCCCGCCGCAATGCCTCCAGGTCGTGCATGCCCAGCTTGCGAGCACGCGACGATTTTTTCTTCTGACCGGCTTTGCCCATTTCTCTGCCCCCTTCGCTGCGTTCTGAATCCGCAAATTATAGCGGCCAGCGGGTTGCACAGATCGGCACAGGTGCGAGGGTTTTGCCGCTACACTGGCCAGCCCTTCGAGATCCGGAATCCGGCATGGCGACCATCGAACGTACAGCGTATCCGAGGTTTCCCAAGGGTTTTTCATCTGCGGAACTGCAGGCGTTCTATACGCCAGACGTTGAAGAGCTTGGATGGGTGCGCCGCAACGCGCGTGGCGAGTCTTCGAGACTGGGGCTGCTGGTTCTGCTGAAGGTCTTTCAGCAGATGCACCACTTTCCCTTCGTTGACGCCATTCCCGCCGTTGTCATCGAACACATTCGGGCGAGCGCAAGCATCGGTGCCGAGGCCGCACTCGACTACCACAGGGCAAGGTCGCCCGCCTTGTTTCGTCACTACGCGGCAGTCCGGGAATTTCTCGGTATCCAGTCCTATTACGGCACCGATGCCAATGAAATTGCAGTGCGCGCGGCACACGAGGCAGCCGAGACAATGGAGCAGCCGGTGGACATTATCAATGCAACCATCGACAGCCTGATCCAGCAGCAGGTCGAACTGCCCGCATTCTCGACGCTCGACGCCATTGTGGAGCAGGTCCACACCCGGGTTCAAACGGCGCTGTTCCGACGCGTCTCGCGGCGCCTTTCTGATGAGGACAAGGTCCAACTGGACCGGCTGATCAAGCGCGAATTCAACCAGCGCCAGAGCGCGTACAACACCATCAAGCGATACGCCTTACGTCCGTCGCGAAAGCATATCTCCCTGCTCGTCGACCATCTTGCCTGGCTCGATGGTTTTGGCGACTTCAACCATGCCCTGGAAGGGGTTCCCGCGACAAAGCTGCGCTCCCTGTCGACACAGGCGATGAGTCTGGATGCGGCGAATCTGAAGGAAACCCTGCCGGAGCGGCGATATACACTCATTGTCGCGTTGCTGCATCAAATGCGCGTGCGAGCCCGCGACGATCTGGCCGAGATGTTCATCCGGCGCATGGGCGCAATCCACAAGCGGGCCAGGGAAGAGCTCGACCAGATCCAGGCACGGCAGCGCGAAAAGATGGAAAGCCTGGTCGATACGCTTGACGGCGTCGTCAATATTCTCGATGACTATCCCGATGACACCGAACTTGGCGCGCGCGTTCGCGAGTATCTGGCGCCGTCGGGCGACCTCGAGCCATTGCGCGAAAGCTGTGCCGAGGTCCGGGCCTACAGTGGCAGAAACTACCTTCCACTGCTGTGGCGGCATTTCAAGGCACATCGATCAGTACTGCTACGTCTGGCACATGCACTGGCATGGAGCTCGACCACCCAGTCCGAGTCCTTGCTGCAGGCAATGGAAGTCGTTTTCAGGAACGAATCGCTTCATCGTGAATGGATCAACATCGAGGTCGACCTCAGCTTTGCTTCCGAGCGCTGGCGCAAGCTGGTTTTTCGTTCGCCCGGGAAGGGGGCGACGACAAACCGGCGTTATCTGGAACTGTGCGTCCTGTCGAGCATGACGAGGGAACTGCGCAGCGGAGACCTGTGCGTAGCCGGCTCGGATGCTTTTGCCGACTATCGAGATTTCTTGATGCCTTGGTCCGAATGTGCGAAGCGTCTGCCAGCATACAGCGAGAGGCTTGGCATCGCCGACAGCAGTGCCGGCTTTGTCACCCAGTTGCGCGAGTGGCTATCCGATGCTGCACGCCAGCTGGATGAGCGCTTTCCCGAGAAGTCCGACCATGTGACGATCAACAAGGCTGGCGAGTTTGTTGTCCGTCGCACCACGGCGACCGTCATCCCGGAAAGCGCGGTGGCCCTGCAAAAGGCGATCGTCAAGCGCATGCCCGTGCGTAATCTGCTGGACGTACTTGCCAATATCGAGCACTGGACGCATTTCACGCGACACTTTGGTCCCTTAAGCGGCAACGATCCCAAAATCCGCGACGCCGAACAGCGGTACCTGCTTACCATCTTCGCAATGGGGTGCAATCTGGGCCCCACCCAGGCCGCACGTCACATGGGTGACAGGATCACGCCGCACATGATGTCGTTCGTCAACCGCCGGCACCTGAGTCTCGAACGCCTTGAGAGCGCACAACGCGAGCTGATCGAACTCTATCTGCGGCTTGATCTGCCGAAGCACTGGGGCGACGGCAAGACGGTGGCAGCCGATGGCACCCAATACGACTTCTACGACAACAACCTGCTGGCTGGCTATCACTTCCGCTACCGGAAAATGGGCGCGGTTGCCTACCGCCACGTCGCCGACAACTACATCGCGGTGTTCCGGCATTTCATCCCGCCGGGCATCTGGGAAGCCATCTATGTTATCGAAGGACTGCTCAAGGCTGGCTTGAGCGTTGAGGCCGATACGGTGCACGCCGACACCCAGGGGCAGTCGGCTGCCGTATTCGCGTTCACCTACCTGCTGGGCATCAAGCTGATGCCGCGGATTCGCAACTGGCAGGACCTCAAGCTATACCGGGTGGATGCAGCGACCCAGTACAAGCATATCGACGGTCTTTTCACGGAAACGGTTGACTGGGATCTTATCGGGCGCCACTGGCAGGACCTGATGCAGCTCGCGCTGTCGATCCAGTCCGGTACGATTTCATCGCCCCTGCTGCTGCGCCGGTTCGGCGCGGCCAGTCCGAGGAATCGCCTGTCCCTGGCAGCCGAGGAGCTTGGCAAGGTGGTTCGCACGGTATTCCTGCTCGAGTGGCTCGGCAGCAACGAACTGCGGCAGGAGATCACCGCCACGACCAACAAGGTCGAGTCCTATAATGGCTTTGCCAAGTGGTTTTCGTTCGGCGGAGATGTGTTGCCAGTCAATGACCCGGACGAGCAGCAGAAACGCCTGCGTTACAACGACCTGATGGCTTCCGCGGCAATCCTGCAGAACACGGTGGACATGATGCAGGCGTTGCGGTCGATGGTGAATGAGGGCATCGAGGTCAACGCCGATGACATCGGATTCCTCAGTCCCTACCTCACCAGCAACCTGAAACGTTTTGGCAGATACGAACTGGATTTCGGGCACGTGGAGGGCTGGATACATGACCACCTGTTCGCCGGCCCGGTCCGTTCCCTGCGGAGACCCCGACCCCATGCCCGCCCTTGATACTCCCTACGGCATCGTCGATGCCGACGCGCTGGAATCATTGCAGCAGCGATACGATACGACCGTCATCCAGCAGGCCGTGGATCTTTTCGACACCATCCGCGCCCGCTGCGAGCCCGATGGTTTGCGTGACGACCTTCTGCGCCTGCACGCCATGGCGCATACCGTCATCAATGGCGCGAGCCTGTCGTGCGCGACGGATGACCTGACGCTGGTCGAACAGGCTGATTGCACGGTCGAGGAACTCGAGGACTGGATCATGGTGCTCGAAAAAATGATTCTCGCCTTGCGCCCCCTGCAGGATCTGCGATCTGAAACGGACGAACCCCTGTGAAGCCAGCCTCATACAAGTGGCAGTTCGCCCAGCGTTTTCGACGCAACGCTTTCGGCTGGCGCTCTGACGTACCGATCCAGCGCATCAAGGAAGCGCTCACGGAGATCCGGCAGGTAGCGCGCAGCGATGCCGTTCTCGGCGCAGAAGGCGCCGTGAAATTCCTCGAGAAGATTTCGCCCGCGCTGGAGCATGTCGACGGGTCGTCCGGTGCCATCGGCTCCGCTGTGAACCGGGCGATCGACGCACTGGTACCCATCATCGCTGGCGCACAGGTCGATACAGTCACGCGCCAGGGCTGGCTCGAGCGGCTATGGGAAGCCATTCAGGATCAGGGCGTCCCCTATATCGAGGGTCTGTCGGAGGAATGGGACACACTCTGCGTGACGACCGAAATCGCCAGCGAGTGGGCCGACAGGTTTGTTGATCTGGTCGGGCACGTCTGGTCCGAGGGGCCCGGGGGATATTTTGCGGGGACACCGATCTGTCTGGCCTCGCTCTATGCAGCCGGGCGACATGCGCAGCTGATCGCACTGGTGGAGCGCGCTCCGTTCAAGATGTGGCACTACCGACGCTGGGGCGTCAAGGCACTGCTTGCGATGGGCAGAAAGGCTGAAGCGCTGGCCTACGCGGAAGACACGCGCGGTCTCAACAGCCCGGACGGGCAGATTGCGAAAGCTTGCGAAGCGATCCTGCTGTCATCGGGTCTTGCTGATGAGGCATACCGGCGCTATGCACGCGAAGCGAACCAGGGCACCACCTACCTGGCAACTTTCCGTGCCATCGCGAAGAAGTACCCACACATCGCGCAAGAAACCATCCTGATCGATCTGGTTGCTGCGTCGCCGGGCGAGCCAGGGAAGTGGTTCGCGGCGGCCAAGGACGCAGGTCTGTTCAACCAGGCCATCAAGCTGGCCAATGCCAGCCCGACCGATCCCCGGACGTTGACGCGCGCGGCCAGGGACTTTGCGCAGAAGCAGCCGGAATTCGCCATGGCCGCCGGACTCGCAGCGTTACGCTGGATTTCGCTGGGCTACGGCTACGAGATCACAGGTGTCGATGTGCTCGACGCAGGCCGCGCCACGCTTCAGGCGGCAACGCACGCGGGCGTCGATCCCGAGTCCGTCAGGAAGCAGATTCGCTCTCTGGCTTCCGGAACCTCTGTGCACTCTGACTTCATGAGTCGGGTCCTGCAGGCAATCTAGCCCGGAAAAATCATCGTGAAAAATTCCGATGCGACGTCTTTTCAGATTGATACAGAGATAAGCTTTATTATCTCTGTACGGTCGTTTTTGAACTAAACTCGATGTCATGAAAACGCGTCACCCGAACACGTCCGCCGCCGACATGTCGAACGATTTCCCCGGTGTCGACGCGCTTGCAGCGCTGCGCGCCTGGTACGAAGGCGCATCCTCGCGTGACGCGGCCAGCCGGTACCTGCGGGACCGGCTCGTTCAGGGGCAGTCTGCACGCGGCGTCATCGGCCAGATCCGCCGGCGACTCGCACTTTACGCCCGCTGCCGGCAGCGGGAGGATCTGGCTGCGCTGTTCGAATGCCCGGCCCACAGGCGCAGACATCATTCCCGCGCCACCACGCAGGCTGTCGGAACGTTGCGTACGCTACCTTTACCGACCCCGCAGATCGGGGACGACATCACGCGCTGGTTGCCGGAGCGCGCTGTCCGTGTCCTGCACGCGGCGGGTATCCGGACCCTGGCTGATCTCACGGTACGGATTCCTCGTCGCCGGCAGTGGTGGAGTGCCATACCGGCGCTCGGCCCGGCCAGTGCGAAACGGATCGAGGCCTTCTTTGCCGCGCATCCAGCACTCACGGAGCGGGCCCGCGCACTGATCGTCGCCGACCTGCCGTCAGTCGTGACGCCGTGGGAGGAGTTACGGCTCCCGCATGAGGTCGATGGATCCGCTGGCGCCTTCCGCGCGCCGCTGCCGACCTGTACCCTGGGTGTCGACAACGATTACGACGCCGTCCAGGCCTGGCTAGCGTTGCACGAGTCCCCAGCTACGCAGCGCGCCTACCGTAAGGAAGCCGAACGGCTGATCCTGTGGGCCATCGTTGCACGAGGGACTGCGTTGTCTTCCCTGACCACCCGGGATGCCACCGAATATCGGGCGTTTCTGCGCAGGCCGACACCACGTGAGCGCTGGGTCGGACCACCGCGGCCGCGCACGTCACCCGACTGGCGCCCGTTCGTCGATAATCTTTCGGCCCGCTCAATTGCCCATGCACTTGCCGTGCTCAGCGCCATGTTCCGCTGGCTGGTGGAGCAACGCTACGTAGTAGCCAATCCCTTTGCCGGCATCAAGGTACGCGGGAGCAAGCGCGCCACGGCAGTGGAAACCAAACACGCCTTCACCGAAGGAGAATGGCTGCTCACGCGCACCATCGCCAACGGGCTCGAGTGGTCGTACGGCTGGCAGGCTGCCGCTGCTCAGCGAGTTCGTTTCATGCTGGATTTCGGTTACGCGACGGGACTGCGGATCAGCGAACTGGCCAATGCGACCCTGCGAAACATCGAGGTCGACGCCGTCGGCGATCACTGGCTTCATGTCACCGGCAAAGGCGGCAAGCCCGCCAGGGTGACACTGACACCGCTCGCTCGCACCGCGCTGGACCGGTACCTGCAGGAGCGGAGCCTGGCGGTGAGCCGGGCGCGCTGGAATCCCGGCACGCCGCTGATCGGTAGCCTGGACGACGGCGATGCCGGCATCAAGCCGCTGCGGTTGTGGGAAGTCATGCGGAGGTTTTTCCGGCAGGCGGCGCAGATTATTGAAAACGACCATCCGGCGCTGGCTGAGAAACTCCGTCAGGCTACGCCGCACTGGATGAGGCACACGCATGCCACTCACGCGATCGCCAGGGGTGTCGAACTCAGCGCCGTCCGGGACAACCTTCGTCATGCATCGATTTCGACCACATCGATTTACTTGCATGCGGACGATGTAAAGCGGGCGCGGCAGTTTGGGCAGGCATTTACTGACTGACTCCCTTATTCCGAAATCAACGCAAATCACGCTGCCTTATAACCTACGGGCTTATGATAGCAATTCGGCCGAATCGTGGTCAGGGGCCAGGGTACGAAAGTGCAGTTACCAAAACTGCAAGGGCCTCCAAGAATCGTTCACGCCTTGCCATGTATCCGGCGTTTATGGCCAGCGCAGACAACGTGACCTTAATCGGCAAGGGCGAATTCAGCTGGATCTAGCGTAAGTGTCGATGCATGGTGGCAGCCGGGCAGGGGGCCAACGCTGCATGAGCAGTGACAAGCGGGGAGCGGAGGCCGTCGCAGCGGCAAGGTGACGCGCAGGTAACGGTGGGGCTGACAATCGACCCGTTTATCACGAAGGCGATCATGAAAGTAACAAAATGAATTGCAATGCGGTCGCCCCCTTAAGCCACGCGAGATAGCGCACACCACCTCACATGCGGCGCGCGTGAACTGGAACATGACGAGAACCGACCGAGGATCTGTTGACCTTAGCGTCCTTGATTCACCGGAGGCTCGACGCGGCTGTGATGCCGGCGAGGCTATAGGGGAGGCAAACGGACCAGCGGCTTCCGCTCGGCGCTGTGCGGGTTGATCAGCTCTGGTTGTGGTTGGCATTGAGGTCGTTTCGTAAGGATCCGAAGGCCAATGACTGATGACGCGAACCTGATGGAACTGCCGCCGACGCCGGAGGCCAAAGCACAGACGACTGGCAGTGGCCGCATCTTTGCCGATTTTGATGAGACACCCGCCAATCCGCTCACCCTTACCCTATTTCCATGTCGGATGATGGGAGGCTTGGCAACGGCCGCGCTGGAGAGGAAGAATGACCTCGGTGCTCGGCAGCATCGGCGGGGCTCGACTTCCTCGCCGATACGCCATCCCAAAAACAGCAACGGCCGAAAGTGGCGGATTCGGGTATGTGTTCCGCCAAAAGCGAGACACTCACGAACTTAAGCCTGCGCGTCACGCCGCGTGTAAACCGCCCACAGTCTACTCATCAGAATTATCGTGGAAACTGTAGTGGAAAATTGATCACTTTTCATTTACCATTTGCTACGAAACCCAAATGGTACGGTGCTTTGAATGGTAGAAATAACGATTGAGGACTTGTGTGGGCTGGTTCAGCAGGGGGTAAAAGGGAACGCGTCGAGTGTGGCGCTCTTAACCCGTCGGCTGGCCAGCAAGCTAAAAAAAACGGACGAGGCAGCCGCAGCAAGAATTGCTGCACTTCTTACACCTGAATCAATGGTTCGGGATATGTCGTTGACGCCGGCACCAGTGGACATGGACAGCAGAAATGCTCTCTTGCGAGAGACGACCCGCATAATTCTGGAGGTCGAGCCTGAGTGGCCGGAACCGATCCTGAAATTTCTTTCAGGGGTCGTGCGGGAACGGGCGGCTGCAAGTCGTCTTCTAGAGGCAGGCCTGGAACCGATCCGGGCGTGTCTGTTCAAGGGCCCGCCCGGTGTGGGCAAAACGTTGGCTGCTTGTTGGCTCGCCCGTGAACTGCAATTGCCGCTCTTGACACTCGATCTTGCGACGGTCATGAGCAGCCTATTGGGAAAGACTGGCACAAACATTAGGGCGGTGATCGATTATGCGAAGAGCTTTCCTTGTGTTTTGCTACTCGACGAGTTTGACGCTATAGCGAAAAAGCGAGATGACGATCGCGACGTGGGCGAGCTAAAACGGCTAGTCACGGCGCTGTTGCAGGCGATTGATGAATGGCCTTCCACGTCTCTGCTCGTCGCAGCGACAAATCATCCAGACATGCTAGATCCTGCTGTCTGGCGTCGGTTCGACGCGAGCATCGACTTTGACATGCCCGCGGCCGCTGTAATTACAAGACTGCTATCCAAAGATGGGGTGACCGCCGGTCTCGCAGAAGGAATTGCGAAAATGCTTGTGGGACAGTCCTATGCAGTAGTTCAACAGATGCTCATAAGGGCAAAGAAAGCTTCTGTGCTCGATGAAAGGGATCTTGATCAGACGATTCTCGAGATCGCTCTCGATTCTGCAACGAACGAAGATGCGTTGGCGCCTACGATGCGCAATATGAGAATCATCCAGCTGTGGTTACGTGGCGCGTCGCAACGGAAGATTGCGGAAGAGCTCGATATCACTCATCCGACAGTTGGAAGGGTGATTAAAGACTTTAAAAGCGGGGATATAAAAAATGGCTGAGAGAAACCTATTGCTTAGCGGTGGCGAGAAGCTAGCCACTGCGAGTGAGATCAAGCGCGGATCGGGTCCAAAAAAGCGCCCTTATCAAATCGCTGATACCCGTGCGATGATCGGCGACTCTATCGCGACAGTCGAGGCAGCCATTCGCGCGTTGCCCGAGGGAAGCAAGCCGAGAGGAGAGGGCGTTTTCCTACTGACTCTGCATCCAGCGTTCCTTGCAAGGAGCTACTACCCTGTTAACCTCCTTCGAGCGGCAGGACTGCGTGACGTTGGAAGTAGGGAGTCGACCGTTATCCCAAGGAAGGTGACGACCCCCAAAGACGAGGGAAAGCAACAAGCGACAGCAACGCTCTATGTCGCCGGTAATGCTGCGGACGTTAATACGCTATCGGCACTTCTGCAGTCAGAGCGTACGTCGGCATTAGTTCAGCAGGAACTGACGGAAATTGAATCAATCTCTTGGATTGCTGGAGAAGATAAGTTCAAGGGCCAACTTCCTGCTGACCTCGATGAACACTCTTTCGAAGTTGCCCTTCATGCGGGATCGAAGGAGGAGGATATCGTTGCCGCGTTCGCCTCGTTCGCGAAAAAGCTAAACGCGCGAGCGGAACTAGGCAGGCGTATCCAAGTTGGCGGATTGACATTCGTGCCAGTGCGCGCTTCGGCGGCAACTATGCGGCGATTGACGGAGTTTTCGTTTTTGCGGATTGCAAGGCCGATGCCGACAATCCGGACAGCGATCCCAAACGTCGTTCGGCAGTCGCACCCCGAAATCATTTGTGAGTTGCCACGAGACGGGGCCATGCACACAAGTGACCGTGTCGCCATTTTCGATGGCGGCTTAGGGACTGACGATCTGAAACCGTGGGCCAACGAGATTGTGTACGACGCTACGAAGAGTACTCACGGCCAACTGCTGATGCACGGAAGTGAAGTGACATCCACGTTTTTGTTCGGAAGGCCCACGAATAAAGACGTGCGCCTAGGCCGCCCCTATCTGCCTGTGGATCATTATCGTGTTTTGAGCCCTGCATCAGGCCACGATCCGGATCTTTTTGACGTACTTCTTCGAATTAAAGCGGCTCTCGATACGGGTGACTACAAGTTTGCCAATTTGAGTCTCGGCCCGCATATGCCGATCGACGATGGTGAGGTGCACGCGTGGACTGCTACTCTCGATCAGCTTTGCTCCCGGCACGGAATATTCGTAACGGTGGCGGTCGGGAATGATGGAGAGGCTGAAGACGCGAATAGAATTCAGCCACCGGGCGATATGGTCAACGCGTTGGCCGTTGGAGCAGCTGATTCTGCGGGCGCCAAGTGGAAACGGGCCAAATACAGCTGCGTTGGACCTGGCCGAAGCCCGAGATATGTCAAACCAGATGGTGTTGCGTTTGGCGGCAGTGAGGCCGAGCCGTTCACTGTTTTCAACCCGTTGCTCGGAAGTGTCGTGGGAGTTCAAGGTACGAGTTATGCCGCACCGCTTGCTCTAAGAACCGCGGCAGGAATCGATGCGAGCACCACGCTTGACCTGTCTTCAATTGCAATAAAAGCGTTGATGATCCATCACGCGGAACGCGGAAAAGGACACAAAAGGGATGAAATCGGCTGGGGTCGCTTTAGAGAGTCGACGGTGGAGATTTTGGAGTGTGCTCCAGGGACGGTCACGGTTATATTCCAAGCTACGTTAGCCAAAGGGGAGTACCGCCGCTGTCCCATTCCTTTTCCAGATGCCGCGTTGCCGGGAGTCGTCGAAATCAAGGCCACGTTCTGCTTGCACGCGGATACCGATCCAGAGCATGCAATAAATTACACTCGATCTGGCATGGGAGTCGTCTTTCGACCACGTTTTGGGTTGGATGAATCTGAGACAACCGAGTTTTTTGGGATGGCATCGCAATATCGGAAAACCGAGCGGCAGCAACGTGACGGAGCCCATAAATGGGAAACAGCTCTGCATAGAACGCGTGAATTTCGTGAGCCAAACAGTCTAGTGGGTCCGGTCTTCGACGTTGAATATCATGCCCGTGAAGCGGGGCGAAGCATCAAGAAAATTCAATCGGCCCCTGATGTTCACTTCGCCCTCGTTGTTACCATCAAGGCTGAGGGTGTTCCAAACATATACAACCTAGTGCGGCAAAAGTACAAAGTTCTAGTTCCCGTGGAATTGCGCGCGGATATCGACCTTGACGCAAACTAATCGATGTAATACGCAACGAAGTTGCACCGCCATTCATTTCGTCGGAAGGTGCGCGCGCACCAAGCGACGTAGCTAAGCATGCGGGAATCGAAGACGAGATCTTGCCGACCTGCCGCTCGCCCCAATCCTATCAGCGTCCACATGTTCGGACTCCGATTGAGCAGCGATTGCACAAATCGCGCGAAGATTGGCCAGCCGGCCCACAGCACGACGGGTGTTGAAGTCCTTAAAAACTGCTAATCATGTCCGTAGGTTACGCTAATGTAATACAGGGTCTTACACCCGCGAAATAAGGCATTGCCGCCGTTTTCGGCGCCTTTCTCCACGTTGCGTTTTAGCAACGCTCGCACGCTCGGATGTCCGTTTATTTTGCTAACGCGCTCCGCTTGTCCTTTAATTCTGCTAACGCGTCTGAGGAGACCCGATAAGGAGCGGTAATGACGGTTTCGGAGGAAGCGGTTAGCCGTGCGGCAAAAGTAGCAGATGTCCTCCGGCCGTTGGGGCGAGGGCCGCTGCCGAAAAAGCGCGCGGTGTTGGCCGCTAACCTGCTGGGCGTCCATTGGACCACGGTATATCGGCTTCGGCGGAAGTTTCTGGCAAACCCTGTAACGAGCGCCGTCATTCCGAAACAACGAGGCCCATCCGGGGGCAACCATCGATTGGGAGGCGCTGTCGAGGCAGTGATCGACGAAGTAGTGCACGTCTGGTTGCCCACTCAACGACATTTGGCGCATCCTGCAACTGATCTCGTGCTGGAGGTTCGACGCAGATGTGAGCTTGCCGGACTGCATCCACCAGGCCGAACTACCATAGGCCGGCGGTGGGCTCAGCATCGCGAGGCGGACGCCTTGCAGCGCGCGGCCCTTCCCAATGCGCTGGCAGCGCCAGGTTCGCTTGTCGCAAACTATCCTCTGGAAATCGTTCAGGTCGACCATACCCAGGCGGATGTGGTTCTGGTTAGCGAATACGACAGGCAGGTGATTGGCCGCCCGTGGCTGACTATTGCTCTGGACGTTGCAACCAGGTGCGTGTTGAGTTTTTACGTCGGCATGGAGCGTCCGGGAGCGGCTACCGTTGGTTTGCTGCTGACCAGAGCGGCACTGCCAAAAAGCCCTTGGCTCGCGAAGATCGGCGCGGACGCAGAGTGGCTGATGCGTGGGATTCCGAGCGTTCTACATCTTGATAATGCTGCCGAATTCAAGAGCAGGGCGCTTCGCAGTGGATGTCGGGAATACGGTATCCACCTGATGTATCGCCCAGTCGGGCGCCCTCATTTTGGCGGTCATATTGAACGCCTGAACCGCACCCTGATGGAGCGTGTCCGTGGCTTACCGGGGGCGACTGGATCATCTCCTAAAGGACGCAAGGCGCGACAGTCTGAAAAGACGGCCTCATTGACGCTAAGAGAATTCGAGCAATGGCTCGCGATCGAGATCGCCAGGCACTACCACCACGTTCCGCATCGCGGGCTGCTCGGAGCGACGCCGGCCGACACGTGGCGGATGCTTGCCCGTAGCCTTGATTCGAGGCAGCTTCCTGCGTCCAGCGACGCTGAGCTCAGGTTCCTGATTCGCTTTTTGCCTGTAGCGCAAAGGAAAATCCAGGCTGATGGACTGACGCTTTTTCATGTTCGTTACTGGCATCCAATTTTCGTTGCGTGGCGCCAGACCCGGCAGGCGGTCACCGTTCGATATCATCCCGAGGATCTCTCGCGTGTTTTTGTGACAACAGGGAGCGGCAACTACCTCGAAGTCCGTTACGCGGACATGCGGCGGCCGGCAATTTCCCTTTTCGAACACCGGGCAGCGTTGCATGCCATCAGGTCGGAGGGACAGCACACTGTCTCTGAGACGCTGATCTTCAGGACAATAGAAGAGCAACGGCGGGTAATTTCTAAAGCCAAACAGACAACAGCCCGTGCACGTCGACGGTCACGCAAAAAGATCGTCCCATTGGAAGAGTTGCGCGACAGCATTGTCCCGTACGGGCGTAATGTGACGGAGGAGGCAGAGGTGGTCGACTACGCCACGCCGGTTCAGGCGTTCGATGTCGAGCAATGGTGAGGTGACACGTGAAGGATGGGGCACTTGCGCATTTGCTACCGGCCGCCAGACAGCAGGTCGAGTTGGGGAACGACGAACGAATTCTCGGACTTCTTCGAGACCGCTGGATCGACTATCCCCGCGCGACGCAAGCCCTGCAGCAACTTGAGCGCCTGTTTGAGACGCCTCGCCGCGACCGTATGCCGTGCCTGCTCCTGCACGGTGATTCAAATATTGGCAAGACGAAAATAACGGCCAAATTTCGGCGCGCCCATCCGAACGAGTTTGACGAGAGAAGCGGGGTCGAACGTTGTCCGGTCATCGCGATGCAGATGCCACCGACCCCTGACCAGCATCGATTCTATTCGGGCTTACTATTCGAACTAGGTGCCCCGCACAATGCCGCTTCCGGCTTGGCAGCCCTTGAACGGTTAGCTCGCGAGATTCTCAAGCGGATGTCGCCGCGCATGCTGGTCGTTGATGAGGTGCATCACCTGCTTGCCGGCTCCTATCGCGAACAGCGCGCGTCGCTGAATCTCCTGAAATTTCTGGCTAACGACCTTCAGATCAGCATGGTTCTGGTCGGCACCCGTGACGCGGTGCTGGCGCTTCAAACGGATACCCAGATGATTAGTCGTTACGCGCCGTTCGAAATTCCACGATGGCGGGAGAGCGATGGTCTGCGGCGGCTTCTCGCGGCCTTCGAACGCGTGCTGCCACTGCGCAAACCATCGGATCTCACACGACGCGAGATTGTTCAGTTTGTTATGAGCGCGAGCGGCGGACTGACCGGCGAAATATCCACGTTGCTGAACAATGCGGCCGAGCTATCGATTCGCAATGGCGACGAATTTATCGGTATTACGCATCTTGAACATGTCTGCCGAGTCGCGCAGTAACATCGTCCCATGGCCGGTTGCCCCAAGGCCCTTCTACGAGGAGGCCTTCGGTGGCTGGTTAGGCCGTGTCGCGGCGCGATATCAGGTGAGCGTTGTGATGCTGTGGCAGATGAGCGCAAGCGAGCCGCTGCCTTCGCTTGGAACTGCCGGATGGATTCTTTTCCCTCCGATTTCTCAGCTAGCGCTTCAACGATTCGCAACGCTCGCACGCCTTGATGAAGACAGATTGAGACACATCCAGACGCCAACGACCTGGCTCTTCAACTGGCGTTGCTTACCGTACTGCTTCAGATGCCTTGTGCTGAACGACGCGGACGTTTCAGTGCCTCGCTGGAAACGTGAGTGGCTCGATCCGACAGCCGAATTCTGTAGCGTACATCACACGCTTTTTGAAACAGTCCCCGCCTCTGTATTTCGGCTGTCGGGTCACTTTGCTGCCGCGCTGCACGCGATCAGCCGTTATCGCGAGAAACGAATGTTCGAGGGCCACCGACGGCTGCGTTAGCAGAATTAACGGACACGACTAGCATGTCAACGGACGCCATTAGCACAAATTTCGAACTTCAACACCGGACGGCGGCTTCTTTCATCTCGGCTCGGAAGTGTTCTGCACCGCGATAAAGAGCCGCCCGTTGTGTGGAACCTTGCTGCGTGGGGTCTGAAAGAGGGCGGGGAAGTCATCGGCCTTGTCGGCGCGTTCGGCCCCGACCATGCCGCCGAGGGGAAGGCTCCGCACCTTGTTTCGGTTCCTAAGGTGCCCGCTGCGTATCTGCATCGCAGGCAGTTGACGGACATCGAACTGCAACAGGCAGCGAAACGGTAATCAATGGGAGAAAGCAATGAGCTTGTGGCGTCACGACCCAAAGGAACGCAAACTCGTCGCTTCGAGCGAACCCTGGCAATTCGGGCTTGCGATAACGGCGCTTGTCATCATCGCCATTTACAAGGTTTTCCACGTGTAGAGAACGCGATGACTCATACGTCCACGAAACGAGTCAAGTACTGTGGGGCGTGCGGATTTTGGGCAGAGAAGTGGATGTAGGCCCGTTGGGTTGAGAACCTTGGATTTGACATCGACGGCCCCGAACCGGAAACGTCGTCTGTGAACGCGTAAGCGCAAAGCCCGTCACCATCCGGTGACGGGCTTTTTTTGAGCCATTAATCCATGGCACCCAGATCGTGGGTTAGAGGTTGTTCAGCTCCGACTCCGATTTCTGCAAGGCAGCTTCGTATCGCGCCCGATTCTCTTCTAACCGCTCTTTCTGGTCGTGAAGATAGCTGTCTCGGTCCCAACCCTGGGGTTCTCCCACATCTTTAAGCGGTACGTCATTCGTTTTGCCTAAAAATCCGGTACATCTGAGTGATCTCATGCAGTGCGAGAAACCCGCGCCAGATGACGGTCGGCCCGGGTGGGCGATCGTGCTTGCGGTTCAGATAGCCACCGAGCCTGGCGATCCACAATACGACCTGGGCTAGCGTTGGCGGCTTGTCAGGCAGTTTGGTAGTGCCGTGCACGCGGCAGTACAACGCACGCCATTCGACGGGCTGCAGCAGCACTTCACACGGCAAGTCGCCATCGAGCCGGGCAAGCAGCGTCGCATACAGAATGCGCCAGCTGATCACTGCAAACAACGCGGTGGCACGGACGAACCGATCGAGGTTGCCGAATTGCCGTGCTTCGACACGGCATCCGCTCTTGAGAACGCGATGCCACGATTCAATGGTCCACCGGCGCGCGTACCACGCGAGGCGTTCAAGCGCTCCTTCGTGCGTGTGCGTGGGCACCGAACTCAGCAGCAGCCATTCGAGCGGTTCGATGCCTTCGTCGGCGTCAGTCTCCAGCGCGTGAATCGCGAACACTTCGACCTCCGGCAGCTTCTCGCTGCGGCGCGCGCGCGGCGGGCGCAGCCGCACCGGGATGCAACGCACCGTCAGCCGAGCGGTGCGCGCCAGCCTCTTCGCGGTAGCCGGCACCTGCAGCTCGGTCTCGCCCAGCACCGGCGCCGCCATAATGGTCTCCCACAGATATTTCTCAGGATGGGCGACGCGCCGGTTCCAGGACGCGCGAACCAGCCAATCGACGCCGGCGGGTCGCTCGGCCACAAACACGTCATAGACGTCGCCTTCACGATCGCTCACGCCGACGATGCGCGTGTTCGGGCAGTGCGCCTTGAGTGCGGCAAGATGCTCGCTACCTTCGAGCCATTTGACGCTCTCCTTCTCCTGGATTGGCCGCTGCTTGCGCTGCTGCCTCTTGCCATACTCCTGTGGCGGACGCACCCAGGTCTTCATGCCCAGCACGCCAAGCGGCAAGCCCTCGGGCGTCACCGCCAGCAGGCTATGCATCATGAAGCCGCGCAGATTGTTGCCGGTGCCATAGCCCAGGCCCTCGGTGGCAGGAAGATGCGCCAGATTAAATTCGGTGGTGTCCTGTGCGGCCAGCACGACGGGCACCTGCTGCATGCGGCCAAGCGTCTGGCCGATATGCGGGCCCAGCACGCCGTCGGTATCGACTTGCGGATTGTCGAAGAAGCGATAGGCAGCCTTGAGCTCCGGTCCGTTGAGCGACTGCGGAAACGAGCACTGCGGACTCTGCGACAGCCGGCGCGCGAGCGCGACGAGTCGCTGAGTCAGGCGCGCGTCGCCCAAGTCCGCCGCGCCAAACTCATCGCTCGCCCAATCGTCAAGGTCGTCGGTGCCAGACAATGCTATACATCACAGGCAATGAAGTTGCGCGAAGTTAACATTGTCTGCCGCCGTTTACAAGCACCTCGTGCGCCGCTACCAAAATGCTGCGTCCATTTGTGGGTAAATCTCAGACCTAGAGCCGAGGCAAACATGCCAACCAAGCTTAGCGATGCCACGGTTGCGGACAAGCTCAAAAGCGCGAAACAAGGCATTCCCGCGAACGGCTTGACAGCGTCGCCAGAGGACTGGCGTGACTGCTGGATTTATTTTCTGATGGTTGACCGCTTCAATAACTCGAAGGCGTCGCCGGCCTTGCCGTACGACCTCGACACTCAGACATTCCAGGGAGGAACGCTCGCCGGGATGAAGGCACAGCTCGGATACCTCAAGGGACTGGGGGTGGGGGCAGTCTGGTGTACACCGGTCCTCAGGAACGGACGACTGCTCCAGGGAGCGCCCAACGAGGGGAGCTATCACGGTTACGGCATTGAAAATTTTCTGGAAATCGACCCGCGATTCGGCTCAGGCGTGCAGGATATTGAGACGGAGCTCAGAGCCTTCGTTGCAGCGGCACACGAGCTTGGCATCTATGTCATCTTCGACATCGTGCTCAACCATACTGGTGATGTGTTCGCCTACCCGGGCAATCAGTCGACGGCACCTTACCAGGACCATCCCTACGACATTCAGTGGAGAGACGCCGAGGGCAACGCGCGTGAAGACTGGACAGATGCCTTTCAAATCACCGACCCGACAGACGGCGCAGTGCTGCCGACCGAACTGAGACAGAACGAATTCTTTCGTCGGGAGGGCGGAGGCGGCCCTGTTGAGACGGTGGGCGACTTCGGCTCATCGAAGCAGATGATGAGCGCGAACTATGAGCTTGGCAATTTTCTCATCCAGGCGTACCAGTACCTGATTGCAGCATTTGATATCGACGGATTTCGCATCGATACGCTCAAGTTTCTCGACCCGAGTTTCGCCTTGCGCTTCGGCAATGCCATTCGTGAGTTCGCGTTGAGTGTCGGCAAGAAGAACTTTTTCACGTTTGGAGAGGTGTGGGGCGGCGAGGACCAGATAGCCCGTTTCATCGGCCGCAACGTGCTCGCGTCCTCAACTGATATGGTTGGAGTTGATGCGGCGCTCGACTATCCGCTGTTCTACGCGTTGACGGCGACGATGAAGGGCTCTAGCGCACCCTCGAATCTCGCGGCGATGTATCAAAACCGCAAGAATGTCGAGAACGGCGTCATTAGCTCACACGGCCCCCGGCGTCACACTAGTTGTCGCCTCTGAATTTTCATCATTTGAAGAGAACTCAGAGGTGCAGGTTGAAGACGA
>NZ_JAWRXV010000341.1:0-371 GCF_046534875.1 Paraburkholderia sp. SIMBA_054 | reverse complement strand
CGCGCACTTCCTGATCGAGCGAACCATGATGCAACGCAATTGCGCCGGCCCATTGCGGACGCGCTTCGAGCAGCGCCTGATACCAGACTTCGCATTGCGAGCGCGTGTTGGTAAATACGAGCGATGTCTGCGCCTCGCCGATCGCCTCGGCCACGGCCTCGACCTGGCGCATTCCCATATGACCGCCCCAAGGAAATCGCTCGATGGTCTCGGGAATAACCGTGTCCACGATCAATGCCTTCGGCAGCTTGCCGTGCACGCTGACACGCGGGGTTCTGACCGGGGAGAGCAATACATCGGCGGCGAAGGGAAGGTTGCCGAGCGTCGCCGACAAGCCCCATATCTGCAAATCGGGCCGCCAATGCGCGAGC
>NZ_JAWRXV010000340.1:0-372 GCF_046534875.1 Paraburkholderia sp. SIMBA_054 | reverse complement strand
AATGGCAAGGCGGCAACCAGTTTCTGGGGATAGGCGAGGAACGATTTCAATTCGCCATAACTCGTACGGTTACAGGAAAAACCGATATCTATGTCTCCGTTGAGTAAGGCCTGTTCCTGCCGGTCAGGTAATAGCTCGTGCAATGACCAATCGATATTAGGTTTCAGTTCGCGAAAACGGTGCAATGCGGTCGGGAGGATACCATGGAGAAGGGAGTTTATTATGCCAATTCGAATGAACCCTTCAAGCCCCTCCGCTGCGCGGCGCACAATCTGTTCGGTGCTGTTGCAATCGCTTACGATCGCTCTGGCGCGCACCAGAAGCATTTCGCCGGCAAGCGTTAGCTTGGCCCCCTGTCGGTTGCGGTCGAAA
>NZ_JAWRXV010000339.1:0-372 GCF_046534875.1 Paraburkholderia sp. SIMBA_054 | reverse complement strand
AGCGCGCTGCCGAGGCGGCCGGTCTCGTCCAGCTTGGTCAGCACCACGCCCTGGGGGCGGGCGCCGGCGAAGCGGCGGACGACCTCGTCCAGGTCGGCGAAGCGGGTGTTGGCCGGCAGCACCAGCAGCGAGGTGACCTGGCGCGCGCCGCGCAGCCAGTTGAGCTGGGCGGCCAGGGCGCGGTCGCGCTGGCCCATGCCGGCGGTGTCGACCAGCACCAGCTTGTAGTCGGCCAGGCGCTCGAGCAGCTCGACCAGGCCGTGGTCGCTGTCGGCCTCATGCACCGCGATGCCGAGCTGGCGGCCATAGCTGTAGAGCTGCTCGCGGCCGCCGACGCGCTGGGTGTCGGTGGTGACCAGGGCGACGTCGCGC
>NZ_JAWRXV010000338.1:0-372 GCF_046534875.1 Paraburkholderia sp. SIMBA_054 | reverse complement strand
CCAATCTGATAGCGACGATTGCTTTCCTGCTCGACGTACCCCTGAGACGCAGGGCTGTTCAGCAGCCTCTGGGCCACCGAAGGTGTTAAGTCAAGCCGCCGGCCAATTTCTCGCACCCCGAGCGCCTCTCGTGCTTCTTTGAGCAGATTGAGGATCAAAAGGCCTTTTTCCAGTGAGAGATTGCTGCTCATTTATTGTTCCTATTATCAGAACGCTGTTCCATATAATGCGCATTAAAGTCCTTTCGTAACTTCGATGTCAAGTCAAATGTTCACTAAAGTGTGTCGTCATATAATGTACGCCCCTGCAACCGTTGTTATATGGATATACGTTCGGTAATTGGTCTTAACGTGCAGAAAATCCGGCGCGAAC
>NZ_JAWRXV010000337.1:0-373 GCF_046534875.1 Paraburkholderia sp. SIMBA_054 | reverse complement strand
CTATTGTAGAGTGTCAGACCTATCGTATCCGTGGACACTATGAAGGTGACCCATCTAGCTATCGACCTAAAGAATTAACTGAAGAATGGAAGAAAAAAGATCCTATTGAAAGGTTTAGAGACCATCTCTTAAAACATGGAGTGTCGGAAGATGATTTATCTGCCATTGATACAGCAATGGATAAGGAAATAAAAGAAGCTTATGAATTTGCTAAATCCTCACCATATCCAGATGTAAGTGAAGTCACATTGGATGTATATGCCTCAGAAAACGAAAGGAGTGTTATTCGATGAGAAAATTAAGTATGAGTAAGGCCATTAGAGAGGCCATGCATGAAGAAATGGTAAGGGATGAAAATGTAATCGTTATTGGC
>NZ_JAWRXV010000336.1:0-374 GCF_046534875.1 Paraburkholderia sp. SIMBA_054 | reverse complement strand
CAAATTAAAACTCATGAAGAACTAAAAAATGAACTAACAGCCATTGAGAAAGAGATAAGTCGGCTAGGGACGGTAAAAAATGAGATCAGAAAGAAATTAAACGCTGTATGCCCCCATGAAGATACCTACCTAGTTGATTCATGGTCATGGGACAAGACAAGATATAAATGTCGTAATTGCTATGAATATATTAAAAAAGAAGTCAGTAATGTATAAGTGGCTAATCGATGATTTAATCAATGAGAATATAGACTACCTGGCAGAAAACATGTTTAATGGTGAAACGATAATGAACAGTTTGGATTTAGATATAAAAACTACATTTGAGAGGTTATTTTATTTAGTCTCTCAATCTAAACTCGATGCTTTCTTAG
>NZ_JAWRXV010000335.1:0-374 GCF_046534875.1 Paraburkholderia sp. SIMBA_054 | reverse complement strand
TTTGAGTTCGTGACGCCGCAGCAGCTTGTGGCAATCGATTTCTTCCTGTCGATGCACCACTACGCACCGCATGCTTTCCCCGCGATGGCAGCGTGGCATGACGTCAACGTGCTGGGTCGCAGATACCCGGTGCCTCACGTTGAGCCAAGGCCCAAGGCGGACATCGTATTGCACGGCTGGTACCCGGTAGGTAAGTACGACCGTGAAGCACCATCGGTCGGGCTTCGGGACGCAAATGCCGAGCAGTGGAATCGCTATCGGCACCCCGACCGCGCAGGGTGGTACGCGCGAACGTCAGCGGGCGAGCAAACGGTGTACTTCGAGGAAGCCTCGCAGTTCGAGGTGGATGCGGAAGCCGCTTGCGAGTTCGTGAC
>NZ_JAWRXV010000334.1:0-375 GCF_046534875.1 Paraburkholderia sp. SIMBA_054 | reverse complement strand
CTTTTGCAGGCCGAGGGCGCAAGCCTCGCACTCAAGGCGACCGACCTTGATCTTGAGGTCAACGAAGCGACAGCCGCCATGGTGGAACAGGCAGGCGCTACGACGGTTCCGGCACATCTTCTTTATGACATCGTCCGCAAGCTGCCGGATGGCGCTGAAGTCATGCTGTCGACCAATCCGGATGGTGGTTCCATTTCGGTCATTTCCGGCAAGTCGTCTTTCCGCCTCCAGTGCCTGCCGCAGTCCGATCTCCCGGAACTGACCGCTGGTGCATTTACCCATTCCTTCCGGATCGAGGCGCAGGCTCTGAAGCGTCTCATTGACCGCACGCAGTTTGCGATTTCGACGGAAGAAACCCGCTATTACCTTAATGGC
>NZ_JAWRXV010000043.1:0-88852 GCF_046534875.1 Paraburkholderia sp. SIMBA_054 | reverse complement strand
CAAGCTCGACTTCTCGGGCTTCAATCCACATGCCTCGTGAGCCGCATTAGCCACTCCACTTTTGAAATAGCCATAAAAAACCAGGTAAACCTGACGCAAGATGTCGTCCGACACCAGCTCGTTCGATGGATCAACTCACACCATGACGACATGAAGGTAAAGGATCAGGTCGAACTCTGCTCGATTTACTACGAAATCCGTTCTATGCCCCACGCTACCGAAGAGGACAGAATGGCGATTCTATTTGGCACCGAATAAGTGAAACTGGACTCATGGCGCCACAAAGTCCGCCCGCCCGACATCGGATGGGTGGATGCCCCGGGACTTCGCGATACAAGGAATCCTGTTGACTGGGTGACTGTCTTCGAGGAGGGTGAGGGCTGGGCGGTTCTGGTAAGGAGGGGGTCTCCGTACGAGGGCAGCTCTGCCGTCCTGCCACGAAAGAACGGCATTATCCTCGTGCTTCCAGCAGTCCGGGCGCGCGACGTCGGGGTTCCGCAACAGACGTAAGGGTCACCTCTCATGAGAAAAGAGATCGCCATGAGCAACAGTCAGGCATATTCGCGGCCGGCACGTCTTCTGAAAATCGCTTCCTGGATCATCGCGATCGCCTTTGCGATCTTCCTGAACATGTTGGGCTCGCTCGTGATCCGCGATCTTATTTATGCGCCGCGTGGCGGGCCACCGAATGCCGCGCAGTTCAGCGAAGCAGCGACCTCACAGCTCGATGTGCAGATGCGTGATTTGCAGCTTCAGCGGGACGGACTGAATGACAAGATGGAGAACGCTCGCATTGCTTACGACCGCGCAGGCAAGCTGTACGTGGAGGCGCGTGAGAGTTTCAGGAACTGGATTGCGACCAGGCAGGCCACGGGGGATAGCCGCAATGATCCGGAATTGCTTGCACGGACACAGAAGCTCGACGAACTTCAGGCGAGTGTCGCGGGCTGGCAAAGCCAGCAGAATGCGCTCGCCGATCAGGCCCGCCCGATCGGCGAGCACCTGAACCAGTTGCGCATCGAGATCGCGGCCGCAAGGCAGGCCGCCGACAAGCGCTACGAGGCGGCAAGCCGTCGTTACGAACTCATCGTGTTCGGGTGGCGCCTTGCGTTGACGCTCCCGCTTCTCGTCGTTGCCGTATGGCTGTTCATCCGCTTTCGCAAAAGGCGATACTGGCCGTTCGTGTACGGCTTTGGCCTCTTCGCGCTGACGGCGTTCTTCGTTGAGCTTGTCCCGTACCTGCCCAGTTTCGGGGGATATGTACGCGTGCTGGTGGATATCGCGCTCGTCGTGTTCGCTGGGATCTACATGCTCCGTGCGTTCCAGAAATATGTCGAGCGAAAGCGCGCCAATCTGGAACAGAGTCGGACCGAACGCGCACGTGGCGTCGACTACGAAAAGGCGCTCAGTACATTCCAGAAGAAGCTGTGCCCGTCGTGCGACAAGCCGTGGCATCTTGGCGGCGAGCAGGCCTCGTACTGCATCCATTGCGGGCTGAATCTTTTCAAAGTCTGCGCCTGCGGCGGCCGTAACTTCGCCTTTTTCCCTTTCTGCAACCAGTGCGGCGAGCCTGTTACGGAGACGGCGGAGCTCCGCTCTGCAGAACCCGGTGAGCGTCCGCCAGCAAGTAACTGACAGAACCAATTTTTCTGGATTCGCTTCCCAACGGAAAGCGCCTTGCTCACACCAGCCGGTTAGCAGGTGGACAGTTGGGTCGGAACGGATAGGTGAGATTCTAAGGGCGCCAAACGTAGCGAACGTGAAGGGTCTCCACGGTGCATAGCGAGGCATGCGAGGGCTGAAATGAACACGGGCGCCGACATCGGCGCCCGCACAGGTTGCTGCTTGTGAGGCAGCAGATCAAAGCCATTGCATTTATGCTGCCGCGTCCTTGAGCTTCTTCAAAGCGCGCGCCTTGATGCGAACCGTCGCCGGTTTCGCGTCGAACCAGCGTTCTTCGCCCGTGAACGGATCCTTGCCGAAGCGCTTCTTCTTCGCGGGCACTTGCTGAACCGTGATCTTCAGAAGACCCGACAGCGTGAATTCGCCGGCACCCTTCTTGTGAACCGAGCCGAGGATGGTGTCTTCCAGCGCGGCGAGAATCGCTTTCGCAGCCTTCGGCTCAACGTTAGCCGCCTGTGCAACGTGATTGGCGAGCGACGCCTTCGTGAACGTCTCTTTCACGGGTGCGCCAGCGACCAGCTTTTTCGCCGTCCCGTTTGCAGCCTTTGCCGGTGCAGCCTTGGTAGCCGGTTTGGCAGCTTTCGGAGCAGCCTTGGGAGCAGCCTTCGTTGCGGTCTTGGTTGCCGTCTTCGTTGCAGTCTTTGCCATAGTCGTGGATGACTCACTTTCGAATTAGGAGGTGCTCGCCGCAGTTCATGCGGCAAGCACAGGCATTCTATGACGTCCAGTGTGCTATGTGTCAAGAAAAAGCCTTAAAACAGGCACTGAAATGATCTTCCCGCAACACAATTCCGCTCGACGGACTCAAAAGTTGGGGGAGGTCCCCCTTATAGACGACGGATGGCTACTGACTACAGGTGAGTGTTTTCGGGATGCCTGGGATTGCTTCGGATTCTGGACTCGGTCTATGGCTGCCGTCAGAGAAGAGAGGGCGGCACGATGCGCTCCAACTCAGCGTAATCCGGTGCCCCCGTCGCCACCTCCGGGCATGGCTAGAGGTACCGCCCGTGCGAGATGAAGCCTTAGTCGGTAGCCGGCCGGAGCCACCTTGCTGCACATGCCGCGAGGACAATGCATCATCCCTTGGGCTCGTCGCCTCGAACTGCAAGTGCCGCTCGGCCCGACCGACCGGTTACCGGCGCCACCGCCGAAAATCACCGACCAGCCATCGCCAATCTCATCCATGCAAGCCTGCGCGAGAACGGCGAATAGCGAAAGTTGTGCTAACGCCAGGCCTGCGTGAACTCGCCGATCACGCGCGCGAGATGCGCGTGCATCTCCATGCGTGCAGCGGACGCGTCGCGCGCCATGATCGCCGAAAAGATACGTTGATGGTCTTCCTGCGAAGCTCCCCGCAACGCGGGCGTATGGAAGTGCTCCGCAATCTTTTTCCACAACGGGTCGGCGCGGGAGTTGTCCCACATCGCGGCCACCACGAGCCGGAGCACTTCGTTTCCTGTTGCCCGTGCAATCGCCAGATGGAACTCGCGGTCAGCGGCCTCATTCGCAGCCTTGTTGTCCATGTTCTCGCGCATCGCGCGCAACGCGGCGAAGATCTGGTCGAGGTCCGAATCCTTGCGTTCGGTCGCGGCGAGCGCCGCGATCCCGCTTTCGATCACCGCCCGTGCGCGCAGCGTCTCAATCGGGCCTAGCCCGCGCGGCAGTTCGAACGTGACGGACCGCGCCTCCGGTGCTTTGGCCACATAGATGCCCGACCCTACACGCACCTCGACTACGCCCTGGACTTCCAGCGCGATGATCGCCTCCCTCACCTGCGTGCGGCTCACGCCGAAACGCTCGGCTAGCGTTCGCTCGGAAGGCAGGCGGGCGCGAGGTCCGACATCGTCAGCCGCGATCAGGTCGTAGATCTGCTTCGCCAGCCCGACATAGGAACGGTCGGCAGCGTCCGCGTCGGCGCGGCCGGTTAGCGTGTGCGAAAGATCGGACATCCAGAATTCTCGAAATCGTCGAAGCCGCCGGGCGGTGGCTGAAGGTCAGCAAAAATGGTACACCAATTCCCGTGTCACGCCGTCCGTCTATAGCAGCTCCGGTCTTTGCCCATCAAGCATAGAAACGGCGTGGGTTTCAGCCCGATCGAGCCGGGCACCGGGCTCGCTGGTAAACCACTATCGCGCGCAGATTGGTATGCCAGTAACAATCCATTCTGTCAGATGGGGCGGTGTTCGCGCATGCCGCTCGTTTCGCTTCGAGAGGCGCCTTTGAATAGGCCATTCCGCTGATTCGACGAGTCCGATCCAGTTCCGCTCTAGCATATTCGCAAGATTCCCTACATCACGCACACCGTTTCGGCAATCCACTACGAGCCTTGTGCGCCGGCAGTCGGTAAGTTAAATCCAACGAAACGGAGGCAACATGCTTTCAGGAATCCAGGTGATTCGCGCGGCGGCGGCCGCGTCATTGGCGCTGTGCGCAAGCGCGGCTTTCGCGCAGGTGTCGATCGTTTCCGGGCCGTCCAGCGATCCCAAGTGCATGGTTCCGTGGAAGAGCGATACGAAGTTCGTTAAGTATCCGAAGAAGAACGGGCCCTATCGGGTCGCGCTCGTGAACGGCTATATTGCAAACACGTGGCGCATCCAGATGATCAAGACCGCCAAAGCCTATGCGGCGTTACCGGACGTCGCCTCCAAGCTCAAGGAATTCAAGGTCGTCTCGACCGGCGAAGACGTACCTGCGCAGATCTCGGCCGTCAACAACTTCATCGATGCCGGCTATGACGCGATCATCGTTAACGCGCAGAACCCCTCTTCATTCGGACCCGCGATCCGCCGCGCCAAGAAAGCCGGCGTCGTGCTGGTCGCGTTCGACAATACGCTCGACAGCGAGGATGCGATCAACGTCGACGTCGATCAGTACGGACTTGGCGTGCTGTGGGCCAAGTGGCTCGCGAGCCATCTGTCGAACGGAGGCAAGGTGCTCGAGGTCCGCGGAGTGGCAGGCACATCGGTCGACACTGACCGGCACAAGGGTTTCCAGAGCACATTGAAGGCGACCGGCAAGAAGTGGAACATCGTCGAGGTCTATGGCAAGTGGGACGACGGCGTCGCGCAGAAGGCCGCCGCCGACGCGATTGCCGTGCAGGGCCACTTCGATGGAATTTCGGCGCAGGGTGGCGACACGGGTGTCGTGCGCGCAATGATCGATGCGAAACATCCGTTCGTGCCGTTTGGCGGCGAAACGGAGAACGGCTTTCGCAAGTTCTGCGCGCAGTATGGGAGCCAAGGCCTGAAGTGCACGTCAGCGGGCACCGGTCCCGCGCAGGTGGCGGTGGCGATAAAAACGGCACTCGCTGCGCTCGGCGGCCAGACGGTCCCGGTCTCGATCAAGCTGCCGCTCGACGTCACCGACGATTCGGCGCTGAAGGCGGGCGTCAACTACTTCCCCGATGAGTCCGACAACTTCTTCGTCGGCAATTCGTTTCCGACTTGCGGCATCAACTTTTCCGCGCAGGAAATCATGAAGCAGAACCAGGGCAACCAGTGATTGGCTGATGGTTAGCGACGTGACGGGAGACGAAGCATGCGGCAGGACGAGGAGCAGCCGTTCTTTGAGGCGTCTGGCGTGTCGAAAAGCTACGGAGGCGCCGTCGCGCTGGAACGCGCGGACCTCGCTGTGCGCAGGGGACGCATCCATGCAATCCTCGGCGAGAACGGCGCGGGCAAGTCCACGCTGCTGAAGGTGATGTCCGGCGTCGTGCAGCCGGACGAGGGAACGATGCACCTCGATGGTCGTCAAGTCGCGTTCGCGTCGCCCGCCGAGGCGAACGCGGCCGGCATCGTCTGCGTGTATCAGGAGCTGTCGCTGATCCCTGACCTGAGCGTGGCGGACAACATCTTCGCTTCGAACCCGCCGCGACGCTTCGGCATGATCGACCGCCGGGCGCAGCGCCGCCAGGCCGAGGCCGCGCTCGCCCGCGCGGGCGCGGCCGACATCAATCCGCTCGCGAAAGTCCGGGACCTGCCGCTGTCGCGCCAGCAGATGGTCGAGATTGCAAAGGGGCTTGCGCGCGAGCCGCGCATCCTGATCCTCGACGAGGCCACGTCGGCACTGACCGCGGCCGACGTGGCGCGCGTCTTTGAAGTGCTCAAGCGCCTGCGCGACGAGGGACTCGCGCTGCTGTTCATCTCGCACCGGATGCACGAGATAAAGGCGCTCGCGGACGAATGCACGGTCTACCGGAACGGTCGTCATGTGATGAGCTTCGAGGCGGGCACGCGCTCCGACAATGAGGTGGTCGAAATGATGATCGGCCGGAAGTACGAGCATGCGTTCCCAGGCAAACCCGCAGACAAACCCGCGGACAAGGCCGAGCGCCGTCCCGCCGCCGAACCGGTTCTCGCCTGTCGTGATCTCGCGTGGAGCGACACGCTGCAGGGTGTCAGCTTTTCGTTGAAGCCCGGTGAAATTCTCGGGCTGGGCGGCCTCGACGGGCAAGGGCAGCGCGAACTGCTGCTCGCGTTGTTCGGCGTGTTGCGCGGTTGCACGGGCAAGATCGAGATCGACGGCAAGGTCGTGTCGATCGCGAGCCCCGTGGTCGCGCGCGCCAACGGGATCGGCATGGCGTTGATTCCGGAGGACCGCAAGACGGAAGGCCTGATGCTGCCGATGTCGGTGCGCGAGAATCTGTCGTTTGCCGCACTCGATCGGATGTCCACGGCAGGCGTGATCGATCGCGACCGCCAGCAGTCGTTCGTCGACGGGGTGATGGAACTCCTCGCGATCAAGTCGTTCAGCGTCGACGCGGCCGTGTGCTCGCTGTCGGGCGGCAACCAGCAGAAGGTGGTGATCGCGAAGTGGCTGATCCGGCAGCCGAGGATCCTGCTCCTCAGCGACCCGACGCGCGGCATCGACGTCGGCACCAAGCAGGAGATCTATCAGCTGCTGAGGCGTCTCGCGGACGAAGGCGCCGCGATCGTTTTCTATTCGACCGACTATGACGAGCTGATCGGCTGCTGCGACCGCGTGCTCGTGCTATACGAAGGCAGGATCAAGAAGGAACTTGTCGGGTCGGAGATCACCGAGCAAAACCTGATAGCAAGTGCACTGGACCTGCCCGTCGGACAGATTTCGCCTTCCACGGGAATTGCGCTATGAGCGGGCTGCGTTACTGGTATGCGGAAAATCGCGGGACGACGTTCGCGTTCGGCCTGTTCGTACTGATGTTCGCGATCTACCTTTTCAACTATCCGTCGACGTTGTCGGCGAACGTGTTTCAGACGGCAGCGAACAAGGCGGTACTGCTCGCGCTGGTGTCGATGGGTCAGGCGCTCGTCGTGCTGACGGCCGGCATCGACCTTTCGATCGGCATGACGCTCGTGCTGACGAATTGCGTTGGATCGTGGATCATCACAGGTGACGCGCTGCACAGCACGCTCGGCATCGCCGGTGTGCTCGCGGCCGGCGCGCTGTGCGGCGCGCTCAACGGCGTAATCATCATTTACGGCCGTCTGCAGCCGATCGTGACGACGATCGCGACGGGCGCCGTATATTACGGACTGGCGCTGCTGCTGCGCCCGGTTCCAGGCGGATCGATCAACGAGGACCTCGCCGACGCACTGACCGGCAAGGTCGCCGGCGTCGTGCCCGCGAGTCTGCTGATTCTGCTCGCAGCTGTAGTGATCATCTGGATTCCTTTCAAACGTTCGGTGGTCGGGCGCGCTGCGTACGCGACCGGCTCGTCCGAATCCGCGGCCTTCCTGTCCGGCATGCCGATCCTGCGCGCGAAGTTCGCGAGCTATACGCTGGCCGGCCTGCTCGCCGCGATCGGCGGCCTCTTTCTGACGTTCTTCACCGACACGGGAGAAGCGAGCCTCGGCAGCGCCAACTCATATACGCTGTTTTCGATCGCCGCCGTGGTCATCGGCGGCGTGTCACTGCTCGGCGGCAAGGGCAGCGCGATCGGCGCGATCTTCGGCGCATTCGCATTCCGCTCTATCGGCGACCTGCTGTTCGTGTTCAACGTCGATGCGCTGTGGCAGCCGCTGTTCCAGGGTGTGATTCTGCTGCTCGCTGTCGCGATCGGCGCGTGCGGGCTGTTCAGGGTGCGCAACCGTCTGGAGTGGTTCCAATGAGCGAGGTTTCCGCCACCGGCTGGACCGCGTTCATGTCGAGGCTCACGCGCAAAATCGACCGGCCGATCGTTATCGCATTCGCGTGCATCATCGCGCTGCTGCTGGTCGGCGGGATGTTTTCGCGGAACTTCTTGTCACCGGAATATATCCTGCTGCAGCTGAAGGTCGGCGCGTTCCTTGGCATCATCGCGACCGGCCTGATGATGGTGATACTGCTCGGCCACATCGACCTGTCGCTGCCGTGGACGATCACGGTCGGCGCAATGATGGCGTGCGCCGTCGCGGGGCACGGCGAACTTGGAGGCATCCTCGCCATTCCAGTCGGGATCGGTTGCGGCGTGCTGATCGGCATCGTCAACGGCATCCTAGTCGCGCTCCTGCGCATTCCGTCGATGATCGCGACGCTCGCAACCAATGCGGTCGCGCAGGGCATCATGATCGTCTACACGGGGGGATCGTCGCCACAGGATTCCGCGCCACATGTGATGCGATGGCTCGCGGCGGGCTGGCTCGTACCGGGCGTGCCGAATGCCGTCGCGCTGTGGGTGCTGATCGGCGGCGCCACGATGTTCCTGCTGTCGCGCACGACCTTCGGCCGCACGCTGTACGCGATCGGCAACGCTGAACGCGCGGCCTATCTTTCCGGCATCGATACGCGGCTCGTCACGGTGGCCGCGTTCGCCGTGTGCAGCGCGTTCGCGGCGTTCGGCGGCGTGCTGCTCGCGGGTTATGCGTCGAAGGCGGCGCAGTCGATGGGCGATGCTTACCTGTTGCCGGCGATCGCGGCGGTCGTGCTCGGCGGCACGTCGATTCTGGGTGGCCGGGGTTCGTATCTCGGCACCGTGGCTGGCGCGATCCTCATCACGCTGCTGCAGTCGATCCTCTCGGTCGCACAGATGCCGGAGGCCGGACGTCAGATCATCTACGGCGTGGTGATCGCGGCGATGCTGCTGCTGTATGGGCGCAGCAGGCGGGAGGTGTAGGTTTCGAGCTTGAGCGGCCGACTGAAAACGATTGGAGCGGCGGCGTTGGCTGACCGCAACTGGCCCAGTTACGGTCACATGCCCACGACTCGTCAGAATCGCGTCATCGGTTTCTCCTCTGCTGTGCACCCGCGGCATGACAACCGCCCTGTTTGCCACCGGGCGCCCCTTTGCTGATGCTTGGTTTAACGTCCAGGATCAACGCGATGCTGGGCCTCAAATGCTTCAGGAGCGGCGCAGTTGCGATTTCCGGCATCGAACTGATGCATCGCATTCGCAAAGGTCAGTTCGACCTCACCAAACTGCCTCTCAAAGAGACCGCTGCGCCCGTTGTATGGGATGCCGTACTTTCTGCATCTTGAAGCAACTCATCAACGAGCCGCGATTCCTCTCTACCTTTTATTTGCACCACAGCCCCAGCTGCTTGGCGAGATCTCGTTTGTCGCTCGGCCGACAGCGATCAGAAAAGTGCGGTCAACTCCAGGTACGGGAGTGTCGAGAACGGGCCGTGACGCGTGTGGCAGCCTGGCCGCCCCCGTTCGTGGGGGCTGGCGCGGAAATGTCGCCGGTACCTGGCCGATCGTAAGCGTGCGGGCTATGACTCGTACCGCCATGTCTCCAGCCGGGATGCGCAAACGTCGTATATGCCGAGCACGATCGGGAGTCTTAATCAACCCGGAAGTTGTCGGTAAAGAGCCCTGAGAGTTTGTCTACGTCATGCAGCAGTTCGATTTCCCATATCGAAGTTGCAAGCTGCACCGACACGGCGCGAGTCGCGCACTTTCAAGCCAGTCAGGAGAAACGCCACTCACCTGCGCCCGCAACCTTTTCGATTCGACGAAATGATCGGTCCGGAGCCAGTCGCCCGTTCTCGCGCGTGCAATCAGCTGGGCAACGACCAGGTGACAGAGCAGGTTGACCCGCAATTGATCATCGAGTTTGTGCGTCATGGGTACCTCACCACGGAAAGTCTGATATCTCACTTTGAGGATATGACGCGGAAGGGCCATTTCATATGCTTGGGTCATCGCGCCGCAGCTCCTGCGGCCCGAACATCGACCTGGAGACATTAATGCCCCTGTTTCTCAACGAAGTCTGGCTTGGCGATATCAAACCCGAGGTGATCGAAGAGGCGGTGACATTCTTCGGCAACCTGAGCATCGGCGCGAAGCCCGACAATCTGCCGCCCGACCTGCGTATGGTCGCCGGCCCGTGGCTGTCCGCCGAGGAAGCGAAAGTGATGTTCATCTTCGAGATCGACGATCCCTCGACCATGTTCGACGCCTACGCCGAGCGCGTGGTCAGCGGACTGTTCGCCAGCCGCAAGCTCACGCTGCTGTCGGACTGGAACCAGATGAAGGCCTACACCGACCGCGTGTCGGTCTGAACCTAGCGGAGGGAAGAAAGATGCCGAAGTTTTTCAATGAAGTCTGGCTGCGCGACATGTCCCCGAAGACCATGCAGGGCGTCGTCGATTTTCTCGGCAACCTGCGAAACGGCGTGCGCCCGCACAACCTGCCGGGTGACCTGAAGTTGCTGGCCGGGCCGTGGTTGTCCAACGAGGAAGCCAAGGTCTATTTCGTTTTCGAGATCGACGATCCGACCGAAACCTTCGAGGCGTTCGCCGAACGCGTGGCCGACGGGCTGTTCCTGAAGCGCCGGCTGACGCTTATTCAGGACTGGGACGGCGCGCGGAGCTTCTCGAAGTACCTGAGCAGCCGGGAAACCCGGGCGGCCCAAACCGCATAAGCCTCATAAGCCGCATAAGCGGCCAGGGTGGCCGGTGAGGCCACCGCCGCCCTGCCGAAGCACACTATAAATCAGACCCCAGCAACCAAAGTTGCATGGGACCGGAGTAAAGCGCGCAAGCGCCGACTCGGGTTGAAGGAGACAAGTGATGAGCGGGTTCAACAGCGGGCGCCGGCTGGCGCTCAAGCAGGGTTTTGCGATGGCGGCGGCGTCCGCCGCTTCCGGCCTGTTGACGGGTATGCCGGCGCGCGCGGCAGGGCAGGTCTACAACTACAAGCTCGGCATTGCGCTCGACGCAACGCATCCGACCACCGTCAATCTCACCGCCGCGGCGGAGGAGATTGCCCGCGCTTCGAACGGGCGCCTGAATATCCGTGTGTTCCCCAACAGCCAGTTGGGCAACGACACTGACATGATCTCGCAGGTCCGCGCCGGAGCGATCGACTTCGTCAGCACGGCGGGCCTGATCTGGGGCACGCTGGTACCGGTGGCCTCCATCAGCGGAATCGGCTTCGCTTTTCCGGGCTACGACCAGGTGTGGAAGGCCATGGACGGCGAGCTGGGCGCGCATATCCGCGGCGAATTCGCGAAGGTCAATCTGATGCCGCTGCCGAAGATCTGGGACCACGGCTTCCGCCAGGTCACCAGTAGCAGCCGACAGATCAACACGCCACAAGACCTCAACGGCTTCAAGATCCGCGTGCCGCTCAGTCCGGCGCTCACCACGATGTTCAAGGCCTTCGGCGCCGCGCCTGCCGGCATCAACATGGCGGAAACGTACACGGCGCTGCAGACGAGAGTCGTTGACGGGCAAGAGAACCCGCTGACCATCCTGCAGACGCAGAAGCTGTACGAGGTCCAGAAGTACTGCTCGCTCACTTCGCACGTTTGGGACGGCTTCTGGCTCGTCGCCAACCTGCGCACGTGGAACGCGCTGCCCGAGGACCTGCGGCAACTCGCTGCCACCACGTTCGACGCGTACGCCGTGAAGCAACGTCAGGCGGTGGCGGCGCTGAACAGTCGCCTGCGAGACGAGCTGAAGGGCCGCGGAATGGTCTTCAACCAGCCTGACGTGCAGGTCTTCCGCGATTACCTGAGCAAGGCCGGCTTCTACGCGGGCTGGCAGCAGAAGTTCCCGGCTGGGAGCTGGGCGATGCTGGAGAAATACGCGGGCCGGCTCGCGTAGTCACGACCCAATTCCCCATACGGCGTACCGATGGCCGGTGGCATTGCGCCACTGCCACGGCTGCGCTCGCACTCGAATTCCAGGAGACATCATGAATTTTGTGAAGCGCGCGGCATCGGTCCTGACACTTGGCCTCACCCTTTCCTGCATCGCGACGTACGGCGGGGCGCAGACGCCCGAGCTCAAAGGAAAGTTCATGAAGACCCCGACCGGCTACCTGATGGTGCTGCGGCACGGCGACAACGTGCTGCAAAACCTCGAGCAACTGGCGCGGGACGAGAAGATTCCAGGCGCGAGTTTCGTCGGCATCGGCTTCATGTCGGAGGCGACGTTCGGCTTCTACGACTTCAACCGCAAGCAGTTCGACCCGAAGACGTATCACAACGTCGAGATGGCCAACATGACCGGTTCCATCGCGTGGAAGGAAGGCAAGCCGTCCATCCACGCCCACGGCACGGTGACGGACGGCAGCTTCGGAGCGGCCGGCGGCCACCTGCTTGGATTGACCGTTGGCACGGGCTCGTGCGAGATCACCGTCACGGTGTACCCGGAGCGCCTCGCGCGCTTCACCGATCCCGAGATCGAGGCCAACGTCCTCGGATTGCCGCAAAAGTAAGGGGGCGTCATGTCTAACCCTATCGTCGAAGTGGCTCCGAGGGGCATCGACTGCCCCGTGGATGAGGTTCGAGTCGGCACGCCGGCCCGGGCGCTGCAGCTTGCGGACAAGGTGCTGGGCGCGTTGGCGGAGGTGCCGTCCGCGTTGCTGGTGGTTGCCGAGGTCGGGGTGCTGTTCGGCGGCGTCCTGAGCCGATACGTACTGCACACGCCGCTGGTGTGGGTCGACGAACTGGCGTCGCTGCTGTTCATCTGGCTCATCATGCTCGGTTCGGCGGTAGCGTTCCGGCGCGGCAGCCATATGCGCATGACCGCGTTGGTCGATAAGGCGGGGCCGCAATGGCGCAGCGTGTTCGAACTCGTGGCGACGGTTGCCGCGCTGGCGTGGCTTGCACTCGTGGCCGCGCCAGCGTACGAGTTCGCCAGCGAGGAGGCGCTGGTTACGCTGCCGGCCCTGGACATCTCCAACGCCTGGCGTGCCGCCGCGCTACCCGTCGGGATCGTGCTGATCCTGCTAATGAGCGTGGTGCGGCTGCTGACCACGGCCAGACCGCGCACGGTGCTGGTCGCGCTTGCCGCGAGCGGCGCCGTCGTGGGCACGCTGGTCTGCCTGCAGCCAATGTTGCAAGGCCTGGGCAATGGCAATCTGCTGTTGTTCTTCGTGGGCATCGTCGGCCTGCTGGTGTTTGCCGGCGTGCCCATCGCATTTTCGTTCGGACTCGCAACGTTCGGTTACCTGTCGCTCACTACATCGACGCCGACCATCGTTGTCGTCGGCCGGATGGACGAAGGCATGTCGCACCTGATCCTGCTAGCGGTGCCGCTGTTCGTCTTCCTCGGGATGCTGATCGAGATGACCTCGATGGCGCGGGCCATGGTGCAGTTCCTGGCCAACCTGCTCGGACATATTCGGGGTGGACTGTCCTACGTGCTGATCGGCGCGATGTACCTCGTGTCGGGCATCTCCGGCGCGAAGGCGGCGGACATGGCGGCGATCGCCCCAGCGCTGTTCCCGGAGATGAAGAAGCGCGGCGCGGACGAGGGCGACATGCTCGCGCTGTTGGCGGCCACCGGCGCGCAGACCGAGACCGTTCCGCCGAGCCTCGTGTTGATCACCATCGGCTCGGTCACCGGCATCTCGATTGCCGACCTGTTCACGGCCGGCCTGCTGCCGGGCGTCGTGCTCGCGCTGATGCTCGGCGGGGTGGTGTGGTGGCGGGCGCGCAAGGCCGGCGCCGCATGCAGTCCGCGCGCGAACTGGAGCGCGGTCGGCAAGAGCCTGCTGGTAGCGCTGCCCGCACTGGCGCTGCCATTCGTCATCCGCACCGCGGTGATGGAGGGCATCGCGACGGCGACGGAGGTGTCCACCATCGGCATCGTCTACGCAATCGCTGTCGGCCTGCTGGTGTACCGGAAGTTCGACGTGCGGCGGATCTGGCCGGCGCTGGTGGACACCGCGGCGCTGTCCGGCGCGATCCTGCTGATCATCGGGACCGCTACGGGCATGGCGTGGTCGCTGACGCAGTCCGGCTTCGCCGGCGATCTGGCGGCTGCGATGGCGAAGCTGCCGGGCGGGGCCGCCGCGTTCATCGCGGTCTCGATCGTGGCCTTCGTCCTGCTCGGAAGCGTGCTCGAAGGGATTCCCGCCATCGTGCTGTTCGGTCCGCTGCTGTTCCCGATCGCCCGGCAACTCGGCATCCACGACGTGCACTACTCGATGATCGTCGTCCTCGCGATGGGCATCGGCCTGTTCGCGCCGCCGTTCGGGGTCGGCTACTACGCCGCCTGCGCCATCAGCCGCACGAAGCCAAGCGAGGGCGCGCGCCACATCTGGCGCTACCTGATCTCCCTGATCGTCGGGACGCTGGTGATTGCCGCCGTGCCGTGGATCTCCATCGGATTCCTTCCTCACTGAGTCATTGAGCACTGACATGAAATTTGCAGCCTTTATCGAGTACGCCATCGAGCCCGAGCGGCTCGCCCAATTCCGGCCCGCCCATCGGGCCTACCTGCAGGACCTGTTGCAACAGGGGCGGCTGGTAGTCGCCGGCCCGTTCGCCGATGGCAGCGGCGCGCTGTTCGTCTACGAGGTCGCCAATGAGAGCGAGGCCACGAAGCTCGCCGCCGACGACCCGTTCGCCAAGGCGTCGCTGTTCACGGGGATCGTCATGAAGCCCTGGACGCTCGTCTTCGCGAGCGCCGACAACCTGAACCCGCCGCTTTGAGGAGCCACCCATGACCATGAATACCGCCGTCCTGCAGCGACTGGCGACATCGCTTCGCGATGCCGTCCGGGAGCGGCAGCCCATCCCACCGATACGGGATGCGCTGGCCGCGATGGGCGTCGCAGGCGCCTATGCCGTCCAGGACATCAACACGCAGCACGCGCTCGACAGCGGACGCCGCCTGACGGGCCGCAAGATCGGCCTGACCTCGAAGTCCGTGCAGCAACAACTCGGTGTCGATGCGCCGGACTTCGGCATGCTGTTCGCCGACATGGAACTTGCCCCCGACGAGGAGGTGGCGCCCGGGCGCGTGCTGCAGCCGAAGGTCGAGGCCGAACTGGCCGTGGTGCTGGAGCGCGACCTGGACAGCGAACCGGTGACGCTGTCGCGTCTGGTGTCGGCCATCGCTTACGTGTTGCCTGCCGTCGAGATCGTCGGCAGCCGGATCAGGGACTGGGACATCGGTTTGCTGGATACCGTCGCCGACAACGCTTCGTCAGGTCTATATGCGCTTGGCACCCAGCCGCGCAAGTTGTCGGAGGTGGACTTGCGCACCTGCGGGATGTTGATGGAGCGTCGCGGCGAGGTCGTCTCGCTCGGCGTCGGCGCGGCCTGCCTCGGCCATCCGCTGAACGCCGCGCTGTGGCTGGCCCGCAAGATGGCCGAGGTCGGCCGGCCGCTGCGCGCGGGCGACGTCATCATGACGGGCGCCCTCGGGCCAATGGTCAGCGTCGCGCCGGGCGACCTCATCGAAACCACCATCGCGGGCCTGGGCGTTGTCCGGACGGCCTTCGCCGCTCATTGAACGGGAGCATTGAATGTCAACGAGAAAGATCAAGGCTGCCATCATCGGCAGCGGCAATATCGGCACCGACCTGATGATCAAGATCCTGCGGCATGGCCGCCACGTGGAACTGGCGGCCATGGTCGGCATCGACCCGCAATCGGAAGGGCTGGCACGCGCTGCCCGGCTGGGCGTGGCGACGACCCATGAGGGTGTCGAAGGACTGGCGCGGCTGCCGGCATTCAGCGACATCGAGCTCGTCTTCGACGCCACCAGCGCCGCTGCTCACATCGCCAACGAGCGCTTTCTGCGCGAGCGCAAGCCCGCGGTTCGGATGGTGGACCTGACGCCGGCGGCCATCGGCCCGTATTGCGTGCCGGTGGTCAACGGCGACAGTTGCCTCGACGCACCGAACGTCAACATGGTCACTTGCGGCGGGCAGGCCACCATTCCCATCGTGGCGGCCGTGTCACGCGTGGCGAAAGTCCGTTACGCGGAGATCGTCGCCAGTATCTCCAGCCGCTCGGCGGGGCCGGGCACGCGCGCGAACATCGACGAGTTCACCGAGACCACTTCCCGCGCAATCCAGACGGTAGGCGGTGCCGAACGCGGCAAGGCGATCATCGTGCTCAACCCGGCCGAACCGCCGCTGATGATGCGAGACACTGTCTACTGCCTGAGCGAAGACACGGACGAAGCGCGGGTGGCCGCGTCCGTGGCGGACATGGTGGCGGCCGTGCAGCGTTATGTGCCGGGCTACCGGCTCAAACAGGAGGTCCAGTTCGACCGTGTGTACGACCTGAACGTGCCGGGGATCGGACGCGTCAGCGGTCTGAAGACGACCGTGCTGCTGGAAGTCGAAGGGGCGGCGCATTACCTGCCGGCTTACGCCGGGAACCTGGACATCATGACCAGCGCGGCCCTGTCGACGGCCGAGCAGATCGCCGGGCGGATTGCCGGGGGGATCGCCGCAAGCATGGTCGAAAGCGCCGCGACTGCCATTTGAAGGAGCCGAACATGAGCAAGAAGATCTACGTATCCGATGTCACGCTGCGCGACGGCAGCCATGCGATCCGTCATCAATACAGCGTGGAGCATGTCAGGACCATCGCCCGCGCGCTGGACGAGGCTGGCGTCGACTCGATCGAAGTCGCGCACGGCGACGGCCTGCAAGGGTCGAGCTTCAACTACGGTTTCGGCGCGCACACTGACCTCGAATGGATCGAGGCCGTTGCCGACGTCGTGAAGGAGGCCAGGATCGCCACTTTGCTGCTGCCCGGCATCGGCACGGTCCACGATCTGAAGGAAGCCTACGCCGCAGGTGCCCGTGTGGTCCGGGTCGCCACGCACTGCACGGAGGCGGACGTCGCGAAACAGCATATCGAGACCGCGCGAGGGCTAGGCATGGATGCCGCGGGCTTCCTGATGATGAGCCACATGACCACACCGGCGAAGCTGGCCGAGCAGGCCAGGCTGATGGAGCGCTATGGGGCGACCTGCGTCTATGTGGTCGACTCCGGCGGGGCGCTGGGTATGGAGGACGTCCGTGATCGGATCCGCGCATTCAGGGACGTGCTGGACGCGAAGACGGAGGTCGGCATCCACGCGCACCACAATCTGTCGCTCGGCGTGGCGAACTCGATCGTCGCGGTGGAGGAGGGCTGCGACCGGGTCGATGCAAGCCTGGCCGGGATGGGCGCGGGGGCGGGCAACGCCCCGCTGGAAGTCTTCATTGCCGCCGCCGACCGCCTGGGCTGGCACCACGGCTGCGACCTGTTCAGGCTGATGGATGCGGCCGACGACCTCGTCCGGCCGCTGCAGGACCGGCCCGTGCGGGTCGATAGGGAAACGCTGGCGCTGGGCTATGCCGGGGTCTATTCGAGTTTCCTCCGGCATTCCGAGGCCGCCGCGGCGAAGTATGGAATCAAAGCCGTCGACATCCTGGTCGAACTTGGCAAGCGTCGCATGGTGGGCGGCCAGGAGGACATGATCGTCGACGTGGCGCTCGACCTGTTGGGGAGGCGCGGGAGCGCACAGGCCTGCGCCTCATGACCGGGTGGCGCGACGGCGGGTGCCTGCGGCAGCAGTGCCTGCCGTCGTTGCCTTCGCTGCCTTGGTTTCCGTCGCTGTCTGCTGTGCGGCGGGCGCGCTGGCCTGTGTCAGCTTCCGGATCAGGTTGATGACTGTCCGGCTAGCGTGGGTCAGGGGCCGCTGGGTGCTGGTGGCGAGCACCAGCGTGCGCGTCAGTACTGGATCGACGATGCGGCTGACTCCGATCCGCCCGAGCTGCATCTCGACTTCCACGGCTTGCCGGGTCAGGATCGTGTAGGCGGCGCCATTGGCGACGACCTCGCGCATTGCCGTGAGCGAGTCGACCTCGATCTGGGTATTCAGGGGCACGCCTGCTTTCTTCGCTTCGTCCAGCAACATCATGTGAAAGCCGTCCGGCGCGCCGGGCAGCACGAGCGGCAGGGCAGCGGCATGGGCGAACCGGCAGCTCGGCTTCGCGACGTTCGGATCGCCGGCGGGGGCGATCAGGTACAGTTCGTCGGTGGCGAGCGGTTCGTCCGTCTTGTGGAGACGGTCACCATACCGCGAGAACACGCCTATATCGGTGCGGCCGCTCGCCAGCGCCTCTTCGATATTGCCGGCGAATCCCTCCATCAACCGCAGTTCGATCTTCGGAAAGTCGGCCCGCACTTGCCGGAACAGCGGGCCGACGATGTGCTGCGTGATGGATGCCTGCAGAGCCAGCCTGACCGGTCCGCTGGGCACGTCTGCGCGGTCGCTGATCTCGCTCCTCAGTTGCTCGAACTCGCCAAGCAGCGATTTCACCCGCGGCATGATGGACTGCCCGAATTCCGTCAAAACCACGCCTCGCCCGGTGCGATAGAAGAGCTTCGCGCCAAATTCGCTTTCCAGCGAGGCAATCAGCTTGCTGAGGGCGGACTGCGCCATGCCCCGGGACGCGCAGACCTTGCTGAGACTGCCCGCCTCGACGATGTCGGATAATAATTGCAGGTGCTTGATGTCCATCGCGCGTCTGTGTCAGGAAGAGGGCGTTTAGCAATGTCGACGCGACCTGTCGTCGCTCATTCGAGTCATGTGGCTGCGGGCTGGCCAGATTGTAGCGAAATTCTCCTTCCAGGACGGGCGTCGTTTCTCGGCCAATCCGCGCTCGATTGGTCAGGATGCGCTTGCTCTTCTTGTGACCGTGGCCGCTGCTTACGGAGCAGCCTCCTGGGTCTCCGACGAGATAGTACGACTGTCCGTGAGTGGCGCCGCCGAGCGTGGGCTCGCATCGGGTATCGGGTCTCTGAAGAAGCCGTTCCGGGAGATTTGTATGGCTATCCGAACTAATTTAGGAACCCTATCGTCAATGCGGCAGATAATAATTGAATAGCATTTCTAGAGGATTGAGTTTGCAAATTGCGCACGTCAAGTTTTGCCACGAAATCGTGTTGTTGATAGGAAAATTTATCTAAATAGCGCGATTCAATTTCCCCTTTCTTCTGAAAATCTGGCCGTCGCTCATGCAACGGGGCTGCGATATCTCACTGAGTTTGGTACTCGGATGGCGCCGGCAATCCAATCGAAATCGCACGCTCCCGTCGCATTGTTTGGCCCGCCCAGTGGGATGCGCCCCTGCTAAACTTGTCCCGATTAGTCTTTGAGTAAGCCAATCATGAAGAGTGGTTCAAAAGGCGGCCTTGTCTATTCCACCGATGGCGGGCGGATGTGTCCCGAATGCAGACAGGTGCTCGCGGAATGTGTCTGCAAGGCGGTTGCCAGGACACAGCCGGTAGGTGATGGCGTGGTACGAGTGACTCGCGTGACCAAGGGCCGGGGCGGGAAAAGCGTGACGATCGTTAAAGGACTGGCGCTCGATCCTCTTGCCTTGGCGTTGCTAGGCAAGCAGTTGCGCGCGGCCTGCGGTTCTGGTGGAACGGTCAAGGATGGCGTGATTGAAGTACAGGGTGACCATTGCGAGCGGATCATCGAAGCGCTCAGAAAGGACGGCCACAGCGCGAAGCGGGCCGGGGGCTAGTTGCTTTAATGAGCGGCGACACGAAGAGTTTGATGGACCGTGTGCGACCACAACCGGCCACTCGCTGGCAGACCGCGGATGCTTGATCGTTCGGTTCGCCCGATAGAATAGAGGCCAGATAAAGAGCGACGACCAACCGATGCTGAACCGGCCGCATTGCGCTCCGGCGCTTGCGACTTCCTTGCCATTCTCCGATTCAATCTACGTGTGAAGACTGTTACCCCTGAAGACTTGCGTGACGGGCAACTCGCCGGTGCGCGACAGATCAAGCTCGCCTGCGGGTTGACCGAAATGCCACGCGAGATCTTCGACCTCGCCGACACCCTGGAGGTGCTCGACCTGTCGGGCAATGCGCTCACATCGCTGCCGGATGATTTGCCGAAGCTGCGCCACCTGCGCGTCCTGTTCGCCTCGAATAACCCGTTCACCGAGTTGCCGGCCGTGCTCGGTGATTGCGAATCGCTGAGCATGGTCGGCTTCAAGGCGAATCGCATCCAGCACGTTTCGGGGCGCGCGCTGCCGCCCCAGTTGCGCTGGCTTATCCTGACCGATAACGATATCGAAACGCTGCCCGCGGAAATCGGCGAGCGTCCGAATTTGCAGAAGCTGATGCTCGCCGGCAACCGGTTGCGGTCGCTGCCCGAGACGATGGCCGCTTGCAGCCGCCTCGAACTGCTGCGCGTTTCGGCGAACCGGCTCGACGCCTTGCCCGACTGGCTCTTGCGCCTGCCGCGGCTCGCGTGGCTCGCCTACGCAGGCAATCCGCTGAACGCAGCGCGCGAGCAGGTGGCGCTGGCCGATGCGCCGGTGCCGGAAATCGACTGGCATACGCTCGCGCTTGGACAAACGCTCGGGGAGGGTGCATCCGGCGTGACGCATCGCGCGACGCGTCTCCTAAGCGACGGGCATCCGGTCGAGGCGGTCGCCGTCAAGCTGTTCAAGGGCGCGATAACGAGCGACGGTTTGCCGGAGCTCGAAATGGCCGCATGTCTGCAAGCCGGTCAGCACCCGAATCTCATCCCGGTGCTCGGCAAGATCTCGGGGCATCCGCTCGACGAGCACGGCCTCGTGATGAAGCTGATCCATCCGGCGTTCGGCAATCTCGCCGGGCCTCCGAGCCTCGACTCCTGTACACGAGACGTCTACGCGGACGACGTACGGTTCGACAAGCCGGTTGCGTTGCATATCGCGGGCGGGATCGCATCGGCGGCGCAGCATCTGCATCGGCGCGGGATCATGCATGGCGATCTCTACGCGCACAACATCCTGCATGACGGCGCAGGGCACGTATTGCTCGGCGACTTCGGCGCGGCATCGTGCCACGATATCGATGATCGCGCACGGGCGCTGGCGCTCGAGCGGATTGAGGTGCGCGCGTTCGGCTGCATGCTCGAAGAACTCGCGCAACGTTTGGCCGGAGAGGCCGATGACCTCGCCGCTGGGTTCGATGGGCTGATCGAAGACTGTTTCGGCGAGCGCGTCGAGATGCGGCCTTCGTTCGATGAGATTGTCGAGCGGCTGTCTGCGTTGAGCGTTTGAGCGGAGCAGGCGGCACTGCGATCGTCGGATAACGGGTCCATCCGCCCGTAAAGGAATTCAGCGTGCGAGTCCGTCGCGACCTTCAGTAATCGTCGTTCGACGACGCAAACAAACGGGAAGCCGCTCGATGAACGGGTGCCATGCAGGCCACAGCCATTCTGAATCGGCATTTGCTTGTTGCCCGCGAGACGCATCGTTCTGATGCTTTGCATGTCGTCTCTTCGTCGTTGACGCGATCGCGTCGGGCGTGCGTTGCACGCTGGAGGTATCGTGTCCGCGGCCCGGCGTGGGACCGTGTCCGGCCACTTACGGCCACTCGACAGGCTGCCGAAAATCGCGTGCCGTGAGCGCGCCAGTCGCTTGCTTTTGTTCGGCCGGAGACTCATTTTTTTATTCAGAAGGCGGCCAATTATCTTGACCCGCCCCCGCCGTGACCGCCCCCGCCGTTCCCGCCTGCGCCCGAACCGCCTCCGCCGTGACCGCCGGCACCCGAACCGCCTGCGCCCGCACCGCCCGCGCCCGCACCGCCCGCGCCTGCACCACCGGCGCCTGCACCACCTGCGCCGTGACCGCCTGCGCCCGCGCCGCCTGCACCTGCGCCGCCTGCACCCGCGCCGCCTGCACCCGCGCCGCCCGCGCCTGCACCACCTGCGCCTGCACCACCTGCGCCTGCACCGCCTGCGCCTGCACCACCTGCGCCTGCACCACCGGCGCCTGCACCGCCTGCGCCTGCACCACCTGCGCCTGCACCACCTGCGCCTGCACCGCCTGCGCCTGCACCGCCTGCACCTGCACCACCTGCGCCCGCGCCGCCTGCACCCGCGCCGCCTGCACCCGCGCCGCCTGCACCCGCACCGCCCGCGCCCGCACCGCCCGCGCCCGCACCACCGGCGCCTGCACCGCCTGCGCCTGCACCGCCTGCGCCTGCACCACCTGCGCCTGCACCACCTGCGCCTGCACCACCTGCGCCGTGACCGCCTGCGCCCGCGCCGCCTGCACCCGCGCCGCCTGCGCCCGAACCGCCTGCCCCCGAACCGCCTGCGCCTGCACCGCCTGCACCCGCACCCGCACCGCCTGCGCCCGGCCCGCCCGCACCGTGACCGCCTGCACCCGAACTGCCTGCACCCGAACTGCCTGCACCCGAACTGCCTGCACCCAAACCGCCTGTACCGGAACCGCCTGCACCCGAACCGCCTGCACCCGAACCGCCTGTACCGGAACCCCCCGCGCCCGAACCCCCCGCGCCCGAACCGACGCCATGACCGCCTGCAAGGTGTCCTTCAGCCAGTTGCAGTGAAGCAGAATTCGGAGAAGGTGCGCTGCGGTGATCGAACGAAGCGGAAGGCACGGGCGGGGCGAGCTCAACACTGCCAATCGCAGCTTTCCGGGCAGGAGGTGACGATGATGTCGCGACATGACCGGACGAAGACGCCTGTCGCGTTGGCGAAGTGGAGCGTGTGATCTCGGGCGCATGCCGCGCGATTGCTCTCACGTGCGGCGCCGAATGGCGGCGATTCTGTGTGGCGGCATCGCGTGTTTGGGCAGGCCCTCGTGTAACCGACTGCGGCGCGGCAGAATCCGGAGTAGATCCAGCACGATGGTCGGACGGAGCGGAAGACACAGGCGGGGCGAGCTCAACACTGGCAACCGCGGTGCCGCGAGCGGGAGGCGATGACGGTAGCGCGACATGACCGGACCAAGACGTGCTTTGCGCTGGCGACGTGGGTCCGACGATGCCGGGCGCCTGCTCATGGTCGAACCGATCGCCATACGCGACGATACACGTGACCACAACCGCCAATGCGCTTGCCGACGCAACCCAAATCGCAAGGCGTCTGCCCCGCGCAGGCCGTGCGGCCTTGATGTCTGCATCCGGGTTAACTGCACCCGAATGCGCAAGCTCGGCATGTCTGAACATTACAACCCGCTTCGGATCGTTCCGTCTGATCCTTCCATTTACTACGTTCATGTGCCGTCCCCTCGCGGGAGTGCTCATCGAAATGAGCCGCGGGACCGTTCTGCGTGTTCGACCCCTGGTTCCGCAAGGCAATGGGAGCGGTGTACGTTTTCTATCGTAAGCCTTTGAGCTATGGAGACGCTCGCCAACTTCCTGGCCGATCCGGACGGGTGGCCGGAGTCCAGCTTGCTGGATGACTCCGCAGTTGGCGACAACACGATGCAGGTAAAACATTCGCTGTGCCTGTTAAGCCGAACCCCCAATTGAATTGTGAGATCGTGGAAATAGCATCGGCATACACAGTCCAGTCGACGCTTGCCGGCGTTTGGCAGGGGTATTCAGCGTGAGTCCGTTTCCGGGTTGGTAACCGGATAACAACAGCCTTTGCGTGATGTAGCAAACGCTCGAACGTGCTGCTAAATCGCCAACTTCTTCACATGAATGGTATTCGGTAGGCAGTTTTTCTCCGGCGCTTAGATTGGCCGATGGCGTGAACGCTGGAAGCTTCCCAGCCGTCGCGGCCGCGCCCCACGAACGACGTAGGGCGCTCCGCAGAGCCAGAGAGGTAGTTTGGATTGATCGCCAGCTGTGTCTGTGACGCGGCGCACTCCACTGGTCTCGACGCATGTCATCGTCCAGCTTCATCCCACATCGCCTTCTGGACATAGCAGAGGAAGGGCGGTTTTCCGGGCGGCATAACGCTTCGCAGCGACGAACTGTCAGCTCCTTTTTACGCTTCCGCGCGCCCGCGTGGCAGCGACACAGAAAAGGTCGTTTCCGTATCGTCGGACCGCGTTTCGATCGCCCCTTGATGGGCCTTGGCGATTTCGGTTGCGATATACAACCCTAATCCAAGGCTACCGATCCGCTCGTCTTCACTCTGACGATCGGGTCCACGCATCAGGGGATCGAAGATGCGGGCCAGCGTCGCAGTCCCGATCGCGGCTCCGCGGTTACTGACATCGATACGGACATGCGTTGCGTCGCCAGTCACCGTCACACGTACAGGCGCGTCCGGTGCGCCATACTTGATAGCATTCAGAACAAGATTGCCGAGCAACTGCTGCAGACGCGGACCATCCCAGTCTCCCTGCGAGTCGCCATTGACCTCCAGATCAATCTGCCTGTCGGGATGAATGGCGCGCAACTCATCCACCTCGTCCGCAAGCACATCCGCCAGATTGATATTCGCCGGTATGACGTTGATGCCCAGGCCTAGTTGGGTCCGGTTAAATTCGGTGAGGTCGTTAAGTAACGCCTGCATCCGGGCGCCGCTACGTATCAGGCGGCCAGCGGCCTTCGATACCTGCTCGCCCGCATTGAGTACCGCCAGATAAGATGCGGTGACCTGAATCGCCTGCAGAGGGCTGCGCATGTCGTGCCCCAGCATGCCAAGCAGCAGGTTGCGGTTCTGCTCGATCTGCGCGTTGAACGAGGTGACCGATTCGGCAAGCGCATGATCGATCGCTTCATTGAAACGTATGACATCGCCCAGATCGGGCGCTTCAGATTTGCAGTTGTCCATCCACAGACGAAGCACACTGGCGCGCAGGGCGCGATATTCGGCTGCGAGCTGGTTGACGCTAAAGCCTGCCTGTGCGCGCAGGACGCCATGCTTTTGCGCAGCTGTTTCTTCTTCCGGATCGATCAGACCGGTACCTCGTCCCATGGATTTTTCGCGTTGGGCTTCGCGGGTTTGTGAGGTACGCAGGTCCATTGCCACATCCCGCAGCATCTCTTTCACATGCTCGCGCAGTTCCAGTGGTTCCATATGTCCCGCCGCCGGTAGAAGGGTGGCCGCGAATGCCTCCCACTGCTTCGCAATTGGCTCCAGGTCTCGCAAGATAAAGTCTGAAAGTCGCATGCCGGCGTCTCCGAACCGTGAACTTGGCGTTACTCCAGGGTAGTCCGCGTGCCTATGTGATGTGCAAACTGGTGACAGGCTTTCACGAGCGGACGAGGAGTCGCGAATGCAAATGTCTCCTCGCCGGAATCGAAAATTGGCTCAGGTGGGATGGGGCGACACGAGTACATTCACGAGGGCACGCTCATCAAAAGGTTTGTGAGCATCTGGGTACGCGCGATACGCCCGGTCATGCCGACGATCGGGAAATCACCGGATGACATGACTGTTCCTCCGATCCGGACCGGCGTGCGGAGCGAGTGCTGCCGTTGATGGGTTGCCGATCGGTCAACCCGGATGGCGCCGCCGGCGCGCGGCGTTGGGTAGTCTGTTCTTCGAGCAGGCGAAGCCCAGCTCGAACTACCTCGCTGGCGGTGCGATAGCGGCCCGCGGCCAGTTCGGACTTCACGAACGAATCCAGATGCTCAGTCAGGGAAACACTGATCGCATGCTTACTCGGCAAAAGCTGTTCCTGCACACCGTAGGGCCGTACTTTATCCTACCCGGCCCAAACGCAATGCACCACCGGATGTGCCCTGGGTATCGCAAAGGCGCGCGACGAGCGGCAAGCGTCGCGCCTGCGCTTGACGAAGTTCATCGTGCCTGCAACGCCCTGCGGGCACATGCGTTGCGTCTTCGGACCGTACAGCGGTGAAGGAAGGCCGCTCCGAAATTGGTAGGGAGGCACACATGAGACAAACCGTGATAGGCGTGTACGACAGCTATGTCGATGCGTGTTCGGCGCAACGGGCGCTCTGCGAGGCCGGCGTGGCTCAGGCCGATATTTCCATCTACTCGACGTCGGTCAGTACGCCAGTCGAGAAAGGGCCGCGTGTTTATACACCGGGCAGTGGCGGATTGCGCCATCAGACGCCGGTATTTGATCAACTTGAGCAATTATTCGCACGGCTCTTCGAGAGTGGCGAGTACCCGCCGGAAGCGGAGGACTATAGGGAATTCATTCGCCGCGGTGGGACGATTGTCAGTGCGGACGTATCCGAAATGCAGATCGATCTGGCTCGCAATGTCATGCGCCGCATGGGTGCAACCGACATTGAAGAGCGGGTGAACGCTTGGCGGAATGGGTCCGGCAAGGCAGACATCGCAATGGACTCGCTGCATCGCGGTAGCGCGACGGCGGGCGAACCTGCCGCACAACTGCGATCGTCAACCAGCGAACCGAGCGGAGCCGCGAGCGCCGAAGCAACACCAATGCTGCGGGAGGGAGGTGATACAACGGAAACAACGGAACGCAGAATGGCATTCGCGACGGGAGCGAGTGAAGCACCCGCCTCGCTGCGCGACACCTCGTCAGCTCATGTCGTGCCGCCGGCTACCGGCGATGGCACCTGGAAAGAGGAACCGCGAGACACTGCCTACCCGGCAACAGTCAGCGGGATGCAGCAGGTGACGACGCGTTCGGCGGAGCCGGAGACACTACCTTCAATGCAACAGACGCAGCGACAGGTTTCGGCGGTACCCGATGTCGGGCTAGCTCGCACATCTGCAGATGTATCCGCACAGCTCAAAGGCAGCGTAACCCGCACGTCGGATAGCACCACGAGCGCGGTACACGCGGAACGGCCGCGCACGACAGGTCTGGTGGGCGAACCCATCATGGGCACTCCGTTAGAAGACCCCTATGACGATGAGTTTCGAAAAGACTTCGACGCTCACTACGCGGATACAGGTAGCTCCTATGACGAGTATCGGCGCGCCTACACGCATGGCGCCACGCTCGGACAGGACGAGCGATATCGCGAGCAGGACTGGCAACGGGTTGAGTCGAGCGCTCGCGAGGATTGGGAGTCGCTTTACCCTGAAAGCGGGTGGGAACGTTTCAAGGCTGCCGTCCGGCATGGGTGGGAACGCGTCACGGGCCATTGACGCTGCTGCGTTCACATTGCGTTGATCGTTGATTCGGTCCACATCGCGTTCAAGGCGCCTGGCGTAGGGGGCGAGCACTTTCGCCCGCCCCCTAGAAGGGCTCTATTGCTCTTTATTGCTTCTTGGCGGCGTCGACCCGTTGATCGGCGGCTTTCTGGTTCGCGTCGTTCTGCGCCTCGACTTTATCCTTGTCAGCCTTTGCCTGAGCAACGTTCGCATCATTGGCTGCGTCGTGCTTTTTACGATCCGCTTTGGCCTGCGCATCGTGCTTCTTTTTGTCGGCCTTGGCCTGCGCCCTGGTTGCATCTGCGCGCGCATCAGACGCTTCCCTTGGCGTCGTTGCCTTTTCCATCTTCGCCGCCTTCTTGTCGGCGTCTGCCTGAGCCGAAGCCTTGTCTTCGTTCGCGGACGCCTGAGCCTTGTCTGCGTCGCTCTGAGCTTCGGCCTTCTTCTTGTTCGCAGTAGCCTGCGCTTCGCTTTTTTCGCTGTTTGCCTTCAATTGCGCTTTGCCGGCTTCCGATGGCGTCGCAGTTTGTGCGAACGCTGTGGAAACGAGCAATACGGATGCGAGAGCCGCGACAATCTTTTTCATGATCTTCCTCCCTTGGAATACACGGTTGTGGCGAGTGCTGTTCAGAAACATCCACCGTTCTCGAGGCGTAGTGAGCCACAAGGTCTTTTATCCGACGGTGCAAGCTGTTTCAAAGCAACCGACATGCCGCAGTTAGAGAGTCACACATGAATGAACAAAAGATGAGAATGTGCGTGAGAACAAATCGCAGAATATTTCGCAAAGAGGCCTAAATAATTTGGTCGACCTGCTCACGCGGCATTTCTATATTTCCGAACGCGTCAAAAGATAGTCGAGACCGCCGACCCGATACCACCGATAGCCATAAGGTTCGAGCACCACCGCATGGCGACCGTCGGCGCCAGGCCGGCTGTGGTCGTCCGAAAGCAGATTGATCAGGCGGCAGCCCGAGCGAAACTTCACGGTGCATGCCTCGGCGCCGAAGTTATGTAAATGTCGCCGAACAGCAGAGAAGATGTGCCCGGGATTGCCAGGAGGCACACCAGAAGGGCGTAGCTGACGCGAGCCGGTCGTGTTATCGATAGTGGAGACCAGTCCCGTGTGCTGTCACGCAGCCGCCATCATGCGAAAGCACGCTATGCGCCGCATAGCGGCAGGTCTTGCTCCGAAGATGTCCAATATGCGGGACGACCCGAATTGCCGCGTCCCGGATCTTCCTTTTACTATCAACTCCCACCGCATATCGCAGCCAGACGCGCCACCGGCCATGCGTCGCCAAAAGCGAACGCCTTAACCGGCGCGATCCCTACCGCACCTAGTCGATCTATCAGGAGGCAGGCATGCTTAGCGCTCACGAATTTGCGACCTTGATGCTAGTCAAGGACTCCGCCGACCAGATTGCCGACCGGACGGAACTCGACGCGTTACTCGACCGTCAGCTGGTCGCAATGGAGCAGCTGGCAGGAGGGGGCGTGCTGCCTCGCGTGACCCAGGAAGGGGATTCCCTGCTTCGTACTCTTTCACGCATGCACTGACATGTCGATCCATATGAATGAAGGACCGCCCGGATTCGGCAGTCAGTGCGCCGTCGAATTGATGTGGGGGGACTGGTCTTTCGTTGCCATCCGCCGATCGAACCCTCAATGTCGATGATGCATCAGGTCGATGTAATGAGTATCAAGCCATCGGCTTGATCGTCCTTCGCGTGCGTTCCCGTGATGGCGGGTGGCAAGCCATAGCACCACGCCGACCATCAACATCACGGCCGGACCCATCAGGTACGCCATAAACGTTTCACTCACGACATCCTCCTTCAGGTCGGTCGCCGCACTTACATTCCAGGTGACGGCCCACGCCACTGCGCACCCGGCCGTTGCCATTAGCGTTGCTTCGCATTGCAATAATCAGCGTGACGTCATGCCGCGAATCAAAGATTGATGCAAGTGTTCACCGTTCAAGCACAGGTTGGCAAAACTACTTCACTGCTGGAGATTCCGGTGAGTACGTTAGCTTCACCAAGGATCGAGCGGAAAGCGATGATTGCTACAACTCTTTGTGAACGATTATGAAAATGCGTCTCTTTATCGCCTTTGTTCGACGGTGCTTTGAGTGGCTTGTGCGCTTGCCGGTTCGAATGCGACTGACAAATTATCTGGCGGATAGCGACGAGAACTTTGTCTCACGTTTCCAGAGATCATTTAGTAACATTCATCAACGTTGCATTATTTAAAGTGGCGGCGGCCTGCCGTTCTCATGATAGGGAAAACTCCGAGCGAGACGCGAGAAAGAACGTGACATCGTTTGCGTCGCCGAAGGCTGTGCCCTCGCAATTCGGCACTTTAAGGCCGATGCTGCGCGTCTGCCTTTTTTGGAGGAGCGGACGAGGAGATTCACGTGATCATCTAGTACTTTGCGTCGAATTTGTAGTTGCTGCTACAACGAAATGATTGAGAGAAGCGCAAACAGGCGAGTGGCGAAAAGCAGTCGGCTCAAATCTACTCGCTCTCTGATTGAGACCAGATACACTCTCGAATTAGCCCGTGGATCGTCGGTGATCGCGAGTACCCTTACTCGATCCTCCTTGATGCAGGCAATCGGAGAAACATTGTCTGCTTTTGTAGCGAATTACGGAACCGGAGATCTCGATGGTTTTGTCCTTGTCCTTAGCGAGCGATTAATTCAGCGCGATAGGGCTGATGCGGCAGAAATGATCGGCAGCTGGAGACCGGCCAAGTCCCGATAACCGCGAAGAAACTATCGACGCACGCAGCTGTTGGCGAAATACGAGGCAGTTATCCGACGTCCCTCTTCAGTTCAGCGTCTACCGACTTCAAAGCGGATTGCGCCCGATCCGTGACTACGCGACCAAGTCATTTACAGTTGATTACAACTGCCCGGAGTCACAGGTGCGCGCCGTTCGTACAATCGAACCATTCGGGCAGAACATGGGAAAGCGAAGATGAAAACAGTGCAATGGATTGCCGCTAGCCTCGTGGTACTTGCGTCCATGTCGGCTTTTGCGGGAGCGGGTGGCAATGGCGGTGGAGGCGGTAATGGAGGAGGAAGCAGCGGCGGCGCCGGACACGGCGGGCTGGGCGGCAACGCGGGTGGCATGTCCGCTGGTCACATGAGCAGCAAGGGGCTAAGTAATACCAACGGCTTTAATTCAGCCGATCGCGATGCCGACCTTGCCCGCGCGGCGGATCGATCGGGCACGCAGGCAGATCGATCCGCCGCGCAAACGAGCCGTACCGGTGTACACGCGGATCATGCAGAGCACTCACATTCACGCTCGCATGCACGGGTCAGCACGAATCTTCACCACAGCCAGCGCGTTGCCATCAGCCATTCGAGCTGATAAAGCGACGAAGGCACCGCAGGCGCCTTGTTCGTCCGAGTTGGCATCGATGAACGCCAATCTCGAAGTAGGCGCGTATGCGCTCGCAATGCCAGCGGCCGCAATGATGACGAGGACACTCCAGGATTCCTTCCGACCACGCTGTCGCAGGCAGTCGGTGCTGCTGGGAGCTATACGGTCGAAGCCGACTGCGCGAGTGGCGCGACTCAATCGAGGGATGCCAATGTATCGGCGGGTAGCCAGTCTCGCATCAATTTCAACTTCTGAGCTGGGAGGTCGGGAGGACCGCGACGTCTTCCCCGACGCGTGAAATGAAAATAATCATGATCCTGTTGACGGCATCAGTGGCTGGACTGTCTGGCTGTGCGGTGTATGTGCCAGATGAACCGCATGCAGTCGTCGTACCGCAAGGCAAGCCCCAGGGAGGGCCGGGCAATGGCTATTGCCCGCCCGGTCAGGCGAAGAAGGGAAATTGCTAACGAGCGGCGGCTTGGATGAACCGTGTCTTGCGCATTGAAGTACTCGATGCACGCGCGTAAGCGCGCGTTCGATTAACGCGCGTTTGTCGCGAGAAGCTCGTTACGCTATACGCTGACGGGTCTTCGATGTCCGATGCCGTTGTGAATGACTTGTATTCTCGGCCTATTGTGTCGCGTAGGGAACGTGGTCATGCATCGCGTCTGTCACCCGAAGCGACACTTCCGTCGTCCCTGCAGCGCCAGATCGACTGAACAGTCTTTCGTCCGAATCCACTTTTCTGAAGAATGGATGTGCGTGACCGTGCCCATCTGAGAGTGGTTATCGCCGTGGCTCCTTAAGGATTGCTTAAGCCGTCCGGATCCTGTTACCCCCCGCGATTCACCGCGCTGTTTCAAGCCCGATACGGTTTGGGCATCTACCAGCATCTCTGCGGATCGAGCCTTTAAGCATCGAAACGCCGCACGCATGCGTCTCTCTCGTCCCTCAGGCGTGTCGGGCGTGAAACATCCTCGGTACTTCTGCGTGCCGGATCTGCAATGACAGTCGATCATCATCAAGATTTACAAGGCCCGCTCGACCATGGCATGTCATTTGCAAAATCACGGGTACTTCGCGCCGGCGAGCTTTGAACAGTACCCGGACGCATGTGACGAAGCCCGGCCTTGCCGGGCAACAAAATGAAGCGACCACGGGGGAATTCATGAAGCGAGATCCATCGTTTAATCACGGATCGTCTATCGCCATCTGGCGTTCGTGCCTGCGGGGAAACGTCGTCGAAGGGATTCGACATGGTGACGTTTGCGAAGATGTGCCTGGAGCGAGCAGACGGCGCCGGACGAATCTCAAGGCGCAGCGCGGCGTAGCGGCGGTGGAATTTGCGATCGTGTTGCCGCTTCTGCTGCTGGTCATCTTCAGCATCGTCGAGCTGGGTGTAGCGCTGTACGACAAGGCAATGATCACGAATGCAAGTCGCGAAGGCGCGCGCGCGGGCGTCGTACTGCGCAATCCGAAGCCGAGCAAGCAGGACGTCACAAACGTGGTCCTCGCCTATTGTCAGAACTATCTGATTACGTTCGGCGCGAGCAACACACCAACGGTCAGTGTTCCTTCCGGTGTGGGCGGTACCTTCGGGACTCCGCTCACGGTTACCGTCTCGTACCAGTACGCCGGGTTGGGCCTGGGCGCCATGCTGTCGGTGTTCACGGGGCCGATCGTCATGACAGCCACCACGATCATGAACAACGAGTGAGGCGGCCGTCATGTACTACGGGATGAGCAGAGCGAAGCAGCGAGGCTCGGTTGCCGTGATCACGGCAGTGAGTCTGGTATCGCTGCTGGGGTTCGCGGCGCTGGCGATCGATATTGGCAATCTGCTGGTCGCGCGAAACGAATTGCAGAATGCAGCGGACGCTGCAGCCCTTGCGGGCGCACCGTGTCTTTATCAGCGTGCGCAGTGCGGTAACACCACGGCAGTCGAACCTGACTGGAATACTGCGACACAAAAGGCATCCGGCTTTGCCACGGCTGCAACGTCGAACAAGGTTCAGGGAGCAGTGATCAAGGTCACGCAGGTCGGCTCAGGCTACTGGAACGTGACGGGTAAGCCGGGCACGCTGCAGGGAGTGCCCTTTACGCCTGGCGTGAACGACTTGCCCGCCATTCGGGTGACGATGACGAAGAGCACTGCTAATGCGAACGGCAGCATACCTGTCTATCTGGCGAGCATCCTGGGGGTGTCGTCGCTGTCGGCCACTGCGACGGCGACAGCTGCCGTGTCGAGGCCCGGTTACGTTGGTCCCGGTGGTCTTTTTCCGGTCGCAGTTTCCAAATGCCTCTACGACAGCTACTGGAATTCGTCGACCAACTCGCCGAAGCTGGCCACGAGCACCGCACCCATCAGCGGACAGACGATGAATCAGACGCCCAATGCGCCGTACGTCTTCCAGATTTCATCGGCGTATCAGGCGAATGGCTGCGAAGCGGGGCAGTGGACGACGCTGACTACTCAGCAAAACGATGTCCCGTTCGTGAGAGGACTGATCGCGGGCCAGAATACGGATTCGCTTGGCATCGGATCACAGCCTGGAACCTACGTCCAGCCTGGTGAAAAGAACACGCTCTACACGTCCGTCGACAATTGTAGTGCTAACGGGGACCATTCCTGCGAATACGAAACGGTGCCAGTCGTCAATAACGTCGCGACGGGCTACCAGCCAGTCGTGGCATTTGCATGTGTGCGTATTCTCAAGGCGGATAACGGATCGAAGCCGTACATACTCGTGCAGATGAGCAATCAGCCGGATAAATGTCAGGCGGTTAACTCTGGCGGCGTGGGGCCGAACTATGGAGCGATCACACCGCCGCGTCTGGTTCAGTGACTCGCCGACGTCTGCGGTGCGGCAATATGATTAGCATTATTAACAATTCCGCCAAGCGAAAGCGAAAGCGAATCGAATGAAGCCATGGAAACGTTTCAGACGTCTCTCCGATGTCACTGCCGCGGGCCGGCGCGCTCTACCGAGCGAGCGGTTTAGTACTACGCTGTTTGTCGGGCGGTTCCAGGTCGCAACCAGGTAATAAGGCGAGCACAAAAAGGTGTGTCGTGGGGTGTCCTGCATCGGGAACGCGGCTCACGGCTGCGGCGCGCAGCGCGCCGCAGCTCCCACACATACTGTTATGGCTAAGGCTGAGCAAACACGTCTGTGCGATTGCCCAAATTGCCTGAGTTTGTTTGCACGAAAAACGGCACGAACGTCGAACCGATCGCGACCAACCCTTGATAGTCTCCAACGAAGAAGCCCTCGGCGTCCGGCGCGGTCTTGAGGTCGAAGACTCCCGCCAGATGAATTTCATTGGCGAACGTCGTTCCGTTGTCCGCCGATGTCGTTTGCCAGATATCCGTCGGTAGTGTCGTGGTGTTGCCATCCGCCAGATTGCGGAAATCGTAGTACGTCACGGCAACGGTCCCTGACGAATTGACGCTAATGTTCGGGTTGAATGCCGGTCTTCCCGTGGGTGTATTGACCCGGATCGGAGCGCTCCATGTGCTGCCGCCGTCTTTGGAAGTGGATAGCGCGATCTCATCATAGTGCCCGCCATTGAAGCGGGAATCCTGCCAGACGACATAGAGTTGCCCGGTCTTTGGATCGATTGCGGGCTCGGGAATTATGTCTCCTGAACGCACCGGTTCGCCGGTGTTCGGATCAAACACCGATACGGTCTGCAAACCAGAGATGATCTTCGGCTTCGTCCACGTTGCGCCGTCGTCAGTTGATTTGATGAACGCCACCTTCCCGGCCGCTTTCGAGAACGGCGGAGAGATCAGGTTGAAGAAGTCGTAGAGCGTTCCGTTCTGCGAGTTGACGACGATCTGGTTACCGATCGTCTGCTGCCGCGAAGGCAACGCCACGATCACGGATGGCTGACTCCATGTCATGCCGCCGTCGGCGGTCTTCGAGAACATCGATGGTCCCCGGAACGCGGCCGTATGCCTGTTGGCGTAGGGATTGCCGTTTGGCAATTCCAGCCGGTCCCATACAGCATAGGCTACGCCTGCCTTGGTTGGATTGGCCGTCACCGATTCCTTGTCGTTGAAGAATTGCAAGGTCGGTTCGTTGTTCGCGATGATGATGCTTGGCTTCGCCCACGTCAGGCCACCGTCCTTCGAAACGGAAGCCAGCACGGCATTGCTGTTGTTGGATTGATTGAAGGAGATCGATACAGCGTACGCTGTTCCATCGGGGCCGATCGACACCCACGGATCGGACGCGCGTTCGTAGTCAGTTCCGCCTGCGCACGCACTAAAAGGCAGTGCAACCGGCGTGCCCCACGTCAAACCGCCATCGGATGACGGGCGGGCAACCAGGCCGTGAGCGCCGCCGTTGTTCCATCGGTCCTGTTGCCATACGCCGATCAAGTTCGACGGATTGCTTGGGTTCGTAGCGATCCAGGGTTCGACTTCGGCGTTCACGTAGTTCGTGCCCGGGCCGCCTATGGTGCAAGCGGCAAAGGGGCTGGGACCGGAGACCAGGACGGGCGCAGCCTGACTAGTCGGAATGATTGTGGCGAGGACAACAGCGAGCGGAATGCCGCTCAAGAGTACACGGTGCTTGTCGCAACGCATGGAAGGCTCCTTTCCATTGCGGCCTGTAACAGCCCACAGTAGCCTGCTGGCAGTTGCGAAAGAAGTGGAGTGGCATTGCATCTTCGCCGATGGTTTCATCGATGGCATCGTCGGCGCGTATTGTGTCCACCATTGTTCGCTCGCCAGATTCGCTACCGCTTCAACCGCCACAGACCGCGAGCGCTGATCACCGCCAGCGCGTCGGTCAAGACTGCACTACCAGATATCAAACGGTTTTCTCACGCACCAGAAGCTTCGCCTCGCGATGACCGGCCTCTCTGCCAAGTCCGTCATTTGTCTGATGCGTGGAATGGACTTTAGGTCGTGACGAAGGACGTTGCGGGGATTTTTTGTAACATTTGAAAGCGATACGCACTCTCATCTGTCGAGCCGTACCAGGCACTGTTTCGACATGTGCTGACATGGGATCCGGACGCCTGCTCGGCACATACGCATTGCCTGATCTCGTCACCATAGGGCCGGGGCCAACGAGCGCATCCCGTTCGAAGTGTCTGTGTCGCAATGCCAGCGTCGGCGACAACGATCACGTTCAGCGCGGTAGACGTGATCACCGGAACGATCGCCGACTGTTTTGTCGACGATGTCGGACCAACGTCCGCAGGCGTCCACTCCTCGGGGATCAGTGCAATGTGCCGAAGGGCAACAACGGGTCGTTGCCATTCGACCACCGATTATTCCGCTTCGGCCTGGTCGAATTGCGGCCTGATGAGCGGGATGGGCGGGCCAAACGTGACGCGTTAGCGCGCATGGACGCAGCGCGGGTTCGTCAAGCGTTCATGCACTGGACCGAGGTGAACGAGCGGGGGGTACTCGGGTGAAAATCGGCCGCTGCGTTGCGCAAGCTCGCCGATCATGTCGCGTCGGATGAATAATGGCCGCATACGAAAGCGCGCGCAAACGGTCCCGCCGCGTCTACAAATTGATCCTCACTGAGCAACGCGATCACTCGCGTGTCCGGAAACCTTGCGCATCTGACATTGGAGAGGCTCCATGTCCAGTGAAAAAATGGGGCTTTCAAGGAGTGTGACGACCATGCCCTACCTGCAACTCGACGTAACCGACCACTATTCGGTGAAGGACAAGCGGCTCCTGGCGCTGAAGATGAGCGAGACCTACGCGCGGATGATGTCGGTCGACATCAGGCGTATCAGCGTCGCGATTCGAGAACTGGGAGATGGCGGTGTCTGGCGGATTCCCGAGGCCGGTGAAGAGCCCACCCCGGTCGCGGTCATGATGCTGGACATCAGAAAGGGCAGGACGCCCGAACTGCGTATGGATGTGGCCAAAGCGCTGTGCGCGCACTGTATCGAAATACTTGGCCTGCGTGAAGACCGGCTCAATGTGGAATTCACCCAGCATTCCGGGGATGAAATGTATCACCCGGCGTTGGGCGGCTATAGCCCGGAATGGACGCCGGGCGAGCAGTAAGGCGAACTACGCTTAAAGCGCAAGGGGCGTGACACCCGACGCCCGCTGTATGGTTTGCGGTGGCTGACCGAATGCACGCAGGAACGCTTGACGCATCCGCTCCCGGTCACCAAAGCCAGTCTCTCTCGCGACGATCTCGATCGGGTGACGCGTCGTCTCCATCATCAGACGAGCGGCTTCAACGCGAAGCCGCTCGACTGCCTTCGCGGGCGATTGACCCGTTTCCTCACGAAACACGCGGCTGAACTGACGCGGACTGAGCCGTGCCGCTTCGGCGAGCCGCTCAACCGACAAATCGCTCGCCAGGTTTTCGCTCGCGTAGGCGAGTGCCATCTGAACGCGGTCTGAGCGCGCGCCCATCTCCAGCAGCGCCGAAAACTGCGACTGACCGCCACCGCGACGCTGATAAAGCACCAGCTTGCGCGCAACCATGCGCGACGTGTCCAGCCCGAAGTCGTTTTCGACGATCGCAAGCGCGAGATCCACGCCGGCGCTCATGCCGGCCGACGTCCAGATCTGTCCATCCACGACGAAGATGCGGTCTTCTTCGAGCTGTACGTTCGGATACTGCTTCTGGAAGTCACGCGCGTGGAACCAGTGTGTCGTTGCGCGCTTTCCTTCCAGCAGACCTGCAGCAGCCAGAACAAAAGCACCCGTACAGATCGACGCAATTCGCCGTGATTGGCGCGGCGCTTCCCGAAGGTAATCCACCAGCGCAGCCGAGGGAAGGCGGCATTCGTTGTCGCCCGCCACGATGAGGGTGTCGTAGCCCTCTTTGGCAAGTGGTTCGCTATGAACCGAAAACCCCTGGGACGAGACGATAGGTCCACCGTGCTCGGACACGATGCTGAATTCGTAAGCTGCCTCGCCGCGCAGCAGATTGGCGTATTCGAAGACGCTCGCCACTGCGAGCGCGAGCGACTGGAAGTTGGGATAGACGACGAGTCCGACCGTATGCATTGATGCCTCGCGAGTCATGGCTTGATTCGTTGAAGGTAGCACATAACGGACGGCATTGTGGGTGAAAGCGTGACCGAAATCCTTGCATATATGGCATTGAGGTCGCGGGCGGCCAAGGTCAGAATTCGCTCCATGAACCGACGCTCTGTTGGTTCAACCACCTACTCAAAGGACTGAAAATGACTTCCTCTACGAATGGTTTCGCGCTGATCACCGGCGCGTCGGCTGGCATTGGCGCCATCTACGCTGACCGTCTCGCCAGGCGCGGCTTCGACCTCATTCTTGTGGCTCGCAACCAGACCCGGCTGAGTGCTCTCGCAGAGCGCCTCACAAACGAGACGGGCCGCTCGATCGAAACAATTGCCGCCGATCTCAACGACAAGGCTGCACTCGCGCAAATCGAGACCCTGCTTCGTGAAGACCCGCGCATCACGATGCTGGTGAACAACGCGGGCGTCGGCTCGGTCGCATCGGTTCTCGATGGTCACGTCGACTCCATGGAATCGATGATCAACCTGAACATCACAGCACTGACGCGTCTCACCTACGCGGCTGCGCCTGCATTCGTCGCCAAAGGCTCGGGCACGATCATCAACATCAGTTCGGTGGTCGGCATTGCAGTCGAACTGCTGAACGGTGTGTACAGCGCCTCGAAATCGTATGTGCTGAGCTTCGGCCATGCGCTTCAGCGCGACCTCGCAGGCAAGGGCGTGCGTGTGCAGATCGTGCTGCCGGCAGCGACGGCAACCGAGTTCTGGGACGTCGCCGGCTATGCGAAGCAAAAGGAAGCCGCGAGCACGATGACAGCCGACGATCTGGTGGACGCCGCGCTCGCGGGCCTCGATCAGGGGGAACTCGTGACCATCCCGACGCTGCACGATGGCGACGACTGGACGAAGTGGGAGGCCGACCGTCGCGCGCTGGCTCCCCGGTTCGCGAACGCCAAGGCCGCGCCGCGCTACACGTCGAACGCCACCACCGTCCAGTAAGTCCGCCAACCCATATTGCGAAAGAGCCTGATCATGAATCTCTTTAAATTCGGCGCCGCTGCGCTCGCGTTGGCCACTGCCTTTGCATTGCCGGTGGGCGCGTCGGCAAAGTCACGCGGCAAGGTTCTCGTTGTGATGTCGAGCGCGCATGAGCTCGACCTGCGCGATGGCAAGCACTACGAGACCGGCTACTACCTGAACGAGTTCGTCGTGCCGTATCGCAAGCTTGTCGAGGCAGGCTACGAGCCGGTCATCGCGAACCCGAAGGGCGACATGCCCGTCATGGACGCCAATTCGAACAACAAGAAGTTTTTTGGCGGCGATGATGCAGCGCGCGCTGACGCATTGAAGTACGCGCAAGGCATCGCGCAACTGAAGCATCCCAGGACGCTCGCTTCGGTGGTCGCCGAGGGAACAGGCGGCTATGTTGGGCTCTTCATTCCGGGTGGCCACGCCCCGATGGTGGATCTGCTGAAGGATCGCAACCTCGGCCAGATCCTGGTCAGCTTTCATGACAGCGGCCGTCCGACTGGAATCATCTGCCACGGACCCATCGTGCTGCTGTCCACGCTGAAGGACCCGGATGCCTTCGTTGCATCGATGATCGCCAATGATGGCAAGGCGAATTCGCTCGCCGCAGGCTGGCCGTATGCTGGCTATCGCATGACCGTATTCTCAACGGGTGAAGAGCAGCAACTCGAAGGCCCGAACGGTCTCGGTGGCAATGTTCAGTTCTACCCGGTGAATGCACTCGCAGAATCGGGCGCACATGTCGATACGGTCGCGAACTGGCACAGCAACGTGGTCGTCGATCACGAACTGATCACGGGTCAGCAGCCGATGTCGGCACCGGAATTCGGTGATGTCCTGGTGGCGAAACTGAAAGCGCGCACGAACTGATCTGTGAAAGGACTGGATGCGTCGTATCCGGTCCTTTTTTATGGGTTTCCCCGATGACCTGAAAACCGTGCCTATTCGACATGGTTTGAGGCATCGACGTCTTCTAAGGTAGTGGCAACAGGTTTCCGTTTGAAAACGGGCTCCGGCAGCGTCTATGCGCCGCTGCGCATGACGGACGTTCCGAATATGAACATCGCCTTCGTGGACAGCACGGAGGCGCCCGTCGGACCTGGCGAACGTCCCACTACCGTAGTCGCACCGGCTATCGGCAACGCGATTTATGCCGCTGTGGGCGTGCGGATGCGCCACCTGCCTATCCGGGCAACGGACATCACGCTGGCATTGGATCAGGCACGACAGAAGACTACGAGCTAACGGAAATAAACATCATGAGACAACCTTTCTACAAAGTTCTGTACGTGCAGGTGCTGCTGGCGATCGCCGCTGGCATCGTGCTCGGTCATCTGTACCCGCAGTACGCGACTGCAATGAAACCGCTCGGTGACGCATTCATCAGGCTCATTCGCATGGTCATCGGACCGGTGATCTTCTGTACGGTGGTGGCGGGCATCAGCAGCATGAGCGATCTGAAAAAGGTGGGTCGCGTCGGTGGAAAGGCGCTGGTCTACTTCGAGGTCGTGTCATCCATTGCTTTGGTGATTGGCCTGCTGGCCGGCCATGTGCTCCATCCTGGCGACGGGTTCAATGTGTCTGTTGCGTCGCTGGACACACGGGCGATAGCAGGCTTCGTCAGCCAGTCGGAACATCTCGACGGGCTGACAGGCTTTCTGTTCGGGATCATTCCCGTGTCGTTCTTCGATGCGTTTGCCAAGGGCGACACGCTGCCCATTCTTTTCGTATCCGTCATGTTCGGCATTGCGATCTCTGCGGCGGGGGAGCAGGCAAGCGGCGTGACGGCCATGATTGAAAAGCTGTCTGCAGTGTTCTTCTCTTTCGTCACGAGAACGCGGGCCTTTTCGTCTGGCGTCCGATTCTGGAGGGACTGCTGGGTGAGTATCCGGCAGTCCGGATCATCGTCAGCTCGGACTGGCGAAGGCTCTTCGATGACGCAACGCTGATTCGACTTCTGGGTCCACTGGGCGATCGGTTTCTCGGGGTAGTGGAGAGTTACGGCTCATGCCGGTCCGCCGAGATCCTGGCAGAGGTGCGGCGCAGAAGGATCACTCACTGGCTGGCCGTCGACGATCACCCGAGCGTCGTTGCGGCTCAGAAGGAGGAGCACCGCTTCATTTCATGTAACGCTTCGACAGGTCTGAGTGAGATTGCGGTGCAACGGAAGTTGAACGAGATGCTGTCCGCGTTTCCGGAAAATGTAGTCGGATAGGTTCTTGCGTGCAGCAGGGATTGCGACAGGAGGCTGCGTCAGGTTGCTACCGGTCTAGCATGCGAGTTGACACGATCCGGTTTTATGAGAATGCAGGCAATCTGCCTGGATGGACGCTCTATACGGAGCTGTTCGAAAACGAGGATGCCGTCTATCTGGAACTTGAGGGCGTGCAGGTCGATGTGATCATGATCGACAACATTTGGGGGCCACCGCCTGGGCGCGGTAGTGCTGCGTCTGCCGACGGCCACGGCACGGCAACTGGGGCTCGTTTCCCGCGAGTGGACAAGAGATGGGTCGTGGTAGGAGGAGTAGGCCATGCTTGAATTCAGAGAGAAATTGGCGCGTGAGGTCTCTGGGTGCACGTGCGATCGTTGCGGACGGCGCATGACCCCGGATGCTCCCGATCTGGAGTGGTATGAACGCGTGTCGATCGCGTATCACGGCGGATTTAATTCCATATTCGGTGATGGTCACGCGATCTGTATCGACCTGTGTCAGTACTGCCTCCGAGACACGCTTGGCGCCTGGCTGCGAATCGCATCGACGAGCATCTACGACGTCGAATCGTCGTCAGACCCGATTTCGTTGAGCTCCCTGCGAGGCATCATCCGGCATGATGCCGGTAATGCCGTTTCCGTTGAGGCAATGAATGCAGCGGTTGTAGCCGGCGCAACCGCTGCTGGAACCGTTGATCCCTCTTTGGATCAGGTCGAGACTTCGGGCGAGCGTAAATCGTATGGGGAGTGCCGGGCGATCGAGTACGAAGAGGGGGCAATCTGGAGAGAACTGCGGGAAGTGGACTGCATGAGCGGTCATGGTGTTGGCAAACTGGGCGCCGCTGCCCATGTGCGGCGGAGAGCTGTCGAAGGCGCCAACGAAGCTACCTCGAGCGCATGCGCGAGGCCCTGATACGGCCGGTTTTGCGGGCCAGCGATTCGGGGCGTGAAAGTGATGGTCAACAACTCGCTGCTCGACAGCTTGCAGATCTCAGCGGCAGTGAGCCGGGATCTGTCAGCGCCCCGCGTCGGTGCGATCCCGGCGATACATCGCCATTGACCTGAATACCGTTTCATAGGGACCAGAGATGAAAAATCACCAATTTTGCGCAACGGCTTTTTCTTCAAGCTAATCGCGATTCGTTACCGCGTTCGGTTTGTCAGGCCGCATCGTGACGATCGGCCTGATTCTTTTTGCTCGGTAGCGCTCTGCAGGAATCAACGCTGTGGTTTGCAGAGGCCGTGGAGAATGGTTCAGTTGTAAAGGGCGATTTTTGCCAACACATATACGCACTCTACTGTGGAGCAATCGGGAAACCGCGCTTACCACTCCGCCTCTGGGAATGAGCAGACGCGTCGGCGAGTGCCAAATGACCGAGAACGGTTGACTACCGAAAATGACCGCTCCATTGACAGCGCGGGCGTTCTGCTTTGCGTGGGATTTCCGAGTTCGGGCCAGTTGCCGCCGTTCGCCATCGACGTTACACGGTCATTCGAACGGCCATTCCCCATCACGCAGCGGACGTTCGGTCGGGCGAGCGAAATGCCTTCGCGGGGTCATGCGTCACTGCGCAAGTCGTCGCTGTGCCGCTTATGTATTTGAAGACATCGGCGGCACCGCGCTTGAATGTAGCAGCGTCGTGCGGAAATGCTCTACCAGTGGTCTCAGGTTGACCCGATGCCACGCCGCCCATAGCGCCGTCCGATAACTGAACCACGACAGTTCATGCAGCACCACGCCAGCGGGCGCATGGCGCCGCAGGCTTTGCTGGATCATCGTGACGCCGAGGCCCGCCGCGACGAGACCGAGTGCAGCCAGCGGCTCGGTGGCTTCCATCGCGATATCGGGTGTGAACCCGGCTTTCGCGCATGCTGCAATGAAATTATCGTGGCGCAGCGCGCCTTCTTCGTACATCACAGCAATCCACTTCTGCGTCGCCAGGTCGTCCGGTGTGAAGCGCGACGCGTTCGCCAGCGGATGGTCCTCGGGAATCGCGAGCAGCATGGGATCGTCGAGCACCAGCGCTGATTCGAGGTCCGGGTCGTCGGACGATAGCGGCTCGCAAACGAGCGCGATATCGAGGCTGCGCTGACGCAAGCCGGTTAGCTGATCGGCCGACCGGTAGCTGTAAAGGGCGATGTGCACGTCGGGCTTCTGCGCGCGCAGTTGCCGCAGCGCGCGAGGCAGCACGCCAGAGTGCATCGCGTTCTCCAGATAGCCGATGCACAGCCCTCCTTCGTCGCCGCGCCCAAGACGCCGCGCCAACGATTCCAGCCGTTTTGCGTGCGTGAGGAACGCCTGCGTTTCCGCAAGAAAGGTGCGCCCATCGGTAGTCAGCCGGATCCGCTGCTGCGAACGTTCGAATAGTGTAAGACCGAGATTTTCCTCGAGCTGGGCGATCTGGCGGCTCAACGGCGACTGCGAGATATGCAGCTTCTCGGCGGCGCGCCCGACGTGCTCCTCTTCGGCGACCGCGACGAAATAATGCAGTTGACGGATATCTAGCATATAAGACCTCTCCGGACTCAAGTTTGTCAAATTATGTCTTAGACAGACTTAACTTGTCACCCTAGACTTTGCGCTACCGACTCAATCAAAGGAGCAAGTCATGAGCATCAAGGACAAACTGCCGGCCGGCACGCAGCTGGGTTTTGGCGCTGCGCCGCTGGGCAACATGTTTCGCAACATCCCCGAGGAAGAAGCGCTGGCAACCGTCAAGGCAGCGTGGGATCAAGGCGTGCGTTATTTCGACACGGCCCCGCTGTACGGCGCCGGCCTCTCGGAAATCCGGCTTGGCGATGCGCTCTCCGCCTGCAGGCGCGACGACTACGTGCTGAGCACGAAAGTAGGCCGCGTGATTCTCGACGAAATCGAGGACGTCAGCGCGCGCGATCTCGGCGAGAAAGGGGATGTGTTCGCCTTTGGCCGTCCGAACAAGATCGTCAACGACTACTCGGCCGACGCGACGCTGCGCTCGATCGAAGACAGCCTGACGCGCCTGAAGACGGATCGTCTGGACATCGTCTGGGTACACGACGTCGCGCAGGACTTCTACGGCGACGAATGGCTCGCCATGTTCGAATCGGCACGCAAGGGCGCGTTCCGTGTGCTGAACCGTCTGCGCGACGAAGGCGTGATCAAGGCGTGGGGGCTGGGTGTCAACCGCGTCGAGCCGTGCGAACTGCTGCTCGATCTCTCGGAAGTGAAACCGGATGGCTTCCTGCTCGCAGGCCGCTATTCGTTGCTCGATCACGAGCGTGCATTGCAGCGGCTGCTGCCGGCCGCTGCCGCGAAAAACGTGGAGATTGTCGTCGGCGGTCCGTATAGCTCGGGCGTGCTCGCGGGCGGCGCACACTTCGAATACCAGAAGGCGTCGCCTGAGATTCTCGCGAAGGTCGAGCGTATCAAGGCGATCGCCGCGCGTCACAACGTGAGCGTCAAGGCCGCCGCGCTGCAGTTCGTGCTGGCCCATCCGGTTGTCGCCGCAGTGATCCCCGGCGCGAGCAAGCCGGAGCGCATCGCGGAAGACCACGCTGCCGTCAAGGAAGCGATTCCCGCAGACTTCTGGCGCGAGTTGCGCGAGCAAGGTCTGGTCGCCGCCAATGCACCACTGCCCGTCAAGGCTTAAGGAGACTGACATGGCCCAAGCCAATGCGTCGATCCGCATTCCCGTTTCGCCCGACAAGGTGTGGCAACTGATCGGCGGCTTCGACTCGCTGCCGGACTGGCTGCCCTACATTCCGTCGAGCGAATTGAGGGAAGGCGGACGTGTGCGGCATCTTGCTACGCCGGCCGGCGATGTGATCGTCGAGCGTCTGGAAGCCTTCGACAACCGCGCGCGCAGCTATACCTATTCGATTCTCGAAGCGCCGTTTCCCGTCACGGGCTATCGCTCGACGCTGCAGGTGCGTGAGAGCGAAGAGGCGGGTGCATCGCTGGTCGACTGGAGCGGTGAGTTCACGCCGACCGGTGTGAGCGACGACGAAGCATCGAGGCTTTTCGAAGGTATCTATCGCGACGGTCTGCGCGCGCTGGCGGCATCGTTCGCGGACAAAGGCATCGCGTAACTTGCGTGGATTCGGGCCCGATGACGCACTATCAGGCATCCGGGCCCGTGATCACGCGGGACGCACGGCACCCGACGGCATTACGCTTCACCGCCATGTTTGGCGTTCAGCTCCTCGATCAGCTGTCGCGCGCCGGGCGAGAGCTGCGCGCCTTTTCGGGTGACGAGTTCATAAGGCTCGCTACGCGAAGCAAGATGCAGCGGAAGGATGCACGTCATCTCGTGACTGGCGAAAAACTGCGCGACGTCGATCGACACCAGCGCGACGAACGACGGATTGCTCTGCAGCAGCGCGAGCGTGGCGAATGCAGACGTCGTTTCGAGCAGATGCATGGGGAAGCGAATATCGGCTTCGCGAAACTCGCGCTCCAGCAATAGCCGCATCGGCATGTTCGCGCGATACACCACCCAGCGGTATTCCGCGACGTCCTGAAGCCTGACCTTCTTCGCGCGCCGCAGCGGATGCTGCACATTGGCCACGACTGCGAGCGTTTCCTCCTGCAGCCGCGTGGTTTCGTAGTGCTGCGGCGTCTGACTGATCGTCGTGCGACAGATCGCCAGATCCAGCCGGCCTTCGTCGATCTGGCTGAGCAATGTTGCGCTCGTGTCTTCGACGATTTCGACTGAGATTTCGGGGTTTCGCGCGATCAGCGAAGTAATCGCATCGGTGAGCAGCGGCACGGCGCCCATGATCACACCGACCGCCACACGGCCGCCCTGGCCGCGCATGATCCCGACGATCTCTTCACGCATGTGCGACAGATCGGTGTGGATCAGGCGTGCGTAGCGAATCACGCAGCGTCCCGCTTCGTTGGGCTCGAGTCCCCGGTTCGTGCGATTGAACAGCGGTGTCCCGAATGTCGTTTCGATTTCCTGCAAGGCCTTGCTGGCGCCCGGCTGCGTGAGCGCGACCTGCTGCGCCGCCTTCAGCAACGACCCGTGATCCCCGAGGGCGATCAGGAGTCGCAGTTGCTTCAGATGCAGGCGGGAAATGATGGAGTTGAGCGGCGGTGTCATGAAGGTTGAGGGAAAGTTATATCTGTATCAAATCTTCTCAATTACTGAGAAATGGGCGCCTCCTTATACTGGCCCACACACGGCGTCTAAAAAGCGCCAGCATCAACGCGACGGCCCGGTTATGGGCCGTTGGAGTCCGGCGCCGAGGCGCCACAGCCACTATAACTGACGCTCATTCCCATGTCTCTCATCAACTACATCACGCAGATTCAGTTCGACTACGGTGCGATCCGTTTGCTTAGCAGCGAATGCGAGCGAGTGGGTATCAGGCGGCCGTTGATCGTCACGGACAGAGGTATCCGGGCAGCAGGCATCATCGATACCGTGCTCGACGCGCTCGCTGGCACGGCGCCCGTCCCGATCTATGACGGCACGCCGCCGAACCCCAACGAGGCTGCGGTGCGCGACGCGGTGGCGGCCTATCGCGCGGGCGACTGCGACGGCATCGTCGCCGTGGGCGGCGGTTCGGCGATCGATCTGGCCAAGGGTGTTGCCGTTTGCGCGACTCACGAAGGGCCGCTGCAACGATTCGCCGTGATCGAAGGCGGCGCGACGAACATCACCACGAAAACCGCGCCCGTGATTGCCGTGCCCACGACAGCGGGCACCGGCAGCGAAGTGGGGCGTGGCGCCATTCTGATTCTCGACGACGGCCGCAAGGTCGGCGTGATCTCGCCGTTCGTGGTACCGCGCGTGGCGATCTGCGATCCGGATCTGACGCTGGGCTTGCCGCCCGCGTTGACGGCGGCGACCGGCATGGACGCGATCGCACATTGCATCGAGACCTTCCTCGCGAGCGCGTTCAATCCACCCGCCGACGGCATCGCGCTAGACGGACTGTGGCGCGCATGGCGTCACATCGAGCGCGCGACGCGTGAACCGGGCGACCGTGTGGCGCGACTGAACATGATGAGCGCATCGATGCAAGGCGCGCTCGCATTCCAGAAAGGCCTGGGCTGCGTGCACAGCTTGAGTCATTCGCTTGGTGGCATCAATCCGCGCCTGCATCACGGCACGCTCAACGCGATCTTTCTGCCCGCGGTGCTCGAATTCAATCAGCACGCGCCATCCGTGCGCGACGAGGACAAGCTCAACCGCATGGCAACCGCTATGGGGCTTGGCAACGGTGCGGAGGTGGCGCCGTCAGTGCGGACCATGACGCAGCGGCTCGGCTTGCCGACCGGCCTCGCGCAACTGGGCGTCACGCCCGCGATGTTCCCCGACATCATCAGGGGCGCACTCAAGGACCACAGCCACAAGACCAATCCCCGCGAAGCGTCCGATGGCGATTACCGCGCCATGCTGGAAGCATCGCTCTGATGCATCGCATCTGACTGACTCAGTGCCGCGCAGACGGCACTCCAACAAATCAACCGGAGACACTCAACATGCAGGCGAGCAAAAAGCTGCGTCGTATCCAGCGCATTTCCATTTTCTTTTTGACGCTGGCGGGCTGCGTCAACTATCTCGACCGTAGCGCGCTATCGGTAGCCAACAGCACCATTAGCGGCGAAATGGGGCTTAGCGCGTCGCAAATGGGTCTGTTGCTTTCCGCGTTTTCGATGTCCTATGCATTCGCGCAGTTGCCGGTCGGCGTCCTGCTGGATCGTCTGGGCGCACGGCTGATGCTCGGCGCAGGCATGTTGCTCTGGTCGGTCGCGCAGCTGTGCACTGGCTTCGTACATGGCATCCAGCAGTTTTTCCTCGCACGGGTGTGCCTTGGCATCGGCGAAGCGCCGCAGTTTCCTGCCGGCGCGAAGGTGATCGGCGAATGGTTCGCGCTGCGTGATCGCGGCGCTCCAACGGGGATTTTCGTGGCCTCTTCGACGATCGGCCCCGCGATTGCGCCGCCGATCCTCACTGCGCTCATGTTGACCCTCAGCTGGCGCGAGATGTTCATCGTCACGGGTGTGTTCGGCATATTGGTGGCGCTAGGCTGGTACGCGGTGTATCGCAACCGCAGTGAAGTGGAGCTGACACCCGACGAGCAGGCCCATCTCGCCGAAGGTGCGCAGGAAGAACCCAACGCAGCACCGCTGAACGGCGCGCAGTGGCGCAATCTTTTCGCGCAACGCACGACATGGGGCATGCTGATCGGCTTCATGGGCGTCATCTACATGGTGTGGCTGTATCTGACCTGGCTGCCCGCGTATCTGGAGCACGAACGCGGCATGAGCATCGCGCGCGCGGGCTGGGTCGTGGCGATTCCGTACCTGGTCGGCACGCTCGGCATGGTGGGAAGCGGCTATATCGCCGACTGGCTCTACAGCAAAGGCATGGCTCCGATCACGAGTCGCAAGTGGCCGATCTGCGTGGGGCTCGTCGGCGCGGCGGCGGCCACCGTCCCAGCTGCATTGACGCCTTCCGCCTCGATGGCCATCGTGTACATCTCGGTGGCGATGTTCTTCCTCAACATGGCATCCGGCGGCGCATGGTCGCTCGTGAGTGTCGCCGCGCCCCGTCACGCCGTGGCGTCGCTCGGCGGCATCCAGAACTTCGGCGGCTTCCTGGCGGGATCGGCTGCGCCGATCGTCACCGGCCTTGTGGTGGACCGCACGCATTCGTTCGTGAACGCGCTGATCGTGAGCGCCGCCGTCGCGCTGCTTTCCGCCGTTGCTTACATGGTCATGGTGCGCAGGCCCGTGAGCGTCACGCAAGAGCACGAAGAGGGTGCCGTGCTTGCAACCGTGCAGGCGGCCGACTGAACGGCAGCGAGCGCGGCAGCCACATCACGGCAGTTTAAAACCGATAGACAGTCAAGTGCAGGGATCGAATGTCAGTCATTACGTGTGTTGAGGATTTGCGTCTGATGGCGAAGAAGCGCGTGCCGAAGGCGTTTTACGATTATGTCGATAGCGGCTCCTATTCGGAATCGACGTACCGCGAGAACAGCCGCGCGTTCGACGACCTGAAGCTGCAGCAGCGAGTGGCCGTGAATGTCGAAGGTCGGAGCACAGCCAGCACGATGATCGGTCAGCCAGTGACCATGCCCGTTGCCATCGCGCCAACCGGCCTCGCCGGCATGCAGTGGGCGAACGGCGAGATGCTCGGCGCGCTTGCCGCAAAGCGCTTCGGCGTGCCGTTCACCTTGTCGACGGTCAGCATCTGCTCGATCGAAGATGTCGCGCGTCATACCGCCGCACCGTTCTGGTTTCAGCTCTACGTGATGCGCGACCGCGGCTTCAATGCGTCGCTGATCGAGCGCGCGAAGCTGGCTGGCTGTTCGGCGCTCGTCGTCACGCTGGATCTGCAGATCAACGGCCAGCGGCACAAGGACCTGAAGAACGGCATGACTGTTCCGCCGCGTCTCACGGCTTCCAACCTGCTCGATTTCGCGTCGAAGCCAGGCTGGATGATGCGTGCGCTGCGCGGCGCCAAAACGTTCGGCAATCTGGCGGGCTACATCAAGGGCGGCGACGACGTCATCGCGATCAGCAAGTGGGTGGCGCAACAATTCGACCCGACGCTCGGCTGGGACGATCTCGTCGCCATCCGGCGCGGCTGGGATCGCAAGCTCGTGCTGAAGGGCATCCTGAGCGTCGAGGACGCACGCATGGCCGCATCGATCGGCGCCGATGCCATCGTCGTGAGCAATCACGGCGGGCGGCAACTGGATGGCGCGCCGCCCAGCATCGAAGCGTTGCCGGCGATCGTCGAGGCTGTCGGCGACAAGATCGAAATATGGGTGGATGGCGGCATTCGCAGCGGGCAGGACGTAATGAAGGCGCTCGCGCTGGGCGCGAAAGGCACCATGGTCGGACGTGCATTCATGTACGCACTCGGCGCAATGGGCGAGGCCGGCGTCACGCGAATGCTGCAGATACTGCAAAGCGAACTCGACGTCAGCATGGCCTTGTCGGGCGTGCGAACGATCGGCGAAATCGGCCGGCACAATCTTTTTCAGCGTCGTCATGATCTGCTGTCGCGCGGCAGCCTGGGCGAGTCGCAGGATCGCGCTGAGACGGCAATCGTTTAAATCAAGGAGCAAGCTGGATGGATCTGAACATCAAAGGTCGGTGGGCGCTGGTGTGCGCGGCAAGCAAGGGTCTGGGAAAAGGTTGCGCACAAGCGCTGGTCGCGGAGGGTGTAAACGTCGTCATCACGGCACGCGGCAGTGACGCGCTCGAGGCGACCGCACACGCGCTGCGTCTGCTCAATCCCGCGGTCACGGTCAAGACCGTGCCCGGTGACATCACGACGAGCGAAGGGCGCGCCGCTGCACTGGCGGCGGCGCCTCACATCGACATTCTCGTGAACAACGCGGGCGGCCCGCCGCCGGGCGATTTTCGCAACTGGTCGCGAGAGGACTGGATCGCCGCAGTCGATGCGAACATGCTGACGCCGATCGAGTTGATCAAGGCAACCGTGGACGGGATGGCCGAGCGGGGCTTCGGCCGCATCATCAATATCACTTCGGGCGCGGTGAAGGCGCCGATCGACGTGCTGGGACTATCGAACGGTGCGCGTTCGGGGCTGACGGGTTTTGTCGCGGGACTGGCGCGGCAAAAGCGTATTGCGCAGGCCAATGTGACCATCAACAATCTGCTGCCGGGGCTGTTCGAAACCGACCGTTTGCGTCAGTCGACGCGAGCAGCGGCCGATGCGCATGGACAGAGCTACGACACGGCGCTGGAAGCGAAGCGCCAGATCGTTCCGGCTGGGCGCTTCGGAACGCCTGAGGAGTTCGGGGCGTTCTGCGCCTTCTTGTGCAGCGCGCAGGCCGGATATCTGACGGGTCAGAATGTGCTGCTGGACGGCGGCGCCTATCCGGGCACCTTCTGAGGCACGGACTGCGGCTGACGTAGCGTGCATGCCTGACAACCGAGGCATGCGCGCTACGCGTGCTTATTTGATGACGAGAGGATTGACGGGAGCACCCGTGCCGCCAACGATCTTCAGCGGTGCAGCCGTATAGAGGAATTGCCATTGACCGTCGCGTTCGCAGTCGCCTGCGAGTTCGTCGAGCAGCACGACCTCGGTAAATACGACGCCCAGGTTGCGCATCAGCGCGTTATGCAGCGGAATCATAACGCCCGACACGGGATCGACAGTGACTTCGTTGCCCATCGTATCCGTCACGAGACAAGGAATTTCCATCTCCCGAAACCACTCGACGAGTTCACGGCTGAACGTCAAGCCCGGCTCCATATAGTCCTGATAGAACTCATCCGCGTCGCGCTCGTAGAACGAGCCGATCCAGCCGGTGCGGATCAGCAGGATGTCCCGCGGCTCGATGGTCACGCCCTGCGCGCGCGCGGCATCGAGCAGATCCCGATGGTCGAACGTTTCGCCCTTGTCGAGCACGGGCTTGTTGCGGTGACGCGCCATATCGATCAGCACGGCGCGACCGGCAATGCCGCGCTCGGCGATCGGCAGAATGCTGGCGCGCGCCAGGCCACCGACCGTACTCATCGCGTCATAGCCGTTCCAGAGGGTGTCGTCGTACCAGACGTGGCCGAGTGCGTCGCATTGCGTCGATCCTTGAACATGCATGAAGATCACATCGTCGGCATATTCGACGTTACCGTCGAAGTGTGCCTTGCCTGCCAGAAAATGGCCTTTATCGAGCACGTTCATGCGCATCGAAGGGCGCCGGCCGGGAAATAGCGGCTCGCCTTTAGCATGACCGATATCGACTTGCAGCGTGAATGTCTTGCCCTGTCGCACCGCGGCGATGCCGCGCAGAATCTCCGCCGATTGAAGATAGTTCAGCGCGCCGACTTCGTCGTCGGGTCCCCACTTGCCCCAGTTTCTGGGCAAGCCTTCGAGCAGTTGCTTGACGTCTGGATTGCCTTTGGGGTTCGGCACACACATGATTGTCTCCTTGGTTGTTGAAGCAAGCACGAAGTGGCTTGCCTTTGAGTTGTTGCCTGACGGATGCTTGCCTAGCGGATCGGCGAGAAGGAGGCGGCCAGCATGATGCGGGATTCCTGATCGATGAGCAGCGGCGTGGCCTTTGCGATGAACCTGTTCATCCAGTTCGGATCTTCGAGCAGCGCAGCACGGCGCTTAACGCGCTCGTCGAGGCTTTCCCATGCCCAGATGTGCACGACCTGATTCAATGTGCCGACTTCCGTGTACCACCAGCCGATCAGCTTCGCGTGACGCGAAATGATGGGCAAGCCTTCCGCTTCGAAGTTCTGAAGATATTCCTTCAGCTTTCCTGGTTGAACCGTATAGGTTCGCATTTCATAAAACATGAACGAGTACTTTCCAAATTAAGCAGAAAGTCAGTATAGAAATCATCCAATAGCCTTTAAATTGAGAGCTTCTTATAGCGCTATAACGAGCTGTCATGTCCAAAGCGTTGACGCTTGCCAGCCGGTTTGAAATCATTCCGTGAAGGTGCTGCGAGGTCGAAATTGCAGCGACGCGAGCACAGTCGAGTGAATAACGACGCCCGGGACAGGGCGTCGACTTATCCCATCAAGGAAATGAAAATGAACATCGCAGGGAACTTGTTGATTGGCCAGAGCGTGCGACGCGGAACGAACGGCGTGTCGTATGCCATCGACGCGGCGAGCGGCGAACGATTGGAACCGGGCTTCGGTGGCGCGACGCTCGAAGACGTCGATGCAGCGTGTGCATTGGCATGGGCCGCTTTCGATATCTTCCGCGAAACCACGCTCGAAGCCCGCGCGGATTTTCTGGAGACGATCGCGGCCAACATCCTCGCAGCAGGCGATGCGTTGATCGAGCGCTGCGTCGCGGAGTCGGGCTTGCCGCGCGCGCGAATCGAAGGTGAACGCGCGCGAACGGTGGGCCAGTTACGGATGTTCGCCGGCGTCGTGCGAGCAGGCGACTTTCTCGAAGCGCGCATCGATCCGGCTCAGCCCGAGCGCAAACCGGCACCGCGCGTCGATCTGCGTTTGCGGCACATCGGGCTCGGCCCCATAGCGGTGTTCGGTGCCAGCAATTTTCCGCTGGCGTTCTCGGTGGCAGGGGGCGACACCGCTTCCGCACTGGCCGCTGGGTGCCCGGTGATCGTCAAGGCCCATGCCGCGCATCCCGGCACGTCGGAACTGGTCGGCATGGCCGTGCAGAAGGCGGTGAAGGACTGCGAAATGCCAGAGGGGACCTTCTCGCTGCTGTTCGGAAGCGGCCGTGAAATCGGCCAGGGGCTGGTTCGCGATCCCCGCATCAAGGCGGTCGGATTCACCGGCTCGCGCCATGCGGGAACGGAGTTGATGGCAGTCGCCGCCGCGCGTCCCGAGCCGGTGCCGGTCTATGCGGAAATGAGTAGCATCAATCCGGTGTTGCTGTTTCCGCATGCGCTTGAGCAGCGCGGCGAAGCGATCGCTCAGGCCTTCGTGCAATCGTTGACGCTCGGTGCCGGGCAGTTCTGCACGAACCCGGGTTTGATTCTCGCGGTGGAAGGTCCCGCACTCGATCGCTTCGTGGCCGCGGCTTCGGAGGCGCTGAGACTGGCGCCGGCCGCAACGATGCTCACGCCCGGCATTCATCGGGCGTTTGAAACGGCGGTGTCGAAGTTCGCCGAACATCCGCAGGTGCAGACGGTGGCGCGCGCGCAGCCTGCGACCGGCGCGAACAAGGGACAAGGCGCGCTCTTTGTGACAAGCGCCGCCGCGTTTCGTGAGCAAACGGAATTACAGGAAGAGATTTTCGGCGCGGCGTCATTGATCGTGCGTTGCCCAGATCTGCACACGATGCGTGAACTGATCGAGTCGCTGGAAGGACAGCTGACGGCGGCGTTGCAGATCGATGAAGCCGATTACGCAGCGGCGCGTTCGTTCCTTCCGTCACTGGAGCGACGCGTGGGCCGCGTGCTCGTCAATGGCTTTGGTACGGGCGTTGAAGTCGCGCATGCGATGGTCCACGGCGGTCCTTATCCGTCCACCGCCGACGGTCGTTCGACTTCGGTCGGCAGCCTCGCGATCCACCGCTTTCTGCGGCCGGTGAGCTATCAGGACATGCCGGAGGCGCTGCTGCCCGAGTCGTTGAAAACGGGCAACCCGTGGCGAATCAATCGTCTCGTCGACGGGAAGATCGCATTGGCGCAGCGCGCTTGATCGTCGTTGCCCAGGTCGGCGCGATTACACCGCCGCCTTTGCGGCGGCGAGGTCATGAGAAGGGCAAGACGTACTGGTTTAAAGGAACACGCTCGACGGTCGTTCGGTCGGGGTTAGCGACTGCCTGATCGATGCCAGCCTAGGCGAACTGTTCTGATCTAACCGCAAGGACAACGACAATGCATCAAGCCAATCAGCAATGTCGGGAGCACGGTTGCACACTTCCGTCCGCCGGTGCGGACCAGAAGCTCCGCCACTGTGAGGTTGACCGCGATGGCCACCGGCAGGAATGATCGTCTCCGGCTGGACATGATGTCACCTCCTAGGCACTGCCTGGCCTTCGCGGGCTCGGCGGACTATATGAATCAAGCTTGGGCGGGCGCGACCGCCGCGGGCGGGATTTTCACAGAAGACGAACGGGACGGCGGCGACTGCAAAATCCGGAAGCCGCACCGATGATAACTAGAGTTAGCGGCATTGCGTTTATTGGTCCCAAAGTGCCGCGTGTTGCGCCGCAATCCGTTATGCAGGTCAACGAAGTGGTGCGACGCCGACTGGCCGTTATACCCCCGTAAGCCGCCGCTTTGGCCGCTCGGGGTCGGACGACGGCAACGGGTCGAACTCAGCCCTCCGATGCGGTGACGCTCGCGCTTTCATTACCCCCAACCGCTGCACTGGCAGCGTTGTTCCTGCGCCATGTGGCTGGCGGCTCGCCGAACTCTCGCTTGAACGCGCGATTGAACGAGGCTTCTGATTCGTAACCGACAGTCTCGGCAACTGACGCTAGCGACGAATCAGTGAGGCGAAGCTGATTTGCAGCGAGCTGCAAACGCCACAGCGACAGGTACTGCATCGGCGGGAGGCCGACCAATTCCGTGAAACGCAGTGCCAGCCCGGAACGCGAGATGCCCACTTCGCGGGCGAGCGCTTCCACGGTCCATGGGTCTACCGGTCGCGCATGTATCAGCGCAAGCGCCCGCGCGACGAAGCGATCGCGCAGTCCCGCCAACCAGCCCTTGCGATCGTCAGGCATCGTGGCGACGTAGCGGCGCACCGCTTCGACGAACAAGAGCTCGGCAAGCTTGGCCAGGACCGTGGCGCTGCCGGCTTGCGCTGAGGCAGCCTCCTGGGTTGCAAAGCGCAGCGACGATTCGAGCCACGACGCGCTGGATCCGCGCATGTCGACCTTGAACAGCCGCGGCAGTGCCGAAAGTAAAGGATTGCGTGAGTTGTCGTGCGTAGCGAGAAAGCCGCACACCAAACGTGTGACCGCACCTCCGCCACCGTAGGCAAGTTCCATCACTTCACCTGGCCTCGTCTCTATCTGCGTGGCCAGCAACGGCCCCAGGAATTCCGGTGAGAGATCCGTAGAACTGCCTAACACGTGAGTTTCGCCTTGCGGCACCACGATGACATCGCCTGCCTGGACATGCAGCGCACCAGCCGAATCGCCTGGCAGCATCGCCCAGCACGCTCCTTCTGTCACCAGATGGAACGAAACAACGCGCTTGGAAGGCGGCAAATACGCTGAACAAAGGGCGGAATCGGCGTGAGCTATGACGCACCAGGGCGCAGAGAAGCAGCCGTCGAGATGAACCGCTCCCGTCAGCTGGATGACGCGCAATACATCGGAGAGAGCGTCCATAGTAGCGATCGCGCAATGTTGGAGCCGCGCACAAGAAAGCTGGACGCCCGGCCATTCAATGTCGTTGATGCTGTGGTGATACTAGCACCGTGCCTGAAGACCACCAAACGCAGCTCGTCTGATCGGAGGAATGAAGTCCATGCAGGCGTGATGCTTTCGCGATTCGATGCGGGACATCCGCGTTGTATGCGCCTGCTCAAGAAGAGCCAGGCAATTTCATAGACCCGTTCGAGATATCTCGACTGCTTTTACGCTGTAGAACCATCCCCATTCTCTGGAGTAAGTCCATGTCAGCAGTGAATGCCGTTGCTACGACCGATACTGATCCCGCGCAAGACGAAATCCACCTTACGGATGCCGTTGTTCAGCAGCCAGTCTTGCAGCCGTACGTCGACTCCGCTCGCTACGCAAAGTGCGTGGAAGTCTCGAAGCGCATTCGCTGGGACATCGATCGCGATGTAATTCGCGGTCGAGAGTTCGACTTCACGAAAAAGTTTCTGCCTGACGGCCTGTCGTTCGTCGATCGGCTGTCGTTTCTGAACGCCATCGAATGCCGCCTGCTGTCGCAGATTCAAGGGCGTTCGTATGCCAACATCTTCGGGCTTGTTGAGCGCTTCATCGGCGCCAAGGTACTCGATGTTAGCCGCGACCACTGGCTTGGCGATCAGATCGCACTCGAGGCGCTCGTTCGGTTCACCGACGAAGAACTGAAGCATCAAGAGCTGTTTCGCCGCATTGAGACAATGATCGGCATGGGAATGCCCGCAGGGTACACGTTCGACCCGCAACCTGATGAGGTCGCATCGTTTGTACTGGCCAAGTCGACATGGGCCGTGCTCGCGCTGACCTGCCTCATTGAACTCTTCACGCAGGCGCACTATCGCGCCAGCATCGAACCGGACAGCGAGCTTTCACCGCTCTTCAAGGAGGTGTTCTTATTCCACTGGAAAGAGGAATCACAGCACGCGATTCTGGATGAACTGGAATGGGTGCGTGAGAACGCGAAACTCTCTTCGCAAGACCGCGATGTGGCCGTTGACGACCTGATTGCGCTGGTCCGCGCTGTAGATGAAATTTTGCAAGCTCAGGCAGCGGCCGATACGCGCTACTTCATTGGACTTTGCAGTCGACCGAAGACGCCCGTCGAAATCGAATCCGTGATGGAAACCGTCCTTGCTGCGTATCGCTTCCAATACATCGTCTCGGGTGTTCAGATTCCGAGGTTCGGCGCAATGCTCAACGCAATGACCACACCTGCGCAAGCGCTACGGATTAGCGAGGCGCTTGCGCCGATCATGGACTGACCGGCAATCGAAAGACGATGGGCTCAAGTAAATGGAAAAAACGACTCCCGTCCGATTTGACGTGGCCGCTTTGCGAACGCAGGTCCGGGGACTCATTGGTTGGATCATGCGCGAAGCCTCGACGACGAAGCGGGCACCAGTGATCCCACTGAAATCATCGTGTGCAATTGCCGGGCAATGGCGGCGGTCCGGCACGGTGCCTGACCCATGCCATGCGCTCGTCGGATCTGAGCAGTGCGACGGTACAGAACTGTGTATCGATGACCCGGTTGATGTCGCACATCTGGAAGCGCATGAGGCGAACTGGGTTGCCAACCTTGCACTGAATGAAGCATCGATTTTCCAGATCCTGCAGGAGGTGGGTGCTCGTGGAGTTGCGGTGCTCGCAAAAATCCTCTGCAGCAGATGTGCCGAAAGCTTGATTACTGGCGATTACAGCGGCGCCACAGTTTCGTTCGTCGATTACTGGGGCAGTTGTGCAAGGGTCCCGTTCCCCGCGGGTATAGACTCCGCTGACGCAGCAGACGTGCAAAGCCTCGATTGAGGACTACCGATGGATTCGGCATCGGACCGGCTTCGGCCACGAAGCGTCATTCACTCCCACCGTCGTTCAGTCTTTCTGGCGTCGACTCTGCATTGCTAAGCGGGCATTCCCTTCAGTGACTGGTAGTCTCCGAAAGGCGGTGGGGCTTTTTGCCATTCATACCCACTACGCGGTCGTGGCTTTGCTTTCGTCTCGCGAGTCCCGCAAAATTTCCGCGGCCTCACGCACCACATAGGCTCCGATGAGCAACCCGGCAACGAGATCGGCCCAGCGAGACCCAGTGATTCCAACGATAGCCCCGGACACGCAAACGCCCAGGTTGGCAACGACGTCAGCCCGAGTGAAAAGATACGTGGCGCGAGGATGAACCTCCCCGGTACGGTATCGCGACAGCCTCCGCAAGACAGTCACGTTGACCGCCAGCGACAGTAATGCGAAGACCATCATGACACTACCTACAGGCTCGGCGCCGCCGAGCGCCCGTCTTCCAACGTCGAGAAGGATGCCTGTGCCGAGCAAGAGCAACAGGACCCCGCTCAGTCGGGCGGAGCGGTGCTTGAAAACCGGGCTTCGTGTAACCGCCAGCAGCCCTATAGCGTAGGCAGTTGCGTCCGCCAGCATGTCAAGGGCATCAGCCAGTAACCCGCTTGATTGGGCCAAAAGGCCCGCCGTCGTGCCGATGACAAACATCGCAAGATTCAGCGCCAGGGCGACGCGCAACGTCTTGCGCTCTTCATCCGTCTGCGCCCGTGCCTGACTGCACACACACCCCACGTAGTCCTCCGCTTCCACGGTATAAACCCTGATCGTAGCGCAAGAGGCCATTGATGCACGTCAAAGGCGGTTGCGGACCGGCGAGTAGGCTTGAAATCGACGATAGCTACTTGTAATCCGCACACGCTACACGCTCGGAGGCCGCATGAGAAAACTTTTACTCGCAATCGCGCTTTGCTCTGCACTGACGTCGCCGATGCTCCTTGCCGCATCCAAAGACACAACTACCGCACAAAGCAGTTCCAAGTCTCAAAGTTCGGATACCGCTGCATTCGACAAGAGTCTGGCTCAGCTTCAGGAGCAGATGAAAATCATGCAGACGCAAATGGACCAGATTCGCAGCACTCAAGACCCTCAGGAACGTCAGAAACTCCTGCAGCAGCACTGGGCGACAATGCAAAGCGCGATGAGCACCATGCACGGCATGTGGGGCCCCGGAATGATGGGATATGGGAGGATGGGCCCAGGCGTGATGGGGGGAGCCGGTCCCGGCTGTTGCGGTGGCGGCTGGGGGCACATGGGAGGCTATTACTCACAGTTGACGCCCGAACAACTTCGGAAGCGGCAGTACATGACTGACCAGTACCTTCGGATGCAGCAGGAAATGATGAACAACATGATGTGGCAACAACAGTATTGGATGGGTCCTCCTGCCTCGCCCCAGTAAAGTCTGCACGAGCGAATGACTGAATTTGCTTCGAGACCTGCCGTTGTCGCCAGGAAGTGTCAGAGGACCGCTCCGGGTTGAACTGACGCTCACAACCGGCGCACAGATTGTGCCGCTCATCGCGCATCTGCGGCGCGTCGCGAAGCGCCGCGCTTCGGCACGCGGGAGAAGGGCGGCGTGGGTGGGCTCGTCGTCCACGCGCGGCGGCACGCCGCCGTTCCTTGTGCCGTATTTTGCCGCCAAGGCCGCGATGGATGCGCTGGCTGTGTCGTACTCGACCGAACTGGCGCGCTGGGGCATCGAGAGCACGAGCATGGTGCCAGGCGCCTTCACCAAGGGTACCAATCACTTCGCGCATTCGGGCGAACCGGCCGATGCTGATGTCGCGGCCGAATATGAAAACGGCCCCTATGCAGGCGTTACCGAGCAGGCACTGAAGGGTCTCACGAGCCTGGAGCCATCGGATGCCGATCCGGTACAAGTCGCGCGCGAGATCATCAACGTCGTGAACCTGCCGTTCGGAAACGGCCGTTCCGCGTGCACGTCGATCCGTCCCAGGACGGCGCTGAAGTGGTCAAGGTGGTGGCGGACCGGATGCGCCGCGAGATGTACTTCGCAATCGGCCTGCAGGATCTGCTTTCGCCGAAGATCAGCAGCCAACAGTAAGGTATCCAGGAGAACAATTCGGGTTGAGTTTTGTATCGGGGAGCGCGCGCGCCGGCAGATTCTCCGTGACCGGCAGCTTTTGCCTCGAGTCCGTCGAGACGCGATAACGGCGTTTGTGTCGGGCCCGGATACCATTGTCGCGCATCAGACGCTCCCCCCGCTCCTTGCCGGCCGGAAGGCTCCGAGCCACGAATAGCAATACAACTCAGACCACTTCCGAGCGTGGATTCTGAATCGGGCGACGCGAACAGAACAACGTCACAAGATCAGAGATCAATTAGGTTTAGCATCGTCACATATGTGCTTCGCCGAAACGATTTCTTCGCCCAAAGATGCGAAATATGCTCGCCAAAATCGAACTGCTTCTTCCGCAGACACCTGATCTGGAAGACACTCGATCTCAAAAACGTCGCACTCTGAAGGGTGTCCAAACACGCACCATCCCTTCAACGCCGCGTCTGTTCCATGCAAAATGAGACTTATGATGTTCGCGCGACGTTGCTCTATGCTCCCCGCGACATAGTCAATAAACAGACTGGAATCCGATGGTCGAGAGACGCCAAAAACTTGATACGGAATCGGATAAGATAAGCTTTCCATCGTCCTCTCCTCCAGTCTCTATTGGTCGCTAAACATTGGTGATGTAACGAGTAGAATTTTTTGCGTGCAGCAAGCTCGTCGGAAGGCATGCGCTCGATTGCCACGGCCTTTGTGCCGTGGCAATCGCCCCAACGAACATTCGTTTGAGCCCACAGCGTATAAGAAAAGGACAGGAAACTATGTACGCTGCCGCTTATGGAAATCACAGAAATCGCGGCTTGAACGCCTCAAGGCGAGAAACTCGCACGGCGAACAAAAACCGTCCGTCCTGCCGTGCCATTGCCGTTCGGTCCGCGCTTCATGCTAGAAACCTCAACTGCAGGTGATCTGGCGCCATACAAGCTTCGACGCGAAATACGATGGACTCGGGCAGGTCGATTTCGGGTCGACTTCGGGGACGACGGGACGGATTGGATTGTGCGGCAATGGACCATCGAAACCGGCAGCGACCGGGTATGGCAGCCCTATGGCCGCGTCAATCTATGGCACGATTGGGTGGCGGCCGAACACGCAGTTTGGGAGCGAGCAGATTCCTCTGCGCGAAGGAGCAACCCGGATGGAACTTGCCGGCGGAGTCACGGCGTTGCTTTCGCCGAATTTCAGCATCTACGCACAGGCTGGTTACCAGTTCGCTGTGGATAACACGGATGGTGGAAGACGTCAGGGCGCGTGCAGGGTGATCCTGGGCTTCGTTACGCGTCGTGCCTAAGAACTGTCATCGCCGCGTACGTGAGCCGATGGTGCTCCGCGTTTTCCAGGTGACGCCGTGCTGCTCGAGGTAGTCTCTGATAAGCTGCCGCACAACCTGAGACGGTGTCAGGTCCTGTGCGGCGCAGAGTTTCTCGAACGCTTCTTTTTTTACGGGGTCAATCAGGACTGTCAGTCGGGCGCTTTTCGATTCCATGGTGGCAGCGAAGGTTGGAACATGTTAATCAAATTATAATGGATTGTTCGCTTTCGCTACAGTAATTGATGTCACGGCGCTCAATCGACAGGCGGGCGCGTGCGTCCAGGTGGCAGTCCTGGCGGCCGCCGGCAGCAACAAGAGCGTCAGATTCGCGTCCGGCCAAGCAGAAAGCTGCGTCCCGCCTGGGTGAGCGTCGTGGCCCCCCGACCGTTTTCGGAGACGGCAACAAACCCGGCACGAATCAGTTCGTGAGTGACGGACCAGCTCAGGGCTGGCGTGTCGCGCCCGTAGCGTGGTTGCGAAAGGCGCTCGAGCGCCCAGATCGCTGCATGGCTTAATGTGACTGGCTGAAGGTCAGTAGGCTCGGTCATGTCTCGTCCTTGTAATGGCGTGGTTCGCGATGGGAGAAGCGGGGTGAACTCGATCCCGCAGGGGAGCGTGTCTGGTCAGGTTCTTGGGCAGGCAGTGCGTTCTTCCCAGTCAATCCTTTTGCCGTATTCGATCCTTATCGCCGTTTCGCGTAGATTCAACGGGTGCATGGTTTCGAGGACGCGCGCTAGTGCAAGCGACTCGTCCAGGGGGAGGGATGCGGCCGGCGCCTTCCACGCAAAGACGATGACATTCTCGGGGCTGTCCTCCGCCGGCACCACGACGACTGCATCGTCGAAGACGGCCCTGATTGAGCAGACGCAGCGGCGGAACCCGGAATCGCTGCTGATCAGATTGGCTACCAGCAATCCGTTATCCGGCAACTGTCGCCGGCAGGCCGTATAGAACGCTGTGCTGCACAGTTGCGGCGGCACACCCTCGGCGTTGAAACCATCGACAAGCAGCACGTCGGGGCGATGGTCAGACGAATCGACATAGTGGGCGCCATCCGCACAGATCACCGCGAACCGCTCGTCGTCGGCCGGTATCTGGAATAGCGAACGAAGCGCGAGCACGTCGGGATTGATTTCGACAGCGGTGATGACGGCGTCCGGCACATAGCGATAGCAATACTTCGCCAGTGAGCCCCCGCCCAGGCCGACGATCGAAATGCGGCGCGGATTCGGCTGGAACAACAAAAAGCCCATCATGGTTCGCGTATATCCCAACGCAAGCGCGTAGGGCTCATGCGCAAGCATGCAACTCTGCACGCCGGTTTCATCGAACTGCAGCGCGACGAAACCGCCCGCACGTACAACCACAGGTCGCTCGTGTCCTGGATTGCGGCTGGGCCGGCCGCTCCGGGTCATCGTTCGGCAATGGCAGGTGTGCATTGCGGGCGCGGCTGCATGTATTGCAACGCCCCGCACTTTGACGCACTGAGTATGGCCGAAAGGGCGTGCAGTGCATCCCGCTCGTCAGGACCTGCCACAAGAATGCGAACGGGCGTGTCCCGCCGGGCCCGCAGCGACATGACCGACATGGCATCTTTGCCATTCACATGGCGGCCATTTGCCGTGCAGATAACATCGCTCGCAAACGTGGCCGCTGTTGCCGCGAATTCCGCAGCTACCGTCTCATCGACTCCCCATCGGGCCGTCACCCGAATCAAAGCATCTACCACTGCATCTCTCCGTTCCTTCGCGCCGGTTCAACAAGGTCGATCCGTATTCGATCTAGTGCAGACGCCGTCCGACAATGTCCGCAAGAAAGCTGCGCAACTCTTCGGCCCATGTCTCGCTGTCCAGCATCACGCTGGTGGTTTCCACCGGTCGCATGCTGGCGTCGAGATAGACCGCGCGGACGGCCCTAGGCGGTAGTGGTTTGCGAAAAAGCCGGCCATCGCCGTCGAGAAAGAGGCATGTCTTTCCGCGATAGCGGGCGCCACGGATCGAGATAGCGTCGAACACATGGCGCGCCGATGCCTTCGGATAGACAAAAACGATGTTGATTCCATGGGCTTCGAGACTGTCGGATATCTCCGCAAACCGATGGAGCATCTGAAATCCGCGTTCCCCGGCCGTGCCCACGCCGACCACGACCAGACCGTGATCGCCCTTCATGTCCCGAACAAGTCGGCATGCGTGGTCGTACGACAGCAGAGCAGCACCAGGGTCAATCACGTTCTTTCCTTGCCGGTCTTTTGGACGCGCTTCGCACGTCTGTGCAGCGCACCGCTTCAAGGCTTCCCCAATCCAGCCTCCTGTCAGCGCTCCGTCAGACTGAAATGCAACTCAAATGATAATGACATTATCATAACATGTGTGCGTTTGACCGGCACGGATGACGCGACTGCGCGTTCTGTACCGGCACGGCACGGAGCATGAGGCGCGATCGTGTCGGCTCGTCACCGGGATCATTGCGGCTCGCGCGCGGGCCGCCAGGGCCGCTCCCGCAGATCGTCAAGCAGTGGAATGATCGCCAGTGCCATCAGCACGCCCGCGAGCGGAATGGTCGACGCGTAGCCGACATGCTTGAAACCGAGGGCGCCTGTCACGCCGCCTGCAAAGAAACTCGCGAGCATGCCGGAGTGCACCTTGAGTCGCTCCCGGTTGGCGAGAACGGGTTTCGACGCAGGATCATCGTTCGACGCATTCCAGTAAAAGAGCTTGCCGAGTTCGATGCCGATGTCGGTGACGATGCCCGTCATGTGCGTGGTGCGGATTTCAGCGCCTGACAGTTTGGTGATCATGGCGTTCTGTAACCCCATGATGAAGCAGAGCAGCACGACGGTTGCCGGAACGAACAGGGTGTCCCGCAACGCCAGGTGACTGCCGACCAACCCGAAGCACAGAAGCAAGGCGGCTTCGAGCATCAGTGGGGAAGCATATTGACTATGCAGGTGCTGACGGCGCCCCCAGTTGACGAGCACCGCCGAGCAGGCGGCTCCCAGCAGAAACGAAATCAGCGAACCGATACCGGCAAGCACCAGCGCGGCATCACCAAGCACCGCCTCGTCCGCGATCGCGGAAACAATGCCGCTCATGTGCGATGTGTACTGCTTCACGGCCAGATATCCACCCGCGTTCGCCGCGCCTGCGACAAACGCAAGGGAAAACCCGAGGCGCCTGTTCGCCTCGGTACTCCGGTCTTTTCCGGTCAATGTTCGAAAGAAGTGCGCGGGCATGCGAGCAAGACTCCTGCCGTCACACGATGTGTATGCGGCCTTGTGTGGGCGTGAATTCCACCGCGTCGGAATTTCGCGCTGGTCTCGGGTCTGAATGACGGATTGCCATTGTGCAGGCGTGAAAACACGGCGCCGCCGCGAAGCGAGGGGTGTCATCGCTGCCGTATGGAATCCTGCGGACAAAGCTGATAGGATGATAACGACATTATCATAATCTGATAACTGTATGTTCCTGACGCCGGGCCTGTGCTTCCAGGTTCCGGCCTCGAGAGGAGACATCCCATGCGGCGCGGATTTGCGGCAGACGGACAGCTTCGTCAAACGTGCGGTCAGACAGGCAGGCGCTCAGGCGTCGCCTGTCCTGAAGGACGTGCTACGCAAGTCGTTGATCGCTTCGCATCCGGTGCGGCTGCGGGCCGCGAATAGGCATACAGCAAAGAGCGACGCACGATGGCCTCTTTCACCATCCTTCCGTTCGTGCTTGCCGTGATCGCAGGTTGGCTCGTCGTCGGCGTGCTGGGGCTCACCAGTCTGCATCGCACGCGAGTCGTCGCACACGGGCTGTTCCCGGCAGGCGCATTGTTCGGGTTGCTGCTCTGCGCGCTGGGCATTGCAGGCGTGTTTTCCGCCCCTCAGGAGGCGATCCTGCCGCTGGGACTGCCGGGGCTGCCGTTTCACGTCAGGCTTGACGGTCTATCGGCGTACTTCCTGGCGGTGCTCGGGATGGTTAGCGCAGGCGTCGGTGCCTTTTCCGCTGGCTATTTCCGCAAAGGTGAAGGCACGCCCCCCGGGTTGCTCTGCTTCGAATATCACGTGTGCCTCGCGGGCCTCGCGTTCGTTCTCGTGGCGAACGACGCCTACTGCTTCATGGTCGCGTGGGAAACGATGACGCTGGCGGCAACGTTCCTCGTCATGAGCAACCATCGTATTGCCGAGATCCGTCGGGCTGGCTACCTGTACTTCCTGATTTCGCATGTGGGAGCGCTTGCGCTGCTGCTGTGTTTCGGGCTGCTGCAGGCGGGTACCGGCGACTATACGTTTGCCGGCATGCGGCAACAGCATCTGGGCATGTTCTGGGCATCTGTCGCGTTCGTGCTGGCGCTACTCGGCTTCGGTGCGAAGGCGGGCATCTTCCCATTGCACGTCTGGTTGCCCGAGGCGCATCCGGCAGCACCATCGCCTGTGTCGGCATTGATGAGCGGCTTTGTCCTGAAGGCAGGGCTTTACGGCATGCTGAGGACGGTCTTCGACCTCCTGCACCTGCAGATCGCGTGGTGGGGTGTCGTGATGCTGGCACTCGGCCTTTTCACCGCGCTGTTCGGCGTTGTATTCAGCGCGATCCAGACCGACATGAAAAGGCTGCTCGCGTACTCGTCGATCGATAATATCGGTCTGATGTTCGTCAGCATGGGACTCGCGGTCCTGTTCCGGGCGTTCGACATGCCGGCGCTCGCCGCTTTATCGCTTACCGCGTTGCTCTACCAGATCGCAAGCCATGCCGCGTTCAAGAGCCTGCTGTTCATATCGACGGGCTCCGTCCTGCATGCAACAGGTGAACGCAATCTCGGCCGCCTCGGTGGCCTGATCCGTTTCATGCCATGGACCGCGTGGGTCGCGTTGCTGGGCGCGCTTTCGAGTGCCGGTCTGCCGCCCTTGAGCGGGTTCGTGTCCGAATGGCTCTTGCTGCAGAGTTTCCTGTTCACGCCCGACCTGCCGAATTCATTCCTGAACATGATCATTCCGCTGGTTGCAGCGTTGATCGCACTCGTTGCCGCGCTCGCCGGCTACACGATGGTGAAGTTCTTCGGGATCATCTTCCTTGGGCAGCCACGCGAGCCAAAGCTGAGCAACGCGCGCGACGCAAGCCCATGGGAGCGTGTCGGCTTCGTCTGGCTCGCAGCGATGTGCGTGCTGCTCGGCTTGCTGCCGGTGCAGTTCGTGGCCGTGCTCGATCGTGTGACGCAGGCGCTGATCGGCGCGGGCATCGGGCCGGCAGTCGCCCGGAATGGCTGGTTGCTGTTGGCGCCCACGAATATCGGGCGCGCGAGTTACATGCCATTGGTCTTTCTGCTGTTCTTTGTCGGCTGTTGCGGGCTGGCCTGGATACTGGTGCGCCGGTTCTATCATGGGCGGCTGCGTCGCGCGATTCCCTGGGCGTGCGGCCATCCGTTCGTGAATGCGCGCATGCAGGATACGGCCGAAGGGTTCGGCCAGCCGATCCGCGAAATCTTCGCGCCGGTGTTCAGGATCGAACGGCAGCTTCCGTCACCCTTCGACGCGCATCCCACGTATCGCGTCGCTGTAATGGACCGCACGTGGGCGATGATTTACGAGCCTATCGAACGCACTGTCAGGCGTATTGCGGCGCTCGCCGGCCTGCTCCAGGCGGGCCGCATCGCCGTCTATCTGATGTACAGCTTTCTTGTGCTCATCGCCCTGCTGATTCTGGTAAGACGATGATCACGATCTCGGGTCTCTTCTCGCAACTGTTCGAAATCCTGCTGGCGCTCGCGGCGGCACCGCTGCTGACTGGCTGGATCAACATGTGCCGCGCCTGGTTGCAGAACCGTCGCGCGCCGTCCATCTGGCAGCCGTACCGGATGCTGCATAAGCTGTTCAACAAGGAATCGGTCGTCGCGCATCACGCAAGCCCCGTATTTCGCGGTGCGCCGTACGTGATCTGGGGCTGCATGACGCTCGCGTGCGGCATTGTGCCGACGCTGTCGACGGATCTGCCCTTGTCGCCCGCCGCCGACGCCATTGCGCTCGTGGGTCTTTTCGCGCTGGCGCGTGTCTCGATCTCGTTAGCCGCGATGGATATCGGCACGGCATTCGGCACACTGGGCGCACGTCGCGAGATGCTGGTGGGGTTCCTTGCCGAACCGGCTCTGCTGATGGTGCTTTTTTCCGCGTCGCTGATCACGCACTCCACGCTGCTGACGCATATCGTGGGCACGCTGAGCCATCAGGAACTTGCGATCTATCCGAGCCTCGCGTTCGCGGGCATTGCCTTCACGATGGTGTCGCTCGCCGAGAACGCACGCCTGCCCGTCGACAATCCCACCACGCATCTCGAACTGACGATGATCCACGAGGCGTTGATCCTCGAGTACTCAGGCCGGCATCTTGCGTTGATGGAGTGGGCGGCGAGTCTCAAGCTGTTTGCCTACTCGTGCATCGGACTGGCGCTCTTCGTGCCGTGGGGCATCGCGGAAGCCGGGAATCCTGTCGCACTGCTGCTCGCAATCCCGGCGCTATTCGTCAAGCTGCTGGTGGGCGGCGCGGCGCTCGCCGTGATGGAGACGACCAACGCGAAGATGCGCATCTTCCGGGTGCCGGAGTTTCTCGCCACGGCCTTTCTGCTCGCGGTGATCGGCATGCTCGTCCACTTTCTGCTGGGGGCATGAATGCACGGTCTCCACAGTCTTTCGACGCAGATCATCAACCTGCTGGCCGCTGTCCTGCTGATGGTGTCGTTCGCGATGCTCAGCCAGCGCCGGATTCTGACGCTGATTCACCTCTACACGCTGCAGGGCATCGCGCTTGTATTGGCCAACCTCGTTCTGGGCTTTGTCACCGATGACGTCCATCTGTACATCTCGGGGATGCTGACTCTCGTCCTCAAGGTCGGGCTCATCCCCTGGATTCTGTACCGGCTGGTGCAGCGCCTCAACGTGAAAACCGATGTCGAGACGCTACTCAACATACCGACGACGCTGCTCATCGGAATCGTGCTCGTTATCGTGGCGTTCAACGTAGCGACGCCGGTCAGCCAGCTCGCATCTTCGGTTGCGCGTGGCACGCTCGGCATCGCGCTCGCCTGCGTGCTGCTGTCGTTCATGATGATGATCACTCGCTCCAAGGCGATACCGCAGGTGATCGGCTTCCTTTCGATGGAGAACGGTCTTTTCTTCGCGGCCGCGGCGGCGACCAACGGCATGCCCATGATCGTCGAACTCGGCATCGGGCTCGACGTGCTGGTCGGCATCCTGATTCTCGGCGTATTCATGTTCCAGATTCGCGAGCAGTTCGACAGCCTGGATATCCACCACCTGGAAAAGCTCAAAGATGACTGACGCCTGGATTCTGGTGCTGGTTTTCGGCATTCCTCTGTGTGCGGGAGTATGCCTTGCGCTAGTGGGGCAACATGCGTCGGCGCCGGGCCTGAATATCGCGTTCAGTTTTTTGACTTTCATCGCGGCGATGCTGCTGGCCGCGCAAACCGTTGCCCACGGTCCAGCCTTTGCACTCGGGAAGCTCTTTTTCGTCGATCCGCTTAACGTCTTCCTCGTTGCACTGACGGCATTCGTCGGCTGGACCACGTCGATTTTCTCGCGGCCGTATATGCGGATCGAACAGGGGCGCGGCAAGATGACGGCGACGCGCATGCGGCTCTATCACAGCATGTACCAGCTGTTCGTGTTCGCGATGCTGCTCGCGCTGCTCACCAATAACGTCGGCATCCTGTGGGTCGCGATGGAAGCCGCGACGCTCGCGACGGTGCTGCTCGTGAGCGTGTATCGCACGGCGGCTAGTCTCGAAGCGGCGTGGAAATACTTCATCCTGTGCGGGGTCGGCATTGCGCAGGCGCTGTTCGGCACGATCCTGCTTTATCTCGCGGCAAGCCGGCAGCTCAGCGGCGGCGATGCGTTGCTCTGGACCAGCCTGAGCGCGGTCAAGGGCGCGCTCGATCCCACCATCATGTCGCTTGCGTTTGTCTTCCTGCTGATCGGCTATGGCACGAAGGTCGGCCTCGTGCCGATGCACAACTGGCTGCCGGACGCGCACGCCGAAGGACCCACGCCTATTTCCGCCGTGCTCTCCGGCCTGCTGCTCAACGTGGCGCTGTATGCGGTACTGCGTTGCAAGGTGCTTGCCGACGGGGCTTTGCAGAACGGTCTGCCGGGGCGGCTGCTGGTCGGGTTCGGCCTGGTGTCGGTGCTGGTCGCCACCTTTTCGCTGTTGCGGCAGAAAGACGTGAAACGCCTGTTCTCGTATTCGTCGATCGAGCACATGGGCCTGATGACGTTCGCCTTCGGACTGGGCGGGCCGACTGCGACATTCGCCGGCCTGCTGCATATGACCGTGCATTCGCTCGTCAAGTCGGCGATCTTCTTTGCGGTCGGCCATGCTGCCCAGAAGGCGCGAACACAGACGATCGACGACATTCGCGGATTGCTGCGCGTGAGCCCGACCGTTGGGTGGGGCATGATGCTGGGCGCGCTGGCCATTCTTGGCATGCCGCCGTTCGGCGTCTTCGCGAGCGAATTTCTGATCCTGACTACGGCCATCAACGAACTGCCGTGGGCGACACCCGTGCTCCTCATCGCGCTTGCCGTGGCGTTCGCAACCATCTTCGCGCGCGTGCAGCACATGGTATTTGGCGAGACGACGGCGACCGTGCTTGAGCATCCGCCGGCAGTCCTGCCGATATTCGTTCACCTCGGCTTCGGTCTGATGCTGGGGCTTTACATTCCACCGTACCTTGCCACGTGGTACCGGCAGGCGGCAGCGATGATTGCGGGGTGACGCATGCGGATCGACGCGCTCGGGCTTTCTGACCTCGTTCGGCTGTCGGCGTCTGCCGGCAGGGCGTCCGCCTTTCTGGCACATACCGACGCCGCGACATGGGTCCGCATCGCCAGCACAGCACGAGAGGAGCGCGGACGGCTGATCTCGTTGTGGGGTGCTGAAGCGGCTGCGGGCACGTTCGTGGTGTCGGCAGCCTATGCGATGCAGGATGGCCTGTTGTGGGTGCGGTTGCCTGTCGCGATGGGCAAGGAAGGAGTGGCCAGCTATCCGGACCTGTCGAACATCTTTCCGTGTGCGTCGCGCATGCAGCGTGCCGTCTACGACCTGCTCGGGCTGCACGCGACGGGCGCGGCGGATACGCGACCGTGGCTGAATCACGGCAACTGGCCATCCGACTATTTTCCGCTTCAGAGTCTGTCGTCCGGAAACGAGCGCTTCGAATCACAGGAAGCGGATTATCCATTCATACAGGTCGCGGGAGACGGTGTTCATGAGATCGCGGTGGGACCGATTCACGCGGGCATCATCGAGCCGGGACACTTTCGCTTCTCCGTCGTCGGTGAGAAGGTGTTGCGACTGGAAGAGCGGCTCGGTTATACGCATCGGGGTATCGAGCGGCTGTTCGGACAGACGCCGGTGGTGCTCGGACATCGTCTGGCGGGACGGATTGCAGGCGACACGACGGTCGCCTTTTCGTGGGCCTATTGCATGGCCGTCGAACGCGCACTGAACGTCTTTGTTCCGCCACGCGCGCAGTGGCTGCGCGCCCTGTTGCTCGAACGTGAGCGTATCGCCAATCATCTGGGCGATCTCGGCGCGCTTGGCAACGATGCCGGCTTCGCCTATGGGCTCGCGCAGTTCTCCAGGCTGAAGGAAGACTGGCTGCGTCTGAACGACCGGGTATTCGGACATCGCTATCTGATGGACCAGATCGTGCCCGGCGGGGTGGCGCGCGATATGGCTGCGGAGTTCATCGAGATTGTCGCTGACCAGTGCGAGCGAACCGAAGACGCGGTCTGCGTGATGCAGCGCATTTACGAGGAGCAGTCGGGACTGCAGGATCGTTTTGCAGGTGCAGGCAAGCTCTCGGCGAACGTGGCCACGCATTTCAGTGTGTGCGGCCTGGCGGCGCGGGCGAGTGGTCTTGGCATCGATGTTCGCGTCGATCATCCTTACGCGCCGTATCACGAAGTCCAGCCTCAAATGGCGTGCGACAACCGGGGCGACGTGGCTGCTCGCGTCGCTGTGCGGTTCAACGAGGTCTACGAGTCGCTGCGGCTGATTGGCGCGTTTCTCGACGGTCTGCCTGACGGCGGCGTCGTCGTCGCGCCAGTAGAAACCGGCCAGTCGCCATCCTGCGGTGTCGGCTGGGTCGAAGGTTGGCGCGGTGATGTGTTCGTGGCAATCGAGACGGGTGAAAACGGGACCATTTCCCGGTGTCATTGCCATGACCCATCGTGGCAGAACTGGCCGGCGCTGGAGCACGCGATCATCGGCAATATCGTTCCCGATTTCCCGTTGATCAACAAATCGTTCAACCTGAACTACGCGGGACACGACCTGTAATGTGGCAACTTCTCAAACAGATCGCACGCACAGACATTCCGGCCGGGTCCGTCCCGGACACGAACGACGCGTGGATAACCACGCAACACCAGCAGATCCAGCAGGAGATTCTCGACGTGCTCGGTCGCGCGCTGTGCATTCGCCAGATCGACGCGGGCTCATGCAATGGATGCGAGCTGGAGATTCACGCGCTGAATAACCCTTACTACAACATCGAGGGTCTCGGCATCAAATTCGTCGCAAGTCCCCGGCATGCTGACATGCTCCTGGTCACCGGTCCGCTCACGCTGAACATGAAGGAAGCGGTCCGACGGGCATGGGACGCGACACCCCATCCGAAGCTCGTGGTTGCTGCAGGCGACTGCGCGTGCACGGGCGGCATCTTCAGGAACAGCTATGCCGTGTGTGGGCCGCTTTCTGGCCTGCTTCCGGTGGACGTTGCTATTCCGGGCTGTCCGCCACCACCGATCGATCTGTTAAGAGGCATTCTCACGGCACTACGCTCGAGGCCGGACGCATTCGTGCCGTAGGCATTGCGGGAGAGAAATAGTGAACGGGTTAGGAGCAGTCTGCCTGGCATTGGTGCGCGGCACGTGGCCGCAGCTTGTCACGCTTGTGGGATTCCTGGTGGCAGTCGGCTTGAGGTTTCCGGGCTGGTTTGTCATTCTCTCGATCGCAGTTGTGGGCGCGGTCGTGTGGCACATTGGCCGCTGCCTTGAATCGGGTGGGGTGTCAGCGCTTCATGACCCTCTGCTGGGTGCCGTTCTCGTGGGCAGCGGACTGGCGTCGATAGTCCTCACGCTGAGATGGTGGTTCGTGGAAAAGCAGATGCAGTTGCCCTCAGGCAGTCTCCTGTATCTGGCAGGCCATGCCGAAGCGACAACCAGTCCCACACTGGCGTGGTCAAGCGTACTGACCCAGCGGAGCTCATGCCTGATTTTTCTTGCCATCGCCGCCATCTGGGCAATTCGTTGCGGTCGCGTGGACTGAGCGCCGAGACGGTCGGCGCCCGGCTCAATCATCTCTGCGTTTCCTGCCGGTCTGCGCCGTCGTGGGAATGCAAGCCGGGATAGCAGCGCGTGCAATGATGAACGTCTCGTTTGTCTACTGCCCTAGGTCTCTGGGCGTACCGTGTTCCTTTCCACTGGCCGCCTCGGGAGTCACAGACGACCGGACCACGAGCACGGGAATGTCGCTGTGCGTGAGTACCTTCTGCGTCTCGCTGCCTAGCAGCAGTGCCCGTACCCCGCGACGACCGTGAGAGGCCATCACGATGAGATCGCATTTCTGCTGAATTGCAACGCTGATAATAGCTTCATACGGATGTGCTCGCGTCGCCGTTACGGTCTCGCATTCGACGCCAGCGAGGCTCGCTTCTTTCATCACAGCTCCGAGGTAGTCATCCGCGTGCTGGTGGGCGACCTGAAGAAATCGTTCCTCAGTATCTGCAAGCATTTCCGGGCCGTACGCAAAAACGTGGAACTCCGGTATGACGTGAAGTGCCGTCATTTTCGCCTTGTTTTCGCCGGCGAGTGTCACTGCCAGCAGGACAGCGGATTCCGAGAGTGCCGAGCCGTCCGTCGGCACGAGTAGATGCGTGAACATGGCAATCCCCTGCGGCCAGACTCAATTGCCACTGCGTTCCGTCTGGAGCCTGCCGCCTGAACCGGAACGACTGCTTTCAGTATAGTCGGCTAGTTGAAAGAATGTCGGTTTGCTGAGTTTCGACTGTGCTGAAACATGCGTACGCAAATTGCTCCAATCCTGGCTGATGAATTTGCAGCGGGACGATGTCGCCAGATGTTAAGGATGGTTAACTCCACCACTTCGGCGTTGATGCATGCGGGGCAACGTCCGAGAATGAAGCTGCGATGACTGTACCGCAAGTGGCATGTTCGAGTCGCAGCCGGTGGCTGCGGCTTCTTTTTCAGCGATGTGGGTGAGGTTGCCGCCGGACGTTCGGAACGGGAAACCGTGCTTGACATCGTATGGGATGTCGCGGCCCTAGGGATGTTCAACGGTCGATGTTCAATGAGTTTTTTAGGGAGTGAGGAAATGGGAATCTTGGATAAGGTAGGCGAAATCGCGGGTGCGGTAGCGGCTGTCGAAGCGCTCGAGAAGGTTGATCCGGATGCAGGTCTGTTGACAAAGGCGGCGGCTGCCGTCGCCGGCTTCGAAGGTGCCGGCGCGATGGAATCACTTGTCGAAAAGAAGAGTGACAATGTGCAGGCGGCAACCGATGATCCGCAAGCCTCCGGCGCTCCGGAGTCTAAGGCGTAACAGCGTCTGATACGCTAGCCGGCGCCGAGTGACATTGGACCGGCCGGGCTCGATATGCTGGCTGCTGCTGTCAAGGAGAGCAACGTGATGGCAGAGTGCTTGCGCGACGGTTGCTGCATAGATATGATGGGTCGTCCCAATCACATAACGCGGGGATTTGCCGGGCAAATCCCTTCGTACTTGTGTGAGCGCCAATTGCGCGGCAGTACGCCTGGGTCCCGGACGTGATGGTTGTGATACGTCCTGTTGTCTCTTGCGCTCGTCGAACACTGCCTCAATACCTTTTCTGGTGACTTCCTCAAGGAAGATCAGACGCGCCCGGTAATATTCAGCGCGCAACCGTGCGTCGAGTACCGTTTCGCGCCCGAATTTGCACCACACCATCTCATCGACATTCAACTCCGATGTGAACTCGCCCTAAAGAGAACTGGGTAATTGCAAGCTTTGCGAGACGCTTACCGGTCCTCCCGAAAAGGCGCATGCAAGTTCATGTCCCGTCGTCCATTCCCTTTGACGATATAGCCTTCCCGACAACGCAATTTCTTCCGGCGCGCTTTGCTTCATAGAGCGCGAGGTCCGCCGCATTCGTCAACTCACCGAGAGACACATGACTGGCTCGTGTACCGCTGGCACATCCAATACTTACGGTGAACGGTGGACATTCAGAGAGCGCATTCTCAACTTCCGCGCGTATCGCTTCGGCGACACGTTTAGCATGTGGAGCATTCGTGTCAGGAAGCACTACGACGAATTCTTCGCCGCCATATCGAGCCGCGCAATCGCTGCGGCGCCGCACATGCTTTGTAATGCACTCAGCAAGGTGCCTCAACGCGCGGTCGCCCTCAGCGTGACCGTGTCTGTCGTTATATTGCTTGAAATGATCGGCATCGACGTACAGAACTGACAGGCAACTGTCGTTGCGTTGAAGTCTCGCCCACTCGCTAGCGAGACAGTCGTCAAGCGCGCGTCGGTTCCTGAGACCTGTGAGTGGATCAATTTGCGTGAGTTCCGTGAGGCGACCCTCTGCAGCAACGCGGTCCCTTAGCGCGAACGCAAGAAGCCAGACCACACTGCAAAAGCCCACGCCGATCGCGGACGCTGAAATTCCAACTATCCACGACAACTGTTTCCATGAAGTGAGGACGTCATCAAGCGCCGGAGCGACCACTGCGATCAAAGGCGTGCCGGGCACGCGCTGAAACGTGTACAGCCGTAATTCACCGTCCGCCGATGAGCGCCCCGCATAGAACCCGGAATCCTGGCCAACCATGCGTCGAAATGTGGACGATTGGCTGAAATCGATAGTGTGGGATGATTTTAATGGCGGATTTCTGGCAACCAGCGTTCCATCGGTGCGTATGATAGCTGTGACGCCGTGGGGACCCACATCAAGATTCTCAAGCAACTGTCCAAAGTATGCGACGTCAATCGCGACGATCGCCACGCCGCCGAATGATCCGTCCGGGTGGTCTATCCTTCTGGTCAGGGCGATGGACGCCGCGTCGCCCCTGGAACGCGCCAGATAGACGGCCGATATATAGAGGCCGACCTTTGGGGATTGCCGGTGAACCCGGAAATAGTCTCTATCGCTAAAATTCCAGTGATGGGTGCTCGAGCAACAACCATCTATCAGGTTTCCGTACTCGTCCGTCAAACCTATTCCAGTCACGTAGCGAGAAATTGCGGCCCGGTTGAAAAGAACCTTGTGTCGAACATTGACTTCCATATTTTGAATTGTCGGTTCGCGTAGCGTCGCTATGAGCGTCTGGAGAGACTGATCGGACGATTCAAGGGTATGCGAGATATTGTCCGATATGGCAGCGGCGACGTTCCGGGAGGTCCCATGGGCATGCTGGATTGCCGTCCCCCTTGCGGCTAGCAGTGTCAGAAGACTGACACCTAGCAAGCCAGTAGCTAGCAGCGTTCCCAGTGCACCGACGATGAATGGGTGGCCGCCCGCAGTGGCGGTCACCCGTGTGAGAAGTTTATGAAAAAACACGGTAATGAATTTGTAGGATTTTTGGTCTATTCGTCTGCCCTGCGGATGTTGTTGACTTGGCGGCTTCACGACACGGCAGTCATGAGCAGGTTATCGGCTGGAAAAAGGAAAAATACAGGTCCGCCCGCGCGAACAGGCGTTTGGGAGTGAGACGGACTGTGTCGATGTAAAGAAATCAGACACATGCTGTCTGAAAAGCCGACACATTGAGAATGTTTTGAAGGAAAAGTTAAATCCTTCATTTTTATGAAAGAGACGGAGTCCGAAAAAACATTTTTCGGGACCTAAACAAAGTACGCGGCCGACCGTAGACTACGCCATTAACGATGTCGTATGTCACGGCCGCTATAGTGCAGGTCACTGCCATTGTGAGCGAAATTGGCACGGCGTCAGAGGAACAAAGCCGCGTCGATTCCGCCGTATCTATGGATAGCACGTCGCAGGCGCGGCGCGAGCATTAGCTCGACTGTTTGCAGTTACACTGGAAAATGCATGCGAGTCGATATCGATCGAGACGAGTTGCTTAGGCTTATTAACAACTACCTGCGGACGAAGTCCGCGTGCACCAATTTCCGGGCGGTACAAATCGTTAGCACAAGACCGGAACTCAACGAGGCAAACTGGATGCTATTTGGTTTCGCGTGCGGAACATCCGATGGCAACCTGGCGGCATGCGAGGAAGCGGTGAAGGATTTTATCTTTGCCCTCCGGGCGAGATTTAATGTATCGAAGGGTGTGAGTGGCTGAGAGGCATTCCTGGCTTCGAAGCCTTACGGTCACAGACAAACCGGTATGAAGAAAAGACTTCCTGACAGACCCCACGCGAGTCAAATCACGAGGTTGCGGCTTTCGCTGAGTTACTATCGGCAGCGCGGAGCGGCGGCCTATATAGCACCGTTCGTCGGCATGCTCAACAGTCGAAGGGAAAACAATCGTCGGTCCGAGGCTTCCAGACCAGATCAGCAACGACTGCTCTTCCTGGCGCGCTTCAATCGATGACTTCTTGCGACAATGCGATGAATACCTGTTGCGACGCGTGTCCCCCAAGGGACGGAGTTTCACACCAGATCTTGAACCGAAGATCTGTTCACCTATAAATCCCGTCGAATGTTGGGGATGGGCGTGGGAACGCATCCGAGCCGAAAGTCCCCAGCGGCGGCGTTTCTATGTGTTTCACCCGCCTGATCGCCCTGAGGGCCGAAGTTCTTCCCGCCTGCATCATATGTCGAGACCGTCGTTTTCTACTCAACTGTTCGCACTCTGGATTCTCGTCGCCGTTCTGTTCGGCCTGCTCACGAGCGCCGTGTGGCTCATGCTTTCGTCGGCGCTCGGCGAGCGGGTTGGCGTTGCGAGGCAGCAGGCGTTGGCGGCGTGCACGGCGGTTGCATCGCGCTATGACCTGTCGATGCAGCGCCCCAGCGAAACCGACGTCGATCTCATGCACGCCGTGCTCGATCTCGTGCTGATCCGCACCGAAGGAATAGAGGGCGGTTTCTGGAGCAACGCGCCCGCGTCCGGCGCACCGAATGGCTTTCTTGCCTATGCATTCCCAACTTATGAGGGCAGTGGTGTCAAGCGCGACGTCCCGGAAGCCGAGACGCCGCTCATTCTGCGCACGCTCCGAAACGCGGCGAGAGCGGGCCAGTTGAAGGTCGATGTCGTTTCTAGCGGCGCGGATGCCGTGGTTGCCGTGGCCTGTCCAGTGCCGCGCCACGCGGGCCTGCTCGCCTGGATGCTCACGCGCGCGCGGCCGCCGCTGGGCCCGGATGGGGAGCGCGCCGTAACTATCCTGGCGAGCGTGCTCGCAATGATTGTCTTGCTGGCCATGTTTTTGGCTTTGGCGCTCAGGCGCTGGAAGCGCAAACTCACGTTGCTGGAACGGGCGCTCGCCCCTGCGGGCGAGTTCGAGCGGGGCAAGCGGCTCGACCGGCTCGGTGAACGGGACCTGGACCAGATCGTCGATGCGCTCAATCGCTACGGCGAGCGCGCAGAGCGCCTGCAACATGAAGCGAACGCACTGAGCACCCAGCTGGCGCATGCGGAGCGCTTCAGCACGCTGGGCAAGATGGCCGCGCAGATAGCGCACGAGATCCGCAATCCGGCGGGCGCGATGCGTCTGAAAGCCGAAAATGCGCTGGCGGGCGACGCGGCGCGCCGCGAAGCCGCGTTGCGGACGATCATCGAACAGGTGGGGCGGATCGAGTCGCAGGTGGCGAGCCTGCTTGCGCTCACGCAACCGGTGACGGTTCACGCTCGCGAGGTCGATCTGCACTCCTGGCTGGCCGGGATCGTTCATGCACATGAATCTCGTGCTGAGAGCCGCAATGTCAAACTGGTCACCGAAATCGAACCTGGCGACGCCCGCCCTGTCTTTGATCCCGCTCAACTGGCGCGCGCGCTCGACAATCTGATCATGAATGCGCTGCGACACGCGCCGGTGAGCAGCAGCGTTACGGTGCGCGCGCATCACGTACTATCGCAGGAAGGCGAGCGGCTGAGACTCGAAGTCGTCGACAATGGTCCCGGCGTCAACGCGGCGGAGCGTGAACGCATCTTCGAGCCGTTCGTGACGGGCCGCCCGGACGGTTCGGGACTCGGCCTCGCCGTCGTGCGTGAGATTGCATCGGCGCATGGCGGTCGCGCCTATCTCGCCGAGGACGCTCATGTGACCCAATTCGTTGTAGAACTGCCATGGCGACCATACTGATCATCGATGACGACGACGCCTTCCGCGAGGGCCTCGCCGAAACCATTCAGGACCTCGGCCACACGCCACTCGAGGTGCGGTCCGGCGAAGAGGCCTTGGAACGCTTGCGCGAGGCCACACCAGACTGCATCTTTCTCGACTTCCGTCTGCCGGGTGCGAATGGTATCGCCGTGCTCGAATCGCTGCGCGGGACAGTGAGTTTGCAAAGCGTGCCGGTCGTGATGCTCACCGGGCATGCGACGAGCGCCAATACCATCGGCGCGATGCGGCTCGGCGCCTTCGAGCATCTGACGAAGCCGGTCGGCCGGGACGAGATCGCCGCGCTTCTCAAGCGCGTTCTCGCGGCGTATCCCGTCACGCCCCCCGCCGGTACGACGTCAGCCTTCGCCGATGAGACGCCCTCGCGCGAGCCGCAACTGCTCGGCGTCAGTGAAGCGATGCGCGATGTGCAGAAGCGTCTGGGCCGCGCGGCGGGCACCAGTTCGACTGTGCTCATCACTGGCGAAACGGGCACGGGCAAGGAGGTCGCAGCACAGGTGCTGCATCGGGCATCGGGACGGGCGAGTGGGCCATTCGTCGCCGTGAACTGCGCGGCAATTCCGGAGGACCTGCTGGAGAGCGAGCTTTTCGGTCATGGCAAGGGCGCATTCACGGGCGCGCATGCCGAGCGGCAAGGGCGTTTTGAAGAGGCGCACGGCGGTACGCTCTTTCTCGATGAGGTCGGCGACATGCCGCTCGCCATGCAGGCGAAGCTGCTGCGTGTGCTTCAGGAGCGGCAGGTCACGCCGCTTGGCCTGAACCGGCCAATCGCGGTCGATGTCCGTGTCGTGGCCGCGACACATCGCGACCTGCCAGGAATGGTTGCAGCGGGATCGTTTCGCCAGGATCTTCTGTACCGGCTCGACGTGATCCCGGTCCACATCCCGCCCTTGCGCGAACGTGTGGCAGATATTCTGCCGCTCGCGGAGCATTTCCTCGCTACGAGCGCTGCCACACGGGAACCGGCACGCAAGCATCTTTCCGCTGATGCCCAGCGTCTGCTCGCCGCCTTTGCGTGGCCCGGCAACGTGCGAGAACTGGCCAATGCCATGGAACGTGCGAGCGCGCTTGCGCCGGGCGCGCTGCTCACGCGCGAAGACTTTGCCTTCCTCTTCGATACCGTCGGCAACGCTGCGGCTGCGATCCCCGCCCATCTCGCTGAACTGCCGCTCAACGATGCGCTCGCTCAGCTCGAACGTGCGTTGATTGCCCGCGCACTCGCGCTTGCCGACGGCAACCGTGCCGAAGCCGCCCGGCGCCTCGGCATCAGCCGACAGTCGCTTTACACGCGTCTGACCAACCTCGGTATATCCAGCACAACCGTCGACACAGACGGCTAACACTCTCTGTGGATGTAATGGAAGCGGACGATCTGTGTCCGTTCTGTTGACACCGCAGTCGCCGTTCGCGCCGCTAGGCCCTGAGTTCAGGGCTTGCGCTTCATGGTACAGCCTTTGCAGATCACTCCGTGCCAAGTGAAGGAGGGATCATGCTTTCGAGACCGATGTACCGAAGCCGGTGCGGCACCGTCCGCATCGCAAGCGCGATGAGTCTTGTTGTGCTACTCGCAGTGAGCATTGGATGCGCGGCGCAGACGCGGCCCGACACCGCGCCCGTTGCGCCCGCGCCGCCCGTCGGCGCCGAAGTTCCACCGCCGCCACCATCACCGAACGCGCCGGTGCCGCTGCCGCTCGGCGCCGAGCGTGCGCCCGCGTCGCTGGTAGACGAAGGAATGCCCGTTACCACGCAAGCCACCGTTTCGCGTTTCCTCACCAACCCGGATGGCGACGTCGACGGCTTCCTGACCAGCGAAGGCGCGCTCGTGCGTTTTCCTCCGCATATGAGTGCGGATCTCACGTCGATGGTACGTCCGGGCGACAGCGTGCAGTTGAGTGGCTGGCGCGACACAGCCGGCAATCTGAAGGCGCAGCGTATCGTCGATATGAGAAGCGGTCAGCAACTGATCGACCATCCACCGCTTCCGGGCGCGCAGCCCTTGCCGGCTGAGTTGCACGGCGCGGGACTGTCACGCCTGAACGCGCAGGGGGAAGTTGCGTACGTCACGACCGCGCCTCGCGGCGAGCCCGATGGGGTGATCCTGGCCGACGGCACAGTCATCAAGCTGACGCCTCCCGTCGCGCAACAGTTCCCGGGTCTCGTGCGTACGGGCGCGAGGGTATCCGCACAGGGCTACGGCACGCGTAATCAATACGGCATGGCGCTGCAGGCGACGGCATTTGGCTCGCCCGGCAAACTGACGCCGCTCTATGATCGCCCACGACCTCGCCCCTGATGGCTCCCGCCGTTACGTTTTCCCACCATCAGAAGAGGATAGGCAACATGCACTGGATTGACCCTGAGAGTCTTCCCGAAACACAAGGCGTGGTAACGCGCTTTCTCCTGAACCCGCACGGCGAACTGGATGGGATCGTGCTCGGCACGCGTCAGCAGCGTCAGGTTCATTTCCCGCCTCACCTGTCCCGTCAGATCACGCGGCATGTGAGGATCGGTGATCAGGTTCGCGTGCGCGGCGTCAAGCCTCGAGGCGCGGACGTGATCGCGGCGGTCTCATTCGTGACGAAAAGCGGCAGGATCATTCTCGACAACGGCCCGCACGAAGATGGCGGGAAGCATCAGAAGCCGGACGTCGTGCACAGCGCCATGGAAGCATGTGGTCAGGTGGCGCTGTCCCTGTTCGGTCCGAAGGGTGAGCTTCGCGGAGCGCTGCTCGCGGATGGCACGTCGCTACGCATGCCGCCCCACGCCGCCGCCGAACTGGCGTCGTATCTCACGCCGGGCGTGTACATACAGGCGTGGGGACGTGGCATCAGGAACCGGCACGGCCGCACGATCGAGGTTGACGAGATCGCCGAACTGGTCGACGCGCCAGGCTGATCTGCATGCTGATGCGGCATCGGACGCGAGGAGCCGCTGGCACGCTGGGTCAGGTGAACTCCACCGGCTTTCAGGCTTCGTCCAGTCACGCATTCCGAGCCTTGGCAAATTCACGCGATGTTGTCCTGGAAAACATGCAGCCGGCCGTCGACGTCGTCGTTCTTGCGGGCGGATACCGCCAACGACGTGGTCGCTGCGCAGTACCAGCCAACCTTCGGCTCGCAACTCTGATTCGACATGAACTACGCCTGATGACCGATCAATGACTCCTCAATATGCGCTGGAAGGACTGAACTTTTTCATGGCCGATGTGCAGGCGGGCATCGGACCATTTTTGGGCGTCTTCCTTCAGGCGCAGGGCTGGCAACCGGACGCGATCGGCGCGGTGATGACGCTCGGCGGCGTCGCGGGAATGCTGGCGACCTCGCCGGCCGGCGCGCTCGTGGATGCGACGCATCACAAACGCGCCCTCATCGTTGTGGCTGGTGTGATGACGACGCTTGCCTCGCTCGTGCTGTGGGTGTCGCAGAGTTACTGGATGGTCGCCGCTTCGCAGGTATTCACTGCCGTGACGGGCGCGGCGCTCGGTCCCGCGGTCGCCGGCGTGACACTCGGTATGGTGCGCGAATCCGGCTTCGACTGGCAGTTCGGGCGCAATCAGGTGGCGAACCACGCGGGCAATGTCGTCGGCGCGGCGTTGTCGGGCTGGCTCGGCTGGCGCTTCGGTTTCGGCGCGGTGTTTGCGCTTGCGGGTGTGTTCGGCGCAATGACGGTCCTCGCGACGCTGCTGATTCCGAGCGATGTCATCGATCATGACAGTGCGCGGGGATTTCGCGCCGCGTCGGCGTCGGAGCGCGAGCAGGCGAGTGGTTTTCGCGTGCTGTTCAAGTGCAGGCCGCTGCTCCTGCTCGCCGCCGCGCTGGCGATGTTCCATCTCGGCAACGCGGCCATGCTTCCGCTCTATGGACTGGCGGTCGTCGCCGCGCATAAGGGTGATCCGAACGCCTTCACCGCGCAGACTATCGTCGTCGCGCAACTCGTCATGGTTGCGGCGGCGCTCTTTGCCAATTGGCTGATTCGGCGCCTCGGCTATTGGCGCGTGCTTCTCGTCACCTTTCTCGCGCTGCCGCTGCGCGGCCTGGTCGCGGCAATGTTCATCACCGCGTGGGGCGTGTGGCCGGTGCAGGCGCTGGATGGCATCGGCGCGGGACTGCAAAGCGTGGCTGTCCCCGCGCTCGTCGTAAGGGTGTTGCAAGGGACGGGACGCGTGAACGTCGGGCAGGGCGTGGTGATGACAGTGCAGGGCATGGGGGCGGCGCTAAGTCCTGCGCTGGGCGGTGTGCTCGCGCAGCACTTTGGTTATGCGACGGCGTTTTTCGTGCTCGGGGGCGTGTCGACGGGGTCGCTCGCGTTGTGGCTCATTTTCGGCGCATCAATCAGGAACGCTTGCGGCATTCACCGCGATGTCGTCCATGACACGTCTCTCGCTACATGAATCCAACTTTACTCTTCTGGGGTATTACGCTCGCCGCGACTGCGGGGGTCATTTTGCGCCCGTTCAGGTGGCCCGAGGCGATCTGGGCCGTCGCGGGCGCGCTGCTTCTCGTCGCGCTTGGGCTGCTCCCCGCCGGTCTGGCGTGGCAGGCGGTTGGCAAAGGCACGGATATTTATTTTTTTCTCGTCGGCATGATGCTGCTCTCGGAACTCGGCCGGCGTGAAGGGCTGTTCGACTGGGCCGCGGTACTTGCCGTCAACCATGCGAAGGGGTCGCCGCGCAGACTTTTTCTGTTCGTGTATCTGGTCGGTGTCGTGGTGACGACGTTCCTCTCGAATGATGCGGCTGCCGTCGTGCTCATGCCCGCCGTGTTCGCCGCAGCGAAGAAGGCCGGCACGAAGCCGCTGCCGCACCTGTACGCGTGCGCATTCATCGCCAATGCGGCGAGTTTCGTGTTGCCCATATCAAATCCCGACAATCTCGTGCTCTATGCAAACCACACGCCGGCGCTCGGCGTATGGGTCGCACGCTTCGCGTTGTCCTCTATCCTGTCGATCATCGTCACGTTTCTGATGCTGCGCTGGACGCAACGTGGCGAGCTTGGTGGCTCGTGCGCGACGGGCCCGCCCGTCGCCAAGCTCAGTACGAACGGGAAGTTGACGCTTGCCGGCATCGGCGTGACAGCGGTCGCATTGGTGACCGTCTCCGCCTTCGACATGCAATTGGGTTTGCCGACTGCCGTTCTCGGCATCGTTACGGCGCTTGTCATGCTGCTGAAGGAGCGCCAGTCTCCCGTCGAGCTTGTTCGCGAAATCTCGTGGAGCGTACTGCCTCTCGTGGCGGGGCTTTTCGTGCTGGTGGAAATGCTCGCACATACGGGTGTTATCGCGGGACTTTCGCATCGGCTCGCAGCGTCGGCATTGCAGGATCAACCATTCACGGCAGCGATTTCGGGGGTGCTCGTAGCGTTGAGTAGCAACGCGATCAACAACCTGCCGGCGGGACTGATCGCGAGCGCGACTGCGTTACAGGCGCACAGTCCAGGTCCGGCATGGCACATGCGCCCCCTTACTTTCATGGTCTCGCAGCGGCGTGGGTACTCGCTTTCCTACTGCGAGACACGGCTGGTCAAACTCCTTGGCAATCCTCGGCGCTTGCCAAAGGATGTCAGCCAGGGCTCAGTCTCACGCAAAGGAAAAAAAAGCCCGAAGGCCCGCCACGCGTGAGCAACAGTCAGTACGGCCTGCCGCTCCTCGACGGATCTCCGCAAAGTAGATAGACAGCAGTCTGCTTTCTAGAATTTTCAATGGCCGCAATGGGTTGACCGTACTCATTCACGAAGTCGCCCGAGAGCTCTCGTTGAACATTTCCGCGGCAGATCTACGACACTCTCATTGAACCGGTGCTTTCGGCCATGAAGCGACGTTTGATTAGCGTTATCTAATGACGGAATTTTGGTGCGCACCCGACGTCGAAGATAACTTGAGATTTGGTCATGCCTCTGCGTGGTTTGCCCCGGATCCGCAAAGATGGCGGTCGCGCGGAACGGTTCAAGGCCAATCGAGGAACGTGCAAGTTTCTAACTCGAAGCGAGCGACGGGACAGGCTTCGAGGCCGGGGCTGGGCGTCAAGCAATCGCAATGGTGACTCAGGAGGCGCGAACAAAAGCAAATGCGTCAACGCGCATTGTGAACAGGTAGCGTGAAGCGATCCTTAATCGATGTAAAAGTAGGTGAGATGCCCGGCCTGACCGTGGAACTGCACCGCGATCTGATTCTCCGCGTTGACAACGCGTGCGGCTTGCGCCGTGTGGTTAACCTCATCCCGGATAAAGCGCGCGTTCGGCACGGACGGACTTGGGTTCCAGCCCCTGGTAGCGCGTCCGTCGGCACGATGGGTTTTGGGATCACCGGTGTGCAGCTTGGTGGTCTCCGTGCGTACTTCTGGGCCGGTCTTGGTCCAGGTGGTGGTGGTTTTCGTCGTCAGCCAGTTGCGGTTCTTGTAGCGGTAGTACAGATAGTTGGAAAGGAAGTGACCATCGATCGGCCCAGAGCCGGTAGTCATCAGATGATCCATGACGACCTGCGGCGCACGGAAAGACTGGGATTCCAGGGTTTCGTTGTTAAGGAAACTGGAGGTAGCAAGCCTTTTCATGTCGGAGGGGAAGCAGTCGGTCAGCCATTGCCAAAGGATCATCGAACGATCAGGCGCGCGGTCGTCCTTGGACGGAGCGCGATAGTCGGCCGTCAGCGCATACAGGTCTGCAGCGGCAGTCACGGTGCCCCCCCACTTGGCGATGGCCAGCCACTGAAGGCTATGAGCATGCTCGCCATGACGCAAATCCATGCTGTCCTTCCAGAAAAGCTTATTGCGTAGCATATAGCCGAGTTGCGGGTCACCCCCGATGAGCATGATGCCGATTGGCGCGTTGGGTGCCGTGTTGGCAGTAAAGCGATTCTCGAAACGGAAATTCATGCTGCGCGCCACCACGCCCATCGCGCGCGTAAACTTGTTGCGCATTTGTGGGTTAAAGGCACGATATGCGTTCCACATGTCGACCGACACCGCGTTCAGTTCGCGCTTGAAGTTCTCCGTATCGCAGAGAAAGTGAGCGATCTTGCCAAAGTCTTCCAGATAGGTCCTGTGCTGTGCCAGCGGAGTCGCGGTGACCGCTTTTCCAGCCGTCTTGTCCCACTTGGTGTAAGTGAACTTGTTGTCCTTGAGGCTCTTCAGCGCGTCGCCTGCAGTGTTGAATATGGTATTCGGCATGACATACTCCTCATCCATTGACAACGATACTGAAGCGCCGCGATACGGCGCGACGCGTTCCGCTCCTGGTACACGCTGATTACTGCACATCTAGTCGTTCCGAACCCTGAGGTTGAGCATGGCAAGGTTTTGCACTCGCATCAGTAAGATAGGTAGAATAGGCTGCAATTTAAAGCCTTGGCAAGTCACGTTGATAAGAAACGGGGCCGCCTTTTCATGACCATTTCGCGCTTAGGTCGCCCGATGCATGGATGATTCGCCCCCCAAGTGTCGGTCTTCCTACTGATCCAGTCGGCGCGCGTATCATGCTGCAACCAGGGCGTTTGCCTGAGCCAAGGGCGTGTTACCGAGCTCGGCTCGTGATACATGTTTGGCCGCTGCCGACTCGCTGTCCCATCAGAAAACCGCGTAGCTCTATCGAATATCCCACCGGTGCGCGTGAACGCTGCCTCCGGACGCGGTGTGCAGATAGGGGGATTCCATGAAGCGACTGCGTTCCTCGATCCGTTGCACGATCGACTGGAGCGCATCGTCAAAGCAGGGGGCGACCTAGCGGTGTCGGCCCGATGATATTCGTTTCGGGCTTCGATCGCTTTCATTGCTTCCTCTAGGTGGGTCCTGCCGCTTTTCCACTCGCCCAGTTTCAAGAATGCGCCGCCTGTCGCCGAGCGTCGGCTATGGCGAGATCTCGTCGGCAAGGTGACCCGGTGAATGGCCGCTACACTTCAAAACGGGCCGCATAGATTTTAGGATATCGACCGTCAGCAACGGGTCGACACCGGTCCGATGACTCCTCATCGTGAAAGTGATTGCCGTGATAACCTCTGCTTGCTCAACTGCGAGTCTTTCGCGGGTAGCGCAGATTGCGCTCACGCGCGTTGTGTCGTGGCTTTCGTCCGCTCGATCAGTTCGAAGACGACCATGCCGGCAACCATTGCCGCCACGAAACCGACGGCCTTGGGGTAGCCAGCGCCCAGCGCAACGAGCGCGGGACCCGGGCAGAAACCGGCCAGTCCCCAGCCGATACCGAAGGCGGCGCTACCCAGAACCAGCCTTAGCGTGATGGCCGTGCTGACGGGAAGTTGCATCGGCAACCCAAGATATGACCTGTCACGGCGTCTGGCCGCGAAAAATGCAAGTGAGCCGACCGCAATGGCGCCAGCCATCACAAAGGCGAGTGACGGGTCCCACCGGCCGGCCAGATCGAGGAAACCCAGCACCTTCGCCGGGTTTGCCATGCCTGACACCATCAGGCCAACCCCGAAAAGAAGACCGGCGAGCAATGCCGTAACCGGCGCAATGAGCGTTGTCTTGAGGGCTGCCATATCAGCCTCCGATCAGGTGACGTTGTACAAAGACGGTCAGAAATCCTGCGGCCATGAAGGTTGCGGTGGCGATGAGCGAGCGCACAGACCCTCGGGAGAGACCACATACGCCGTGGCCGCTGGTGCAGCCGCTGGCATAGCGGGTACCCATGCCGACAAGAAACCCGGCCGCAAGGATCGCGCCCCAGCTCGCCTCGATCTCTGCCTGTGCAGGTTTGCCCAGCAGTCCTGCGATGACCGGTGCGCCGACGAGCCCCGCCAGAAACGCGAGACGCCAGTTGACGTCATCGCGCGGCCAGGCCAGCAGGCCGCCGAGGATGCTGCTGATGCCGGCGACGCGCCCGTTGAACAGTATCAGCACGGCAGCCGCGATACCGATCACGAGCCCGCCTGTCAACGAGAGGCACGGTGTGAAATGACCAAGGTCGACCAGCATGATTCGCTTCCTTACTACTTCGGGCAGAACTGTTCATAAAGTACGGCCATTACGGCGAGCGCGTGCGGACTCGCCACCGAATAAAAGATGTTCTTGCCTTCCCTGCGAGTGACTACGAGGTCGTTTTCGCGCAATACGCCCAGTTGCTGTGACAGCGTGGGCTGATGGATGCCAAGTTGTTCCTCGAGCTCACCGACCGACATCTCGCCTTGGGAAAGCTGGCACATCAGCAGCAGGCGGTCGGGATTGGCGAGCACCTTGAGCAGGGCGCACGCATTTGCGGCGCCGGCCTGCATCGTGGCGAGGTCGATGGTTAGACGAGTTCTTTTCATGGTCGAGATTCAATCTATTTCAACATAGTATATTGTACGATATATTGTATGTGAATAGAATGATTTCATTCCCCGGAGATAGCCATGCCACCGACCATTCATCCTTTCTTTGACCCCGCCACCTGGACCGTGACTTACGTGGTGTTTGCAGAGGGTCATGCCGGATGCGCCATCGACCCGGTGCTGGACTACGATCCCAAGGCTGGACGGACCTCCACCGCCAGTGCCGGCAAGGTGATCGATTTCATACGTGAGCGTGCGCTGCGCGTCGAATGGATACTGGAAACACATGCACACGCCGACCATCTTTCTGCTGCTGCGTATCTCAAGCGCGAACTGGGCGGGCGCATTGCGATCGGCCAGCACATCCGGCGTGTGCAGGGTGTCTTCAAGACGCTCTTCAACCTCGAGCCGGCGTTCCGTCTGGACGGATCGCAGTTCGACCACCTTTTCGAGGATGGCGAGATGTTTGCCATCAATGGTCTGACGGGCAGGGCGATGCATGTGCCCGGGCACACGCCTGCCGACATGGCGTACCAGATCGGGGACGCCGTGTTCGTCGGGGACACGCTTTTCATGCCCGACGTCGGCACCGCGCGGTGCGACTTTCCAGGCGGTGATGCGCATGAACTGTATCGCTCTATCCGCAAGCTGCTGGCCCTGCCAGCCGACGTGCGGCTATTCATGTGCCATGACTATCCGCCCGAAGGACGCGGGCCTGCATGGGAAACCACGGTGCACGAACAGCGGGAACGCAATATCCACGTGCACGACGGCGTAAGCGAAGAGCAGTTTGTCGCCATGCGCCAGGCACGCGATGCGACCCTGGCGATGCCCACGCTGATCCTGCCGGCGGTGCAGGTCAATGTCCGCGCCGGTGAGTTTCCGCCGCCAGAGGCAAACGGAGTGCGATACCTCAAGATCCCTCTGAATGCTGTTTGACGTACCACGGACCTCGCGCGCGTCCGGCAGGTGAGGGCGCGTCCCCGTCCACTGTTCGCCGTTTAGCTGTTTCAGGAAGCAGGCCATGATTGGTAAGCACTTCGCGACGACCGTAGCTGACTTTCGCGCGCGCGTCGATGATGATGGGTCTAACGGAGAGATCGGGGGAGATCCTGTCCGCGATCTCTAATCATGGACAGGATGTATCTGGATCTCCCGTGATTGCCGTCCTTACGGCGCACCGATTGATGGGTCGGCTGACTTGCGCAGCCGGTCTGCGAGGTTCCATGGCAACAGTTCGTCGATATGATTGGTCTTGTGCTCGGCGATGTGAGTAAGCACGTAGGTCAGATAAGCGCGTGGAACGACACCATTGAGTTTGCAACTGCCGATGAGCGAATACATTGCGGCTGCCCGCTCGCCCCCGCTGTCGGAGCCGCAGAACATCAAATTCTTGCGTCAATGAACATAATTCCATTAACGCAATAATGCGCAGTCGAAATATCGTTAATTGTTATCATGTACATCGACGAAGTCACCTAGGATGGTTTTCTCGGTAGGCAGTAGAACTATGCTCGGGTGCACTGTTCATGATCGTCTATCCAAGCGTGACAGCATGCGATTCCAACGCATTCAGCTTACTCTCCGGTTCGAAAGCTTCCGAGATTCCATCCACGTCCGAGACCTTGATGTCACACGTGATGGTGCCGCTTCCTGCGAGCCGCTCCGCTCTAAGGGTGTCCTCCTGCAAAAAAGGTCCAACCAAATCCCTGCGCTTGTTCGATTTCTTGCGGCGCAGCCGAATACGTCTGCGCACGAAGGCCTTCATTACCGCTACTATCGAGAGTTATCTCTATAGAAAGCCAAGGTCGGGACGAAACTCTGCATGGCCATCGAGTGTGCGTCATGCGTCCGCATCGTAAAGCGTTCGTCAAGATGAATCGGCTCAAGACGCTCCCTGATCAGCATGCATGTAA